>NZ_JACJSI010000050.1 GCF_014698065.1 Nostoc flagelliforme FACHB-838
CGCTCTAGTCAACCAACTCCATCCTTACTCCCCAAAGTTCCTACTACTGATTAAGTAATAAATGCTTCCTATACATTATGTGTCTTCCGAGATGATTTAGTCTTAATTTTCATCGATGAGCTTGTGTGTTTAGTCGCTGTAGCTTCTTCAATCATTATATTTTGCTCGATTTCAGCAATAAATTACCCCCATGAACGATTACGAAATTATCAATACTAGAGACACTCAAGCAAGAACGATTTCCGAATCTTTTCGCGGCTACGTTTTAAATTTAGGTAATACTTTTGAAACCGATTTCTTGCGCTATCAACCGGAATTAAATTTGTTTGATTTTCTCAGTAGTGGTAAACGAGAAGCATTTAACACCGCACTGCAAAAAGCCTTTGAGCAATATATCACTGACAAATCTGCTGCTTGGACATTAACTGCTGAAAAAGATATCAATGCAGCTTTTAAAGAACTTTCTCGCAGTGCTGCACAATATGGTGCCTCTTACAGTCAAGTCACAGATCAAATCACAGAAAAGCTCACCGGACAAAATGTCAAAGTAAATACTAGTACTACACCTGAAGAAGATAACTCTCCCGGCTGGGCAAAATGGGCAATGGGATTGTTATAACTGTCTAAGGGAAATCTTGCTGGTTTTGCACTAGCAGGAGCCGGATTTGACTGGAAAAATATCTTGTTAAACTACTTTACTGTAATTGGTATTGGCGGGATAATTACAGCAGTAACAGGTATTTTTCTTGGCCCCATCGGGTTTGCACTGTTAGGTTTAGGAGTCGGATTTTTGCAAGCAGATCAAGCACGTAAAGAGCTAGTTAAAACAGCGAAGAAGGAGTTAGTTAAACATCTCCCACAAGTCGCACATGAACAATCTCAGGTTGTATACAATGCCGTCAAAGAGTGTTTTGACTCTTACGAAAGAGAAGTGGGTAAGCGGATTAACGATGATATAGTATCTCGGAAATCTGAATTAGATAATTTAGTCAAGCAGAAACAAACCCGTGAAATAAACCGTGAGGGTGAGTTCAATCGCTTAAAAAACTTACAGGAAGATGTAATAGCTCAGTTGCAAAAAATCGAGGCAGCGTATAGCAATTTATTAGCTTATTATAGTTGATAAATCTCATTACTCTCGTTCCCAGCTAGAAGCTGGGAATACCTACTGGGAGGCGGAGCCTCCCATAACTATAAGAATGTGAGGTAATTGCATTACCAGGCGGAGACTGGGAACGAGGAATTATGCAACAACAGTATGAAGGTTATAAAGATTTAGCAGATTCTCTCAAATCTGCATCTGCATTACTGAATTTAGAACACAAATCGCAATTGCATCAAGATATAATTACCATCTGCAATCATCTCGTTAATCCTAGCTTTCGGATTGCAGTCTTTGGCCCCTTTAATCATGGCAAATCTACCTTACTGAATGCCATGTTAGGGAATCGCACCTTACCAATTGATTTAATCCCCACTACAGGCGCAGCGATTACTGTCAAGTATGGTTCTGATGTGCGAACTCGCATCATGTTGGTAGATGCTACAGAAGTCTATCGTAGTGGCACAGAAGTTTTACAACAATTTGCAATTCTTGATGGCAATAGGCAGATGCGAAAAGATGTAGCATCTGTAGAAATTTTTTGTCCGCATCCCTTCTTAGAAACAGGTGTAGAATTTTTAGATTTACCGGGAACCAATGATAAAGATGAACAAGATAATTTAGTCAGAGAACAACTTTTAGGTGCAGATTTAGTTATACAATTATTAGATGCACGTAAGTTAATGACTTTAGGTGAGCGGGAAAACTTACGAGATTGGCTATTAGATCGCGGTATTAAAACTGTTATATTTGTTGCTAATTTTCTTAACTTACTCGAACCCGACGAGCAAAAACAAGTCCAAAATCGCTTGCTGTTTGTTGCAGAGAGCTTTCGAGCCGAATTACCTCCAGGTTTTAGTAATTTATATCGCGTTGATGCTTTACCTGCTTTAAGAGCTAGATTAAAAGGCGATGTTGCTGCTGCTAATAGTAGCGGGTTAGCGGCTTTTGAAACAGCTTTACAAAATATTGTGGGGATTTTGCAACCAGATCGTGGTAGTGTGCGTTTGCCAAGAGTGCAAGCGATCGCTTCTCAAATCCAATACTCATTAAAAGCTAAAATTGACCCGATTGCTCTTGAAATAAAATCCTTTGATGATAAAGAAAATAGCAAAATTGAAATTAAACGAAAAGCAGCTAACTTAATCTATAAAGGTTTTTCTACTAGCGTGGGAGAGTTACGTGATTGGCTAGCATTACCCAATCTACTCACAAAATATCAAGCTGATGCGGCAATTGCATTGGCAGAAAATAACTTTAAAGCTTGGCAAACAAATACTCTTAAAAAAGACCTGAACCAATTGCAATTAGCTGTGGTAAAATGGCTTTATCAAGCTTACGAATTTTTCCAAGAAGAACGACCGCAAGATTTAATAATTCCTTTTCCTAGCGAACCACAAATTATATTACCATCAAAGCCAAGCAATACTGATGATTTGAGTGAACCAGGTTCTATCGCTGTTGGTGGTGGTATTGGTTGGTTGTTAGGCGGCCCAGTGGGTGCTGCTGTCGTTGGGAGTATTTCTTATTTGCTAAACAAGAATATTCAAAAACAAGACGATCAATTAGCAAAGGAATCTTATCATCAGGAAGTTGCTAAACTTTGTATAACTGCAATTTAAGATTATTTATCTGGCTTCAGTAGTCAAGGGTTATCTATTTTAACTGAATATGAACAAAAAGCCGAAAAAATAATTTGTTTTGAAATTAGTCAAGAACCGCTAGAAATTACTAAAAAACGTGAAAGTTGGCAACAGTTACAAAACGGTTTTAATCAGTTATTGCAAGAGTTAGAGAAAGTAAAAATATCCTCAAATCATCAACCTTATAAAGAAATACCTAAGTACAGTAATACTAATAAAAAATATTCACCACAGCCAGAGAGAGTTCAAAGTTCTCCTAAAAAAGATCCTTGTGTTAAGCAACAACAGGAAAATACTGCTAAGAATACTCAGACAAAGGTAAAACCTGTTTCTCCACCGCCAAAAGCTTCTCCTTCTCCGCGTCCCGAAGAAGTGGAGGCGAAATTTCGTGATTGGGAACTCAATGAAGAAATAGCGCGAATGAAAGCAGAGATGCAATCGCCTGGTTCTCAAACTGGCAAACAGCAAAATACAACTCAAAGCAACAAAGCACCTAATCAACCAAAAACCCAGACGCAAAAAGATAAGATTACTCGCGCCTATAGTATTTTAGGATTGCAAACAAATGCTTCTCAAGCTGAGGTAAAGCAGGCTTATCGAACTTTAGTAAAAAAATGGCATCCAGATTTGTTTGTGAATCAACCACAACTGCAAAAACAAGCACAAGAGAAAATGCACTTAGTTAATGAAGCTTACACAACTTTGAGTGATAAATAAACAACAAGAACCCCTACTTATCAAGGAAGTTGGGGCTCTTTAGATTTCATCCTAATTTCATTTCTGGCTGCCAAGCTAATAAGTAAATATAGAATTAGGAAACTATGAGGTAAGGCTTATGCAACTGCTATCTTTGAGGAATGGGTTTTTGGCGTTAACTTTTACTGCGATCGCTTCTGCTGGTGGGTTAATCACAGGATGTACCAATACTGCTTCTCAGAACCAAAGCCAAACCCTAAAGGAAACCGCCACCAATGCTAATGACAAGCAGATGATGAATCACGGTGGTGGCATGAATCACAGTATGGGAATGGATTTAGGCCCAGCCGATGCTAATTTTGATTTACGATTTATCGACGCTATGGCACCGCACCATCAAGGGGCTGTGGAAATGGCTAAAGAAGCGGAGCAGAAATCAAAACGTCCTGAAATCAAAAAGCTAGCAGACAATATTATCAAATCGCAAAACCAAGAAATCACTCAGATGAAGCAGTGGCGACAAGCTTGGTATCCCAAGGCGGGAGATAAACCAATGGCTTATAACAGTCAAATGGGCCACATGATGGAAATGTCTTCTGATCAAATGAAAACTATGATGATGAGTCAGGATTTAGGTGCAGCTGATGCGGAATTTGATCTGCGGTTTATCAATGCGATGATTCCTCACCATGAAGGGGCTGTAACTATGGCAAAAGATGTATTGAATAAGTCTAAGCGCCCTGAAACCAAGCAATTAGCCCAAGAAATTATTAAAGCACAAAATACAGAGATTAAGCAAATGCAGGAGTGGCGAAAAACCTGGTATAACAAGTGATCGTCTTGCCAAAAATCTTTCACTAATATTCAATATTGAGGCTCAGAACTTCAACATCCGAGAGCCAAGGGTGAACTATGGTCAACTAAGCCACTAAGTTATCTGCAACCCTTTATATACAGTCTCCTTTACGAAAACAATCAAGAGATATTGCTTATGTAATTCTAAGAGTGCGACAGGAAATTGAGAATACATTATTATTAGCGCTCACAGATATTGAAAAGGTATCTAATTCTTGTACTAATAGCTTAAATCTTTTTAATTTTTATACTATCTTAAATAATAAATTTAATAACTTTAAATTTATTCACAATCCGTTAGAATAATTAAAGACTAAAAATATAAAATTAATAAAAAAATCCTTTCTATAGTCTAATTTGGCTATATTTGCAATGGATTAAATGGTAGAAGATATTTTAATTAGCTACTCTATCTCAGGAGATATTTTGAGTAAATTCAGCCCAGAGAAAGAGCAATTAAATATATTGAGTCCGTTAAATTGCTATTAATATCGTCAGTCAGGAACAATTATGGTTAACAATTTAGTAGGCGGCATCATTCCCCCAGAACCACCAATAGAACCACAATCTGATGTTCATGTGCTGAAGTCTCGTCTAGAATGGGGCGAACCAGCTTTTACAATACTGGATGTGCGCGATCGCAATGCCTTCAACGAAGGTCACATTATGGGATCAATGCCAATGCCAATAAATGAATTGGTAGAGCGTGCAGTACCTTCTTTGGATAAAAGCCGTGATATTTATGTTTACGGTGCTAACGAAGAAGAAAGCGCCCAAGCTGCACAACAACTGCGTTCTAATGGATTTGTGCATGTCTCTCAACTCAAAGGTGGCCTTGCCGCATGGAAGGCGATCGGTGGCCAAACAGAAGGTATTGTTGAATCCAAAACTCCACCAGGTGCAGATGAATACAATGTAGTAGATCGACTAAAAGCTCACCAAGAACATCAGCCAAAGGAAGGAACAGGCACTAGCGCGACGGAAGCCATTAAAAAAGGAGCTAGTAACCTTAAAGAAGGCATTCAAGAAGGAGCCAGTAATCTCAAAGAAGGCATTCAAGAGGGAGCCAGTAATCTCAAAGAAGGTATTCAAGAGGGAGCCAGCAACCTTAAAGAAGGTGTTAATGAATCTCAAACTCCTAGAAATACTGATGATTCCAATATTGGATCTTAGGCAAAAATAATTTACTATCAGAGATTGTAGTAAGGGCTTTAGTGCTTAGAAAATAAGGAAGAAAGTCCTCACTACAACTTGCTTTGCTATGAATTTCAACTTGACAGATCGCTAGGGTGGATCGAGCAGGAATGAAAATTTATTTTCCCTACTCTTTAAGGTTTACTGATTGATCAGTGTTCAAACAAATCTTTAAATTGCAACAAATCTAAGGAAACTATCGTTGGTAAGAATTCAAAACATTCTTGAGCAATTTGCCAACGTTCTTCGCGTTTGAGCATTTCTATGAGCTTTTGCTGCACACTAATTAAGTAGCGCACATCATTGGCAGCATAACTTAGTTGAGCTTCAGATAAACTAGCGGCATTACCCCAATCAGAACTTTGAGAACTTTTATCTAGTTCCACTTGCTCTAATTCTTGCACCACATCTTTGAGTCCGTGGCGATTTGTGTAAGTACGGGCTAATTTACTAGCAATTTTAGTACAAAAAACAGGCTTAACCTGAATCCCTAGATTGGCTCGCAAAGTGGCAAGGTCAAAGCGAGCAAAGTGAAACACTTTTACGACATTGGTCGCTTCTAAGAGTTTTTTTAAGTTTGGGGCATCAGCTTGTCCTTTAGCTATGCGGATTGCAGTCACTTTCCCTTCAAGGTTGCACAACTGGACGAGACACAAGCGATCGCGCAGTGGCAATAATCCCATCGTTTCTGTATCAACTGCGATCGCTGTAGATGCTAAATACTGGCTTAGGGCTGCGTCACTAAGGTCGCGATCACTCACCTGAAAATCTTGTAATGTCATCAATCCTTCAAAAATAATAGCAGTGTCCACCAAACAAAAGTATTGTCAGACACTACATTATTATTGTGCAAAATAATCAGAAATTAAATCTACCTAGTACGACTAGTGCGAAAAAAGATTTGTGTCAGGTAGACTTCGCCTTGATTATTAGTAGCAACGCCAATTCCAGTAAGGTTGTAATTTCCTTTAAGATTCTTTAGATGTCCCGGACTCTTGATCCAACCAGTAACAGCTTCCTCCACGGGGTTGCTATATCCGCGATTGAAAGCAACATTTTCCGCGGCACTGTTGTAGCGAATAGGGACAGCTTTGACTCGCCCTTCAAATCCCTGATGGCTAAATGGAGTTTTACCTTTAGCCATATTTTGACTATGAATTCTTGCCTGTCTAGTCATATTTGCATTTAGGGTCAACTTTGGTAGCCCTTTAGAAGCCCGATATCGATTAATTTGCTCAAATACTGATTTTTCTAACTCAGTAGTTTTAAAACTAGGAGTCGATATTGCAACCTGACTAGAAAAAAGCGACAACAGCTTATTACGGGTGGATGTATTCGTAGAAGTATGATTTGGTATCGGAACAGTCGTTAATCCACTAGCAAGGACAAGCGCACTTAAAGCGATGCCAAAAGCAGTTTGTCGGAACATGGAGAATTGCGTAATGTGTAGAGATATAAGACTTATACTCTACCTCATTGTTCCGAAAATATATACTACAATACTATTAAGTAATGATGAATTTCGGCAATTTGGCTATATCCTTTACAAAGAACACAAATAATCGTGACTTCAATAGGTCAGCTTCATAAAAATCACGGTTAATTTTGCTAAAAATTTAGGATTTTCGTGAATTCATAAAAAAATAATTTAGTAGGGGCGCATGGTTATACACCCTACTAATAAGCCACTAATAAGGAATTTGAGAAAAAAGCCTAAATTTCACTAAACCGATTATCGAAGAAAAATTTGTGTTAAGAAGACTTTGCCTGTACTAGTGGTAGCAACACCAATTCCTGTCTTCTCATAATTGCCTTTGATATTGGTAAGATGCCCTGGACTCTTGAGCCAGCCTTGAACATCTGTCGTCGCCGGATCAGTATATCCCTGGTTGTAAGCGACATTTTCGGCAGCTGCATTGTATGGAATACCGATTGCTTTAACACGTTCTGTAAATCCAGTATGTCCAAAGGCAACTGTACCATTAGCCATATTCTTACTGTGAATTCTGGCTTGAGTATCGATGTCAGAATTGCGAGTTAGCTTTGCTAGCCCTTGGGAAACTCTGTAGTTATTAATTTGCGTGAAAACCGATTGTTCTATAGCAGTACTGTCGATACTAGATGCTGCAATTTCAACAGTAGTATTTGATAGATGTGAAGATATTGGCGTAAAAGTCGAATTTGTTACAGGAGTAGCGATCGCACCGCTACTGAGAACAATGGTGCCTAAAGCAACACCAAAGACTGTTGTTTTTATCATCTTATTAACGTAATCTTTTTGACAATCTAACTATACTGATGTCAATGTGACAAATTGCTTGTAGGTCTATATATTTCTATTTATGCCGTTTTTTATGCAAAAACTACTAATAAGCTTTTAAATGCTCGATATTACGAAAAAATTCCCCCGTTGATAAAATATCGCCCTCTCAGTAAGTAGGCGTGAATAAATCAAAGCTTTGTAATAAGCGGTTCAGCCGTTAAAATAAGACTGAAACTGTTTACCAAAAGGTAGTTTAATTACCTTTACATTGCGTAACATAGTTTTATTTATTCTTGCGCACTTAATTAGAACTAGGATTATTATTTCCAGATAAATGGTATCAATTTCTTCAATAAAGCCTCTGAATGACTAGCTTTAGTTAAGGGTTTTTACTTACTCACACATCAATATTTAGACAAACTTTTGTAAAAAACTATACTATTATTAGCGATAAAAAGATAAAGCTTTTGCGTAATTCTACGTGATCTTTTTGGGGGATTTCATGCAGCAAAATGTGAAAAACTACTAAGTCAAATAGACATGGTAGTGAAAATGAATGTCGAGACGTAGTATTGCTACGTCTCTACAAGAGTTTCAGCTAACAAATAATTAATTTTGGAGATGTCTAATGATTTATCGGCAAAGTTAGTGTGTTCGGCATTTTGCTGAGGGAAGTATACCCCTTTTACCAAAATTTCGGCTCTTGCATGAGCCTAACGTAGCCAGCATAGATGTAGCTACATCTCTGACATGGACTTTTGCATTTGGGAAATCATTTATATATTACTTTTTCCCCAATATTTTACGTAGATTTATGCAGGATCTAATAACTTGGCTACCGTTTGTACATCCTTATCACCACGTCCAGAGCAGTTAATTACAATCCGAGGACTGTCGGTTAGTTGAGGACAGAGAGTTTCAAGGTAGGCGATCGCATGGGCTGTTTCCAATGCCGGGATAATTCCCTCCAACTTCGACAATCGCTGGAATGCAGCCATTGCCTCTGCATCGGTCACACTATAATATTCAGCGCGACCAGTATCTTTTAAATAGCTATGTTCTGGGCCTACACCAGGATAATCTAACCCGGCACTAATTGAGTGTGCCTCAATAATTTGCCCATCTTCATCTTGCAGGAGATAGCTCATTGCTCCGTGCAATACACCAATTCGTCCTTTTGTCAAGGTTGCTGCGTGTTTTTCGGTATTGACACCTTCTCCAGCTGCCTCAATCCCAATGAACCGTATAGAAGACTCATTTATAAACTCATAAAATAGTCCCATCGCATTGGAACCACCACCGACACAAGCCAAGAGGATATCAGGCAATACACCCCACTTTTCCATTGCTTGGGCACGAGTTTCTTGACCGATTACTGCATGAAAATCACGTACCATCATCGGGTAAGGATGGGGCCCTGCTACCGAACCTAGGATGTAGTGAGTCGTTTCCACATTTGTCACCCAATCCCGGATTGCTTCAGAAGTGGCATCCTTCAAAGTTCCCGTTCCCGCCTCTACCGGACGCACTTCTGCGCCCATCAGCCGCATTCTGAACACATTTAAAGATTGGCGCTCCATATCATGAACGCCCATGTAAATTACGCATTCCAACCCAAAACGAGCGCAAACTGTAGCTGTGGCAACTCCGTGTTGTCCAGCACCCGTTTCGGCAATAATCCGCTGTTTACCCATGCGTTTCGCTAGCAATACCTGACCAAGGGCATTATTGATTTTGTGAGCGCCAGTATGATTTAAATCCTCACGTTTTAAGTAAATTTGCGGCCCCGTGCGATCGGGTCGGGCATAATGAGCAGTCAGGCGTTCAGCGAAATACAATGGTGTAGCACGTCCCACATAATCCCGTAACAACTGCTGTAATTCTGCTTGAAAACCAGGGTCATTGCGGTATTGCTGATAAGCTGTTTCTAATTCAGCAAGGGCAGGCATGAGCGTTTCTGGTACATACTTACCGCCAAAGCGTCCAAAGCGACCTAGGGTATCTGGAACCTGAGCAGTTGAACTTGGAGAGAGGGGAGTGGTAGTCACAGGCTGTTTTCGATGAGGAGAAGGATTTAATTATTATAGAAAGTCTGGGGCATATCTGGGGACTGGGGAAGAAACAAGGGAGCAGGCAGTAAGGGAGAAAAGTTTTTCCCTCTGTACAGTCCCTCATTTCTAAAAATGGCGTGTTTCAGTCGGGGTCAAATTTCCTTTCTGTTAACGTGATAATTGTTCACTGTTCACTGAATTTAATGCCCAATCCCCAATAATTTTGAATCCCTTGTAATGGATTTGTGATGTTAGCCTAGAAATTGATATCCCAGCAGAATGGTTGCGTAGAAGTTTCCACTGCCTTTGAAATTTTTATTAACAGACATTTTATGCCTTCTTCCAATCCCAAATCTTCCGACAAAAGCTTTGTCTACCGCGAATTTGGCAACGACAACTCTGCTGCCATAGAAAGACCAGTTCCAGAACTGCCTCCACAACAACAAAATCTCAAAGTACAAGCTTCCCGTAAAGGACGCAAAGGCAAAACCGTCACTGTGATTAGCGGTTTTCAAGCCAAACCCGAAACCTTGGGAGATTTGGTAAAACAGTTAAAAAGTCAGTGCGGCACAGGCGGGACAATTAAAGATAACGAAATTGAAATTCAGGGCGAACACAAGCAGAAAATTGTTGATATTTTGACCAAGCTAGGTTACAAAGCTAAAATTAGCGGGGGCTAATGTTAAGTGCGGTTTACCGCATCTCAACTGTTATCTAGATTGAGCAAGAAAATGTTATCTTTGAGAAGTACAAATATGCTTGAACAGTGGTGAATAAATTCGCCAGCAAGCTGTATTTTGTGAGATGAACAGGAGGTTCAAATGGATTTAGTTCGGATTCTGTGTGCCGTTTTCGTGCCGCCTTTAGGAGTTTTTTTACAAGTAGGTTTTGGTATAGACTTTTGGATTAACATAGTTTTGACGCTTTTCGGTTATATTCCTGGGATTATTCATGCAGTGTGGATAATTGCTAAGAAGTAATTTTCGTAGGGGTAGGTTAGAGGCTCTGCATCCAGTAATAAATCGAGCCAGAGCCTCTATGAATGCCTTACGAAGAATTATTAAACCAAGCATATTGGTTGATAAGTTTGACTTAGGAATTACAATATTTTTGGGAAAATAACTAATTATTTTATTCTAAATAAAAATTGTCAAGACGAAATTTATAAAGTCTCTAATGCAGGCTTTTGTGTGGCGCTAAATACCCGATTAACTCTCATTTTTTAACATGGCATAGAGTCTAAACTCTAAAAGCAAGGGACAGATATGCAATTGCCATTGTACAGTTGATACCTTCAAATCTTTAATTAATCCAGTGCGTATATCTAGTACCCAGCCATGAACCATAGGTGCTTTTCGCTCATGGAGTACTTGACGCATGATAGAAGTTTGGTAAAGATTTTTCACTTGAGCCACAACATTGATTTCCGATAAACGATTCAAACGTTCTTCTCTTGTTGGTAAAACATCAATTTCTTCTTGTTTCTCCAGATACAGTTCCCGAATCGGATTTACCCAGTTATCAAGGATTCCGATAGTTCTCCCTTCTAAGGCGGCCTTAATTCCTCCGCAATCGTAGTGACCGCAAACAATAATATGTTCTACTTTTAGATGTAAAATTGCGTATTCTAAAACGGCTAAAAAGTTTATATCCGTTAAAGAAACTTGATTGGCAATATTACGATGTACAAATAACTCTCCTGGTTCTGTACGGGTAAAGCTTGTTAATGCTAAACGACTATCAGAACACCCAATATATAAGAAAGGTGGTGTTTGTCCGGCAGATAATTCTTCAAAGTAAGTTGGGTCTATAGCTAGTTTTTCGGCAACCCAAGCTTGATTATTTTTGAAGAGTTCATAAATGCTGTTATATTTCATCTTTCGTCAAATTGGAGAGGGAATATCGCAGTTACCGTTTAAATGCAACGCACTCTGACCTCTTTCCCTTGTAGAGAAGGAACTGGGTGTTAGGTCTGTATTCAGTTAAACTGAGAACCGCTATATCATCAATATTTTAGCTGATCTAAAATTTCCCCTCAATCAAGATGAACTTTTTCCCATCTAAATTTTTATAAAAATGACATTTTTTATACAACATTGATAAAATTTTTGTATAAGTTGTAAAAGACTAAGTTAGAAGTGAAATAAAAATAACTATATATACCTTGAGAAAACAAGTTAAATCAAGTAAAATGTTTATAAACTAAAATCTGAGCCTTAAAACTGCCGATTTTAAATCTTCATTTAGCATTTCATAGATATTTTTGCAAAACAGAGAAAGTTTTGTAACCATGATTTATGTAGATACTTGCAAATCACACCCCAAACCATGCATTGGAGTTAAGCAAAAGCAAGTGCGGCAGAACTTTTAAGTGCTGGGCGCTTAAATACAGCTAGGCACTTTCTGATGATGGTAAGCTAACTTAACAAAGATGCTAAATCTGAGGTTGAGATATTAAGTTATCAGCTTCAATCGGGGGCAACAACTTTGCTACCATTATGATGGTTGATTGACCAGCGGTGATCAATAGTCACAGAAGAAAACTCGCAAATTTCTTCTAGTCGCTTTTGCTGTACAGCAGCTTTACGGAGAGTAATAATTAGCTGATTCACCTGATGCCGTAAATCTGGATTATCATTTACTGCTAACATGGTTTGCCTCTCTAAAAGTTGAAGTATAAGTTCGTAGTGGATAGGTGAAGGTAGAGGAATTTGCTCCATGAAGTTAAGTTTTGATTTCATATTTGGGATTTTGTATTAGTCAAAGTTTTTCTCTTGTTAATGAATTGTTACATAAGAAATAACTAGTTGCTTATGGCTTTTATTTGATTAGCAATGAAGATTTGGCAAAGATATTGATGATATTTGACGGCAAAGTGCTGCGTATCTACGCATAGTGTGCCCGATTACCCAACTTATTGTGTGCAGTTGCCCTGCGCGAAGGGGCGCAGGGGAGGTGTTTCTTTCAGGAATCCTTCGGTAATAGATGGGCGATCGCAGCGCCGGGATCTGGTTGTTTTACCAAAGATTCTCCAATGAGTACAGCAGAAGCACCTGCTGTCAGCACCAAGCTCAAATCATCAGGGTTATGTAGTCCTGACTCGCTGACAACAAGGATGTTTTTCTCCTGCAATTGGCTACCCCTTGCAGCTAAAAGTTGGCAAGTAGTTTGCAGGTTAACCGAGAAATCTTCCAAATTGCGATTATTGATTCCGACTAAGCAGACCCCATCTAAGGCTAACACACGGTCAAGTTCTGCCAAGCTATGGACTTCAATCAAGACCGCCATTTTCAGGTTGTTAGCAATTTTGAGGAAGTATTGCAAATCTTGATCGCTCAAGATAGCTGCAATCAACAAAATAGCATCTGCACCCCGAACACGCGCCAAGTACATTTGGTAAGGGTAGATGATAAATTCTTTGCATAGTAGGGGCAAATCTACGGCAACCCGAACTTTGGCTAAGTTGTCAAAACTACCTTGAAAGAACTTGACATCTGTTAGCACAGAAAGACAGGTAGCACCACCTTGCTGATAAGATAGGGCGATCGCTACTGGGTCAAAATCTTCTCGGAAAACGCCTTTGCTTGGTGAAGCTTTTTTAACTTCGGCAATCAACGCTGGCTTTGTCTTGCCTTGGCGCAAGGCGGCGACAAAATCACGGGTTGGCGGTGCGGAAAGTGCTTGATGTTGCAATTCCCGTAAAGGCATCTTTTCCCGCATCTGCTCAACTTCTACTTCTTTCTGCCAGACAATTTCCTCCAAAATGTTGTTTGGTGCTGAATCAGGTATGGCAGACTGGTAACGCAATATCGATACATCAATAGCTGGGTTAGGTGAACGACGGCGGATTTGCATAATTTGTCATTGGGCATTTGTCATTGGTCATTTGTCATTTGTCATTGGTCATTTGCCCTTGTTTATTAACAAAGGACAAATGACAGAGAACAAATGACTAAATTGCGGCTCGTTTATAAGCTTCATCCAAGACTTCTGAGAGTGTCGGGTGAGCGTGAACTAGATGTGCGAGGCTGTGGACAGATTGACGGTTTGCGATCGCAGCTGACGCTTCATGAATTAAGTCTGAGGCGTGCAGTCCAAAAATGTGAGTGCCTAAGACTTCTCCGGTATCCTTGCGATATATTACTTTGGCGATACCGTCAGCTTCATTTTCTGCCAACGCTTTGGAATTTCCTTTGAAGTAACTCCTACTTGTGGCGATTTCAAACCCTTCGGTTTGTCCCAACTCCTTAGCTGCTGTTTCTGTTAAACCCACATAGCTGACTTCCGGGTGAGTAAACGCCGCTGCCGGGATGCTGCGATAGTCTACTATTCTTTCCCTGCCAACTATATTTTCTACCGCGATGATGCCTTGAGCAGAAGCCGCGTGTGCCAACATCATTTTCCCATTAGCGTCCCCAATTGCCCACAGATGTGGTACTACTTCACCAGCTGATAGCACTGCCATGCGATCGTCAACGGGGATAAAATTCCGCCGATCAACTTCCACACCCACAGACTCTAAACCGAGATTTTTGGTCGCCGGGATGCGTCCTGTAGCTACCAAGCAAGCATCTACTTCGATGACATCTACATCTTCTTTGGTTTTGAAATTCGCTAACTCAATCACCACAGGCGAACCTGGGATGACTTTTTTGGCGTATATCCCCACTTTGGTTTCAATATCGCGGGGAGTAATCAACACGCGTTCGGCAAGTTTGGCAATATCGCGGTCAAATCCTGGCATTAACTGATCTAGGGCTTCAATCATGGTGATTTCACAACCCAAAGCTGAGTAAATATCAGAAAATTCCAGGCCGATGTAACCACTGCCAATAATTGCCACCCAATCTGGTAGCGACTCTAACTTGACACCTTGATCGCTGGTAAAGACAGTTTTGCCATCTACTTCAATTCCGGGAGGGACAAAAGGAATTGAACCAGGGGAAAGGATGATGTCTTTGGCTGTGATGGTTTTTTCACCACCATCTCCAGTAACAGAGACTTTTTGCGCCCCAGCGATTTTTCCCCAACCTCCGATGATATCGACTCCTAGACGTTTAAGGCTGTTGGTTAAGTCGCCTTGAATTTTTGAGACGAGATTATCAGCATGATTAGCGATCGCTTGGCGATCAAATTCCACGCTACCAATTTGAATTCCCAGTGACTTGAGGTGGTGGGCATTGCGTAACTCCCGCACACGTCCAGATGCCGCCAGCAGAGCTTTAGAAGGAATACAGCCCCGATTAACACAGGTTCCTCCCATATCAGCAGCTTCAATAATCGCTGTTTTCAGACCGCAACTTACGGCGTGTAAGGCTGCACCATGTCCGCCTACACCAGCGCCGATAATTACTAAATCGTAATCAAATCCTTGACTCACGTTAGTTTCCCCGTGTGCTTCGCCTATTTATTCTCAACTTGACCGACAATCAGCGCAACCCCTTTAAGGTTCCGGTATTGCTAACTGAAATTATGATTCACGCACGAATGGCGGAAAGATGGACATTTTCAGTAATTATAGTCAAATCTATATACTTATTTTTTTTTATACTCAAAAATTTTGGGGATTGGAGGGGGCAGAAAGAAGAGTTTTCCCTTTGCCTGTTTTCAATGCTCAATGTCCCAAAAATTTAAATTTCTTTACAGCGCGTCAGACTAACACCTAAGCTGGATTTAGGATTCATCCAGAGGATTTACACAGGCGATCGCTCGATGTCTATTCCCCAAATTAGTGAATTTACTATCCGCCGTCATGCTAACGCCAAATCTTTCCAGCGGGGCGAGGCATACTATAAGGCTGGTGCTGTCAATGGTGTTACCCAACGCGGTAATGTGCTTCAGGCAGATGTTGCAGGCACTCAAGCTAGACCTTATCATGTCAATCTGAGTTTTGATAGCAGTGGGTTAACCTCAGTCAACTGCACCTGTGCTTACGACTTGGAAGGGTGGTGCAAACACATTGTCGCAACGATGCTTGTCTGTGCCCGTAATCCAGAAAGTATTGAGCAGCGCCCCCCCCTAGAACAACTGCTAAATCGCCTAGACTATATCGAAACTCAAAAGCTGCTGCAAGAGTTGGTAGCAGAATACCCGCCACTAATTGAGGCGATTGACCGTCATGTAAGCTGGCTGACGAATCCTGCTGACAGCCTAACAATCATAAAATCTGTGCGCCGCAGTACTCTTGATCCGGCTCCCTTCCGGCGGCAAGTACGGCAGATTCTCAAGGATACCGTGCGTTACTTTGAGGAGGGGTACGAAGAAGACCCGATTGGCGAAGATTTGCTAAGTGTGGTGCAAACTGCGGTAGATTTTAGCGAACGGGGAGAGGGTGAAAATGCGATCGCTATTTTGGAAGCGATTACCTCTACCTGTGCGGAAAATTGGGATGATGTTGCCGAATACGGCGCTGAAAATGATGAAATTGTCGGGGAATTAAATAATGCTTGGTGTGAAGCAATTCTCACTACCGAACTCACCCCAGAAGAAAAAGTTGATATCCAAATAAATTTAGAAGCTTGGCAAGATGAGTGGAATGTTGATTTTGGCCTAATTATGGAGGCTTTACGCCAAGGTTGGGATTATCCACCATTGTTACAAGTTCTCCAAGGTAATATCACAGAAAGGGGAGCTTGGGAAGAAGATGTGCCAGATTATGCAGATGATTTGGCATTAATTCGCCTGAAAATTCTCGAACGTCAAGAACGTTATCAAGAATACCTTTATTTAGCAGAAGCAGAAGGGCAAACCCAGCAATATCTCACAATGTTAGGGCGTTTGGGCAGAGTGGAAGAAGCAATTGATGCTGCTCAAACTCAGATGAACTCAATGGAAGAAGCCTTTGCCCTAGCAAAAACACTAAGCATTCAAGGGGCATTACAGCAAGCGGTAGATATAGCCCAGAGTGGATTAAATTTACCTGGTAATTGTCAGTACGAATTGGGAATTTGGACAAGTGATTTGGCTGTTGAGTTGGGTAATAGTGAAGCTGCTTTATTAGCAATCAAGGCAGCTTTTCAAGCCAAGCCCTCTTTTGTTGACTACGAAAAAATGGCAGAATTAGCTGGGGAAAACTGGGAAAGTGTAAAAACAGACCTGCTGAGAACTATCCGTACTTCTAGTGGTTGGGGAACAGAATCAACCAAGGTGGATATATTTTTGCATGAGAAGCTAATTGATGATGCAATTGCGATCGCAAGTGAACTCAGTTCTTATCATTCAGAGTTGATTCACCGAGTCATGGATGCTGCTATCCCTCACAATCCTGGTTGGGTAATTGCAAATGCTTGTCGCCGTGCCGAAAAGATTATGGATGCAGGTAAAGCCGAATACTACTACTACGCTGTTGAATGGTTGAAAAAGGCGCGTAATGCTTACTTAGAATCTGGTAAGAAAGCTGACTGGTTAAGTTATCGGGGAAACTTGATGCAAACCCACGCTCGTAAACGTAAATTGATGGGAATGTTTAAGCAAAGGGGTATGGACTAAACCAGATCCCAAAGGATTAGAAGCTGAAGAAACTCGATAATGCGTGATTTGGCATTCACAAGAGAGGGAGGAGGCAAATCGCGTAGCGTGTCGTAAAACAGGGGAGGAGGCAGGAGAAATACTGACCTCGGTTTTCTGCCGCTATTGGAGGTAGCAAGGGTTTAATTCCCCTACCAAAATCTCCCATTTGCTGGATTGGATTTAGTTGGGACTGAAGCCTTATCTAAATTCCACCTGCGGTCTCTTCACAACACTTTCTTTGCCTCAAATACCATCCATGCTTTCAAGTCTGCATAACCCAATCATCTAGCTTTTAAATTGATATTTACCCAAAATATCAACTTTAGCGACAAAAGATGAAGTAAGATTCACATCTGAAGCATTTCTCATATAATCCCATATCTACTGACAAAAATAGTCCAGTGCGATGATTGATAAATATCCTCAGAATCTTATAGTGTCCTGCTTACCACTGAGTATGCTTCTATTACTCAGCAGCATATCTTCTAGTTCAGTGAAAGCTCAGGCTGTTGAAACTACACAATTACCAACCAGTAATTTCATCCTGTCACAACAACAACTCCCACCACCACAGGATGTCCAACCCCCCTTACCTTCGCCACGTCCCTCACCTGAGCTGCCACAGCCACTCCCGCCACCAGAAGAACTATTGCCACCCTCTGCCCCAACTCTTACACCTGAAGAACCCCTGCCTGGCAACTTTCCTCAAACTATTGTTGTTCAACGGTTTGAAGTTGTTGGTAGCACAGTCTTCAGTCCTGAACAGTTAGCCCAAGCCACTGCTGAATTTACCAAACGACCGATCTCGTTAGCTGAGGTGTATCAAGCACGTTCTAAAATCACTGATCTATACGTCAAAAATGGTTATATTACCTCTGGTGCTTATATTCCACCTCAAACAATCCGATCCGGTGTTCTCAAAATTCAGGTGGTCGAAGGTAGACTAGAAGGCATCCAGATAACTGGAACTCGGCGGTTGAATCCAAATTATGTCCGCAGCCGACTAGCAATAGCAACTTCAGCGCCTCTCAATCGCCAGCGTCTACTAGAGGCATTACAACTTTTGCAACTTAATCCTTTAATTCAAAACGTGACTGCGGAACTCTCAGCCGGATCGCAAACTGGCGCGAGTCTCTTAGAAGTTCAAGTCAGCGAGGCAAAAACTTTTAGTAGCGAAATAGTTCTTGATAATGGGCGATCACCTAGTGTTGGTAGTTTCCGACGCGGATTACGATTGAATGAAGCCAACTTACTCGGATTGGGAGATGGTCTGAGTCTAGGCTACATTAACACTGATGGTAGCAACTCTTTTGACGCTCGTTATACATTGCCTCTTAATCCCCGCAACGGAACGCTTACTTTTAACTATGGCACTACGTCTAGTAATGTCATTGAACCTGATTTCAAAGTTTTAGATATCGAATCGGCATCTCGCTACTACGAATTGACATTCCGCCAGCCCATAGTTCAAACTCCTACACAAGAATTCGCCCTTGGGTTGACAGCTTCCCAACGGGAAAGTGAAGCCTCCTTTTTCAACCCGGGACTAGAGCAACGAGAACCTTTCTTGGGTGATGAAGAGGGACGCACCAGGGTATCTGCGCTGCGATTTTTTCAAGAATGGACGAGTCGTAATAGCCGTGAAGTCATCGCCCTACGCTCTCAATTCAGCTTGGGCATAGATGTGTTAAATGCCACGATTAATCAAATTCCTCCCGATAGCCGTTTTTTTGCTTGGCAAGGGCAAGCGCAGTGGGCACGCCTTTTAGCTCCTGAAACATTACTGTTGCTGCGTTTAAATACGCAACTAGCATCTAGAACACTTGTGGCTATAGAGCAAATTGGCTTAGGTGGGCAGGATAGTGTTCGAGGCTACCGTCAAGATTATCTGTTGACAGATAATGCCACTTTTGTTTCTGCGGAAGTTCAAGTACCGATTCTGCGCTTCCCACAGATAGATAGCACTTTACAGGTTATCCCCTTTGTGGATTTTGGTGTTGGCTGGAATAGTTCTGGTACAGTAGATCCCGATCCTAATACTCTAGCTGCTGTTGGTCTGGGGTTGCGTTGGTCACAAGGCGATCGCTTCACCATTCGTCTTGACTGGGGCATTCCCTTAGTATCTGTTAACTCAAGTGACAGAACACTACAAGAAAACGGACTCTATTTTAGTTTACTCTATAATCCTTTTTAAAATTTATAGCTAACGCTAACATCTACACGTACCTTTGGTGGTTCAAGTCTTTTGGCAATAGGTTGAATTTTGAATTCTTAATCTGGGTATCCTAAAAAAGACAAGGTTAGATGATATGGACGAAAGGACAAAGTTTATAAATTATATATGAGTGGAGGAAACAGCTAGAGATTTTATGGCAAAAACTGATTGAACAATTAGCCAGCCATCTCATTCCAGAAGGTCAATCATGAAGAGAAGGGTTGGTATACAACCTTATATAGTGTGGTACAACATTATATCGCGTGGTGTAGGGGCACGGCACTGCCGTGCCCCTACGGGTGTACCTCACATAAGCGAGAAGCGCTATAGCAATTTTGCGATCGCAGACAAAGAGAAATTTGATTAACTAAATTCTCCTAAAAGTGCAGCCGGAAACTCTGAACTTTAAGGAGTAATATTTTTCAGACTAAAACATAAAAATATGAAAAATTGAGGAACAGCCATGCTAGGAAATGAGCGGGAAAAAATACGCCATCTGTTGGTCATTCAAGACCTGGAAGGGCGGCGAACTGTCCCTTTGCGAGAGACTACTTATTCTCTGGGGCGGCATCCCGCAAACACTATTGTTTTGGCTTCCCGCTCAGTATCAATGCAACATGCAATTTTATTGCGAGTAACTGTTCCTGAGACAGACCAATACGGTTTTCAGATAATTGATGGCAACTACAAGGGAAAAGGAAGTACTAATGGCTTATTTGTAAATGGTAATAAATGCTATTCTCATAATCTCAGGCATGGAGATGTTATTGCTTTTGGTAGTAATAAAGCTCAGGCTAAATATTATGCTATTTCTAACATCTCAGAACAAGTATTTTCTGAATCTTTCGATGTTGAAGACTTATCTGGTTTCTTCTCAGAGCAAGCCAGTCCTGCCAATCCTTTTCAAACTTTAGCTATCGATCCCAGCTTTGAAGCCGCTAGTGAATCTGCCTTAGCTCGCCTAGCATCTTTCCCTGAACTCATCCCCAATCCAATTATTGAAATGGATTTTGGGGGAACAGTTACTTATCTCAATCCAGCCGCAGCCCTCAAGTTTCCCAAACTTCGGGAAGTTGGTATACAGCATCCTATATTAACAGGACTTTTGAGTGGAGTTAACAATGTAGAAAAAAGTTCTTTTGTGCGGGAAGTGGAAGTAGGCACAGAAGTTTTTGAACAATCCGTTCTCTACCTTCCTCAAAGTGATTTAATTAGAACTTTTATTATTAGGGATATTACAGAGCAAAAACAAGCCACAGCTGAACTGCGCCAGCGCGATCGCTTGCTACAGGCAGTTGCAGAAGCTGCCAATTACTTGCTAAGAGAAATGAATTTTGAAACTGGTATTGATCTAGCTCTAGCTGTATTAGGTGAAGCTGCACAGGCAGATCGTGCCTATCTTTTTCAGAACCATCTCCACCCTGTTACAGAGGAAATAGCAGTCAGCCTAAGGTTTGAATGGACGCGCTCTTTTATTAAATCTACCCACCACCATTGGCAAAATCTGCCTTATCAAACTTCTGGATTAGCCCGTTGGTACACTGCTCTCTCTAGCGGCAATTCAATTAGCGAACTCACCCAAAAATTTCCCATCGCCGAACAAGAATTTCTGATTCGAGATGGCATTCAATCTCTTCTTTTAGTGCCTCTCCGCTTGGAAAATGAGTTTTGGGGGTATCTTGGCTTGGCGGACTGCACCTTTGAGCGTCATTGGTCAAAGCACGAAGAATCTACCCTTTTGACCATGGCCGCTAGTATCATTAGTACAGAGCAGCGTCAACAAGTAGAAGAAAAGATTCGCTATCAAGCCCTCCATGACGTGCTGACGGGGTTACCCAATCGCCTACTATTCAATGAACTGCTCAGTAAAACTCTGCCCAACGCCACTCGCAATGGCGAAAGTTTAGCTGTGATCTTCCTCGACCTGGATCGCTTTAAGGTCATTAATGATACTCTAGGGCACACTCTGGGAGATCAATTGTTACAAAACGTCGCTCAAAGATTAAAAGATTCACTCCGAGGCGGAGACACCATAGCCCGCTGGGGAGGCGATGAATTCACTATTTTACTCCCGCGAGTCAATGATATTCAAGAGGTAACACAAGTAGCACAGAGAATGTTACAAGCCTTAGAGGATGCTTTTCATCTCCAGGGGCATGAACTTTATGTGACTGCTAGCCTTGGTATTGCCTTGCTTGATCAGAACAGTCCTGATGCTGAAACCCTAATTCAGCATGCAGATGCCGCTTTATACTACGCCAAAGATAAAGGGCGGAATAACTACCAATACTACAGTGTTTCCCTGAGCGCCAAAAATCCTGAACTCCTGACTTTAGAGAAAAGCTTGCGCTATGCCTTAGAACGAGATGAATTTACTGTGTACTATCAGCCTCGTGTGAATATTGCCACAGGAGAAATTACTGGTATGGAGGCTCTGTTGCGTTGGCAGCACCCAGAGATGGGATTAGTTGCACCCAGTGTCTTTATTCCCCTTGCCGAAGAGAGCGGATTAATTATCCCCATTGGCGAATGGGTGCTGCAGACTGCCTGTAGCCAAAATAAAACTTGGCAAGATGCGGGATTGCAACCGATGACGATCGCTGTCAATCTTTCTCTTAAGCAGTTCCGTCAACCTAAATTGGTGGAGACTATAGCCGAAGTTTTAGCACAAACGGGGCTGGAGGCGCACTTTTTAGAATTAGAAATTACCGAAACCACAGCGATTGAGGATTTGGATTTTACCACAACAGTGTTAGAAAATTTACAACAGATGGGTATTCATATCTCCATTGATGACTTTGGCACAGGTCATTCCTCGCTCTCCCGCTTACAGCTTTTGCCATTACACAATCTGAAAATAGATAAGTCTTTTATTCAAGATTTGACGCGCGATGTCAAAGTAGCTCATATTATCAAGGCTATAGTTGGCTTGGGACAAAGCTTGGGATTGAAGTTAACAGCTGAAGGGGTAGAGAATGAGGAAGAATTGGAGTTCTTGAGATCCATAAACTGTGAGGATGTACAGGGCTTTTTATTCTATCGGCCCCTTTCTGCCCAAAAAGCAACAGAAATTCTCGAAAGTAAACAACCAACCCGCTAATACAAAAGATAGATATTTTCAAAAAAGAATGTAGAGACGTAGCAGTGCTACGCCTCTACAAGGATTCTGGATAAAGCATAAATTTCACCAGATGTCAAAGGAAAAACTGTTTGTACCAGTGAAGATACAATAACATTCAGTATCCCTGCTGCTAACCTTTTTCGTTCTATGCTACCAGTCATCTATTCCGACGAATTTTTAGATCACAAGACTGGAAAATACCATCCTGAAAAACCAGAACGCTTGATAGCGATCGCAACTGCTCTAAAAGCAGCTACATTCGCAGATAAAATCACCTGGCGATCGCCTACACCAGCATCAGAACAGCCATCACTGATGTCTATGTTGGTTAAAGCTCATAGCCCAGCTTACATCAAAAAACTTTGGCAAATTGCTTCTAGTGGCGGTGGCCCTTTGGATGGAGATACGCCAGTTTCCCCTCGGAGTTATGATGTGGCATTATTGGCAGTCAGTGCATGGTTGGATGGAGTTGAAGCTGTGTTAAAGTCGGCTAATCCGGCCTTTGTGCTAGCGCGTCCCCCAGGACACCACGCAGAAAGTGATGCGGGGATGGGCTTTTGCCTCTTTTCTAATGCTGCGATCGCAGCATTATTTGCCCTCGAACAACCCGGAGTTAACCGTGTGGCCATCCTAGATTGGGATGTGCATCATGGTAATGGTACTCAGGCGATCGTTGAAACTGAAGCACGCATCGCCTACTGTTCCCTACATCAATACCCATGCTATCCGGGTACTGGAAGAGCAACAGAACGCGGTTTTCATAAAAATGTATTAAATTTACCTGTACCCCCTGGTAGTGATATTGCAGTATATCAGCCCCTATTTGAAACAAGTGTCGTACCGTTTTTAGCTAGCTTTCAGGCAGATTTATTGATTGTAAGTGCTGGTTATGATGGCAATGCCGCAGATCCTTTGGCAAGTATCAATTTGCAGCCAGAAGACTATGCTTTATTTACTGATTATTGTCTAGGAGTAACTCGTAAAATTATCTTTGGTTTAGAAGGTGGTTACGACTTTGAGACTCTTTCTCAATCAGTTCTAGCGACGATTGAACGTTGTTTAGTTTAAGCTTTTTATGTATACCATTTCACGAAATACCTGATACAGATACATAGGCAAGGGCGTACATAAATTCCGATGGATAAATTTTTTACTGAACATCACCTTGATCGTTATCATTTTTAGTCAAGAGGATTTTTAGAAGAGAAATTTTTCTTGTTGGGTGAGTACTCAGAGCAATTTTTCGCTTCTTCAGTAAGAACGACAGAAGGGTTTACTGCACATTTAAGATAATAATTACTGGAATAAAAGCGACAATTTTTACAGGGTACTTTGTGTAAGTGGCTGATGGAAAAAATTATTTTCTCATCTAACAATGCCCGGATTTTTCGCAATATCAGAAAAAAAAATATCCAACCAACCATAAAGCCAACAGGATATAAAAATATCGCTAGATCAGGGATAGCTAATTCATGTGTTTGTGTTTGCTCATTTTTAGCTTCACTTTGGGTTACTTGATCCCAATTATTATTGGCTGCTACAGTTTTTTGCAAGATTTGATTATAATGCATATCTCAGTAGATTGAATTTTAATAGTTACAAGCTTTTAATTATAGGTTTAGCAAAATAAAACTTCGGTTATATCTATCAAGAGTTTTGCTTGTTATTTATAGTTATGTACCCAAGGGAATAAATTAAATAATAGACTTATAAATAATTATTTTTATGGTAAAATGCACGTAAATCTATAACTCAAATTTTTTTGGGCATTAAAGCTATGTCAATATTGAGTTAAATTTATTCCTAAAACTAGTAGTCTGTCAAGCCCTTTTTGATGGTTTTTAGTAAGCAGTTTAGTGCTTAGAAAATCTCTAAGAGTTGCGGCTTGCCGCAGGTTACCGCAGAGGTGCAGAGAAAACACAGAGAAGAGAAAAATACTTAACCCAAGCGTATTGAAGCTTATTTTTCTTTGTTTTGAATGCAATTATTTTTGCATTGCTAAATCATTTAATAGAGGGTTTTTGCTAAAGATACAGATTTTTGAGTGTGTGAAGTAGCCTCATATATTGGCAGTTATTAATTCTATAATATTGAGTGTTTTTGCTCGAATTAGTTGAAAACTAAGGTAAGATATATATTTGGCTGGCATGATTGGGCTGCAAAACAACAGTTTATGATCAGCTTACAAGCCAATAATATTGATTTTGAGGCTACAATTTATGATAAAATTTTGCCGAAGAAAAATAGTTTTTTTCTTCACAACAATTGTGTTGACAATTGTGCTAATTTCTCATGAACCAGTACTAGTAGCTGAGGCACAATCTTCTACACCAACACCAACGGCTGCTAGGTCGTTTCCCCCTGTAGCTTATCCTAATAGGTCACTAAGCGCTTTTCCTGCACAGCTACCACCATTACCTTATGCTTATGGAGCTTTAGGAAAAGCTATTGATGCTGAAACAATGAAATTGCATTATGAAGCACACCATGCTAGCTATGTCAAGAACTTAAATGATGCATTGAAGCAGTATCCAAATTTGCAAAAAAGGAGTGTTGAAGCTTTACTATCGGACTTAAAAAGCGTACCTGAAAATATCCGCACAAAAGTACGTAATAACGCTGGTGGTCATCTCAACCACACGATTTTTTGGCAACTGATGAGTCCCCAAGGTGGTGGACAACCATCAGGAGCGATCGCTCAAGAAATTAACAAGACTTTTGGCAGTTTTGATGCCTTTAAACAACAGTTTAATGCAGCAGGTGCCGCTCGTTTCGGTAGTGGCTGGGTTTGGCTAGTACGTAATCCTCAAAATCAACTCCAGATTGTCACCACAGCAAATCAAGATAACCCAATTATGGACGGTTCATATCCGATTATGGGTAATGATTTATGGGAACACGCCTATTACTTAAAATATCGCAACCGTCGGGCTGAGTATTTGAATAATTGGTGGAATGTAGTGAATTGGCCACAGGTTAACAGGCGATCGCAACAGCCTGGTTAGCAATACTATCAAATCATTCATATAAATCTGTATAAAGCTACCTCTATAGGTAGCTTTGTCTTACGTGCGTCTAAATTGAATGGCACTAAAATAAGTCCAAAGTCTTGTGTTGCCTCGTAAAGAGCCTCCTCTTTCTTGACAAGAGGCAGCAGCCCATTTGAAATACATTCCCAGTCTGAAGACTGGGGACGAGGTTACACAAGCCTTTCGGCTTTTATTAGTGCTATTCGGGTCTAAATTCCCTTATGTAATATAGGACTTAGTCCCACTCTACGTATTTTTAAAGACCGCTGTTTGGAACGGACTATACATATTAGAACAATTAGCAATAAAAGCGCTTTGATCATTGATGGCTCCACTACCTTCTTGACTTCCGTAGGGGTTTTAGGAGTAACATTACACGGAATCTCAATGATCTGTGTGTGATCAGAACCATTACCGTTGGGAGTCAGATCGCATTCACCTTTGCTGTTGAGAGACAAAGGCGTAGGCGTATCTCTTGAAGAAACAGATGGTTGATCTGAAGAACTATCGCCGCTCAATAGTAAGAGCAGAATTAAACCAATACTCCCAACTACCATCATTGGCCAGAGTGGAGATGAATCAGGACTGCCTTGTAGCAAAACATCTCCTACAGAGCCAGGGAAAGTATCAAAAGCAATTGTTTCTCCATCCAACGGTACTGGATTGTCACTCAGCAAAATATCTCCAGGGATATCTTCTCCCACCAGATGATTGAATTCTTGTGGAATCGCGTTGTTAGGCCGTCCGAGTTCCCCACCATCTTCGGAGTATGGAAAAGATAGTAGTTCAAAAATCCTCTGTTGAAGTTGGTTCCGATCTCCAGAACTCAATGCATTCAAGCCTGTAGAGATTTTATCTAAATAAAAGTTCGTCATCTCTGGCGACAGACCTAGAGACTCAATTTGCTCCTTAATATTGGAAATTTTTGAGGCTTCTTCAAACAACAATCGTCCGTATGAGAATTTCAAGTTTAGTAATCCATTACGGAGACTGACCGAGTTATTGACTCCTGAGTACGGTGCCCAGTAAAACTGCTTGGTTACAAGCCCCAAACCTTCTACTGGATTGCGACCAAAATTTTGTCCAAGAAGGTATTGAGAGCTATCCATAATTGCATGGGATTGGTTTCTCCAAAAAGAGGCGTAAGGCACCGCAGAGAGGTTGGGGTTGTTACCATAAAACCCAGCGAAATTCTGGAAGTTTCTTTCCCCACCTGCTGCTTTTATCAGGAGATTTTGATAGTTAGTCCCACCGTTTAACTCTACTAATCGTTGGATTACCGTTCCAGTTTTATTGCAACTCAGACCAAACCCCACATTACAGCCAGGAATGACTCGCATCTGGCTTAAATTCTGGTTATTGATTTGGTACTGGAGATACTCATACTCCAGTCCTTGCTGGATACCGTAGTGCCCAATATTGAGTTGTGCAAAAGCAGACTGATATGTAGTGATTACTACTGTAATAGACGAGAATGCGATCGCCGCCAAGCGAACCGCCTTCAGTGCTGCAATTCTTTGAACAATTGATTTAGACAAGATGCACCTCCACTAAACGACAGCAATTTAATTGGGCATTGGGGATTATTCTCCCTCTGCTTTGAATAGCACTAAGATAAGTCCAAAGTCTTGTGTTACCTCGTTTCCAGCCTCCAGGCTAGGAAACCATTCTCGGAGGCTCCGCCTCCTCTTTCTTAACGAGAGGCAGCAGCCGATTTGGAGTACATACCCAGTTTTCAGACTAGTAGTTCGCTTTCGTGACTTGGCGGGGTAAAGGGTAAAGGGGAAGGTGGGGCCCCCTCTGGGGATAAGGGGCGGGGGGAAAGGTTTTGAATCCCTTACCCCTTCCCCTTTCCCCAGCCCTCACAAGCACATTTTTGGGTTGGCAGACTACTAGGAACGAGGTTACATAAGTCTTTCGGTTTTTCTTAGTGCCATTCCCCTCTGCTCCCTTGTTTCTCCTGCCTTCCCTACCCCACAATTCAACTCTTAGGTAAATAAATGTTGATCGTGATTCCAGTACCTTTAAGATTTCCTGATGAGAGTGTGTGATATAAGACCATAGCCCGGTTTGGTTGGTCAAACAGAAACCCACGACGTGTAGGTTTGACCTTCCCTTCTTTAACTAAGGAAACGAAGGCTTCTAAATATCTACGTATACCTTGATGGTTCTCTTGACTAGTATTGATATGATGCTCAACCAGCATCATGAAGAAGTCCAAGCTACGACTTTCTTGCCCTTGAATCAGACTGCCCTCATCTAAGAAAGAACTTGCTATAAGCCTGTTATCAACTTGTTTAACCTTAAACAGAGTAAAGTAACGCCCTTCTTTTTTCGGATCGTTCGCATAACAGACCCAAGAACCCTCTTGATTCTGTGTAAAACCCTGTTCAGCAAGGTAAGAAAGCAAAGAGTTACTTGCTTTGGTTTGTGGCGGAGGTAATAAATCCTCAATGGGATCTAAAGAGCAAATCCTCTGTGTTATTTTTCGTTGAGGAACAGCAGGAGTCTCCTGGGTATTGACGCGCAAGGGCTTGTCATCAGAAATTGCCGTGCTAGACATCGCAGCTAACACAGACACTTGGAGAAAGATCACTCCAAGTAAACGAACAATGATATTCATGTTTTTCCTATTGCTCTTGCTTACATTGTCAATAATCGAGTTGTTACTAAATCAGGATTGATCTAGCAGTCCTAAACCAGTTGTTAAATCTAAGTGCTTGCCTCATTTGGTTGAGGGTAACTTAAGTTTTCAGCAATCAAATAGGACTTTATATATATAGCTAACTAAGCACGAAGAGAATCAATATCTAAATAAAACACACAATATTAATGTCTTATTGACAAGACGAATTGGGCTTTTTGATATTTTTAAATATACAAAAAACTATTGACATTGTGTCAAAACTTTTCTATTTGCTCTTGTCTATTTTTTTTGCTATTTTTAAGAAAGCTTTACGCCTTCATAGCTGGTTATGATAATTCCTAAAAAAGGTTTTTTTAGCTCTTTAGTACCTTATATAAACAGATTTTCAAAAGCTCTGTACTTTGCACATTAATGCTTTTGGTGATTTCCTGGGCGGATAAAATAACTTTTTGTTTTTTTGAGGTAGCACACCTAACTAACTGTTTCAGCATGGTTACAATTTGATGTATAAAATAATATCTCCTGACAGTAAAATAATATTACCATGAGCTTGAGGCATGCAACAGTATTGTGGACAGTTATCAAAGTTGTACACGCTGAAGTGTAACTACCTATTCATAAAATTTCATCCCCAATAGCTGAGAGCCAAGGTCGATCTATTTAGACATCACAAACTAATACTATTGTTCTTAAATTAATAGATTTTTGTCTTAAATCTAACTTACTAAAGAGCTAAAACACGTATAACAATATACTCTGATCGTTAACCTAAGTTACTAGTTATGCTGCCGAGCTAGAGCTATATATTGTCACGACAAAAGAGTATGTCCTTCAATTTGCTCTGTAGATAGAGAAATATCCTGAGTAAAGCTGATATTTTTACAAGTTAGAGTGGTAACAATTTCTGAATAAACTTAAAAGATTAACTTGATATTTTTACAAGCTTTGGCAGTATGAACGTGGAATTTTTTAACAGGATTCCTTTGATGCCTTTAGTACTACTCTGGCTGGCTTATACCCTCTTGGGATGGTATCTTGCAGCTAATCATATTATTTGGTTAGTGGGAGCTTTTGTAGCTGCTATGGTTGTAGCTGTAGTGCGAAAAAGTATTTTTTGGTTAGAGCGTTTAGTTGAATTTGGCTCTAGAACTTTAGTTGTTATCTTATTTTTAAGTATATCCATTGCGTTAATAGCAACTTGGTCAATATTATTAAGGCTCTTTCTCATACCCTTAGCTACTACGCTTTTAGCTGATTTGGAAATGCGTTTTTATGGCTTCAATAAGCTAGATTCATTTTGGATTTTAACAGTCGTAGCTGTATTGGGTTTGGTACTAGGTGAAGTAATAGATATTCTACTTTTTCCTAGCATCAGATATTAAAGAAGGCAGCAATCTTTGAATTGAATGCCCAAAGTTAATCTAAAGTTTTGCTTTTGAGCGATCGCTGTCTTTTGTTTCCAAATTAAAGTAAGCATGATTACCCGTTATTAGTCAATCACTCTTTAGATGATTATAAATCTCACTTGTGGGAGAAGTTTTTTTAAATCATATCTTTTATCCTGCTTGCAGAACGATGTTGTCAAAGAAGAGAATTTTGTTTGAGCGATCATAACGGAGGCCAATCTTAATCTAACCAGATGAATATTACGGTTTGAAGACATATAACTGGTAACTGTCATTTTTCCGTCACATTTATTTTTAACCATAGAACATAGGTAAAACAGTGATTCAAATTCGCCCTCCCCAAGGGCTAACTTTTGGTTGGTAGTCTTCAATCCAAAAAGTTTTGCTAGATGGTGGGTTCAAAAACCTGGAGTACATAGATAATACCTCTGTTGAACAAAGACTATGAAACAAAGCCAAAAGTCCCAACTCAACACTAATAAGGAAGTAATGTGAGTAGACGTAAAGACTACACTTTGCTTGAACAGACAACATCAACTAAAGTAGCAGCACCCAAGCCATCTCTGACATTATCAGACGCAGTGGCTCTGATTGTCGGTATTGTCATCGGGGCAGGGATTTTCCAAACCCCGGCTCTAGTGGCAAGTCAAGCAGGCAGTGATATTGCTGTAATGTTTCTTTGGCTAATGGGTGGTGTTATATCTCTGGTAGGAGCGCTGTGCTATGCAGAGTTGGCGACTGTCTATCCCGATGTCGGTGGTGTTTACTATTATTTGAAACGTGCATTCGGGCGGGGAGTAGCTTTTTTATTTGCCTGGGCGCGGATGACGGTGATTCAAACTGGTTCCATTGCCCTTTTGGCATTTGTTTTTGGCGATTATGTTTCTCAGATATGGCGGCTAGGCACATTTTCGTCTTCTATCTATGCAGCCATAGCGATCGCACTTTTAACTGCTTTGAACATCATCGGTTTACAGCAGGGAAAGTGGACGCAAAACTTGCTGAGTGCTGCAAAAGTTCTAGGTTTATTGCTGGTAGTAATTCTTGGGCTTACGGCCATTCCTAATTCTGCTGTCCCTGTAGAATCTGCATCATCAGGAACCTGGGGACTGGCGATGGTTTTTGTGTTGCTCTCTTACGGCGGTTGGAATGAAGCAGCTTACATCTCCGCAGAAATTCAAGATGGACGACGTAACATTGTGCGATCGCTAATGTGGAGTATTGGCATCATCACTGCCATTTACTTACTCATCAATCTAGCTTATCTACGAGGGCTGGGATTAGCAAACATGGCTCAGTCAGAAGCAGTAGCCGCAGATTTGATGCGCTCTCTTTGGGGCGAACCGGGAGCCTTGTTCATCAGTATACTGATTGCGATCGCTACTTTGGGAGCAACCAACGCCACAATCTTTACCGGAGCGCGTACCAACTACGCACTGGGACAGGATTTTTCGCTATTTGGTTTTATGGGGCGCTGGCAGCAACGTCCTAGTAGTCCTATCTATGCCTTATTCTTGCAAGCCGCGATCGCCTTAGCACTGGTTTTTTTAGGAACGCTCACCCGCAAAGGCTTTCAAACAATGGTGGATTACACCGCCCCCATATTCTGGTTCTTCTTCTTGCTTTCCGGCATATCGCTGCTCGTATTGCGAATCCGCGAACCCCACATAGTGCGTCCATTCCGCGTGCCATTTTATCCTTTAACACCATTACTCTTTTGTGCAGTCTGCGGTTACTTGCTTTATTCCAGCTTGGCTTATACAGGTGTAGGAGCAGTTGCAGGTGTTTTAGTTGTCGCAGCAGGCATCCCTGTGTTGTTCTGGAATAACTATCGCCAACGTAGGGCTTAATATAATTTTGGACTTTCGGCTACGCTCAGTCGAACGATTTTGGATTGTGCAGCCCAAACCTCACACTGTAAGCAATTCAAAATTCTATGACTATCAGTTGTTTTTCTAACTACTGGCCACAACCTACTGAATCAAGGAGAAAAATTCATGAACTTCAAAAAAACTCTGTTTTTACTAGTTACAGGCCTTAGTATTACCAGCTTGGGAATTGCTGGATGTGCGCCGCAGCAGCAAGATTTGGAAGCTGGGATACAACCTTCTACTTTGACGGGTCAGACCGAAACCGAAACACCATCTGCAACAACTCCCACAACTCAACCACAAGAACGCCCCGGCGATGTTCCTTATGTGCCTACACCACAACCAGTTGTAGATGCAATGTTGAAAGTGGCAAAAGTGAATAAAGATGATGTGCTTTACGACCTTGGAAGTGGTAATGGCATAATTGTCAATACTGCGGCCCAGAAGTTTGGTACGCGCGGTGTCGGCATAGATATTAATCCCGAACGCATCCAAGAAGCTAATGAAAATGCTAAAAAGGCAGGTGTAACCGATCGCGTTAAGTTTGTCCAACAAGATTTGTTCAACGCTGATTTTAGTGAAGCAACAGTAGTTACACTTTACTTATTGCCAGAGGTCAACCTCAAACTCCGTCCCAAGCTATTGAGTCAACTCAAACCTGGTACTCGCATTGTCTCCCACGCCTTCGATATGGGCGATTGGAAACCAGACCAGACGGTGAATGTAGACGGTAAAACTGTTTACTATTGGGTAGTCCCTGAACAAGTGCCAGCGAATTTACGCTAGGACTAAGGGACTTGCAAAAAATAAATTATCCCAAATTATTTCTAGATTTGTAGGGGCGCAAGGCCTTGCGCCCTTACGTACCCTGCGGGACGCTTTGCGTTCACATAAGCGTCTCGCAGGGATGGGATATTTTTTTAACTGGAAATCCTTAATACCAATTCGTCATGACTCTCACGGACTAGCTACCGCTACGCTAACGTAATTCGTAATTAAGAGGCATCAGATTCAAGTTGAGTTTCCATCTCTTGGGGATGTAGCCTGGTTTTAAAGAATTAGTTTAAGAAATTTAAAATTCAAAAGAAAGTCCTATTTTTTAATTTTGAACTCCCTCTCTTGGGGGTTGACAGTATTAATTTTAAATTTGGAATTGAAAGAATAATCTAAAATCCAAAATTGTCTGACTGATTGCAAATTCAAGCAAAGGCAGCTTAGGGAGAAAATATGATAGGCTTAAAAGGAAAGAATGCTTTAATTACGGGTGCAACTTCAGGTATTGGTCAGGCGATCGCAATCAGACTCGCTCAAGAAGGGTGCAACATTGCCATCAATTACCGCAAAGACCCCAAAGATGCGGCAGACACGGAAGAGATGGCATTGCAAAAAGCCTGCGGAAATATCGAAACCTGTGGTGTTAAGTCGCTATCGGTTCACGGAGATGTCTCCCAAGAATCAGACATTGTAGAGATGGTCAACACCGTAGTAAAGGAATTTGGCAGTTTAGATATTCTAGTTAACAATGCTGGCATTCAAAAAGAAAGTCCATCCCACGAAGTCACCACAACAGACTTTGACCGGGTAATTGCAGTCAATCTCCGGGGTGCTTATCTCTGCGCCCGTGAAACTATTAAACACCTCCTGTCTAAAAATCGTCCGGGAGTGATTATTAATATTTCCAGCGTTCACGAAATTATTCCGCGACCGATGTATATCAGTTATTCCATTAGCAAAGGTGGTATGGAAAACCTGACCAAAACTTTAGCATTGGAATATGCCAGCCAGGGTATTCGTGTCAACGCCATTGCCCCCGGAGCAACAGTCACGCCAATAAATCAAGCCTGGACAGATGACGCCGAAAAAAAGGCGATCGTGGAAAGTCACATCCCAATGGGGCGTGCTGGCTCCTCAGAGGAGATGGCAGCCGCAGTAGCTTTTTTAGCTTCGGATGAAGCCGCCTACATCACCGGACAAACATTGTTTGTAGATGGTGGATTAACTTTGTATGCTGACTTCCGAGAAAGCTGGTCAGCTTGAACAAGAGGCAAAGGATCAGAGAGCAGGGAGCAAGGAGGATAGAACAGAAAGGGGATTCGACAGTTGACCCAACTTTTGGAGAGTCTGTGCCCTAAGCGTAGCTCTGCCGCAGGCTTTACGGCAGACCTGCGTGAACACCCCGCCTGTTGCGTTAGCTTCCCGTAGGGTACGAGAACTACGCTTGGTTGTTGTAGGAGATTCAGACCTATATTCTGCTCTGCTCCACAAGAGGAGGAAGAGGTCATCTCCCCCTGCTTCCTACCCCCTGCCCCCCGCCTCTTCATTAAGGTAGGCTTGCGTACTTTCCACAATTAAGCCGATACATATTATTAGTGGAATTAAACGCCCATGACTAGCGCGATCGATAAGAACAGTCTGCTGGAAGCAGAAGCCTGGGAATTGTTGGAAGAGTCGATAATTTATTACCAGGGAAAACCCATTGGTACTGTAGCCGCCAGAGATGCGGAGTCAGATGCACTCAATTACGATCAGTGCTTCCTCCGCGATTTTGTCCCTTCTGCCTTAGTGTTTCTCATGCACGGCAAAGCAGAGATTGTGCGTAACTTCTTAGTAGAAACACTGAAATTACAAAGTCATGAAAAGCAGATAGACTGCTTTGAACCGGGAGCGGGATTAATGCCTGCAAGTTTCAAAGTACACTCCAATGGGAATGAGGAATTTTTGGTCGCTGATTTTGGTGAACTGGCGATCGCTCGTGTTCCCCCAATTGATTCTTGTATGTGGTGGATTCTCTTGCTACGCGCCTATGAAAAAGGTACAGACGATTTAACTCTAGCGCGTCAGCCAGATTTTCAAGCAGGAATCAAATTAATTTTAGATCTTTGCCTGGTACATCGCTTTTCCATGTACCCAACAATGTTAGTTCCCGATGGCGCGTTTATGATTGACCGTCGCATGGGAGTCTACGAACATCCTCTAGAAATTCAAGTGTTATTCTATGCGTCTCTCAGGGCTGCTAGCGAACTGCTTTTACCAGATGGGGATGGTGATACCTACCTTGGCAAAGTCAATAGACGATTGGGATCTTTGAAATATCATATCCGCAATTATTACTGGCTAGACCTGAAGCGATTGGGGGAAATTTATCGTTACAAAGATAACGAATTTGGTAAAGAAATTGTTAATAAATTCAACATCAACTCAGAATCAATCCCCACTTGGTTGACCGAGTGGTTGCCCGAAACTGGAGGATATTTAGCGGGAAATCTGGGGCCGGGACGGATAGATTTTCGCTTTTTTGCTCTGGGAAATCTGATGGCAATCTTAGCTTCCTTAGCAAGCGAAAAAGAATCTCAAAGCATTATGAATTTATTTGCCCAACGTTGGCAAGACTTGATCGGCTATATGCCTGTTAAAATCTGCTTTCCAGCAATGGATGGTTTAGAGTGGAGAATTGTTACAGGATGTGATTCTAAGAACAGGGCTTGGTCTTATCACAACGGCGGTAACTGGCCCGTTTTACTATGGTTATTTACCGCAGCAGCCCATAAAGCAGGTCGAACAGAGCTTGCCCAAGCAGCGATCGCTATTGCCGAAAGACGTTTATTTAAAGATAAATTCCCGGAATACTACGATGGCAACAATGGTCGTTTAATTGGCAAAGAAGCCAGAATTTATCAAACTTGGAGCATTGCCGGCTTGCTAGCTGCTAAAAAGTTTGTAGAAAATCCAGAGTACTTAGAATTAATCAGTTTTGCAGAAGGTCTCGAAGTCGCAGGCTGTAGCCTGTAGGTACTAAATACCGCAATGGCTTTCCTATCCTATGGGAAACTAACATAACAGAAGGGGTGGTCACTGAGTTTACCGTGAGCGTAGTCGAACAGCGTAGCCAAAGTGTCAAATCCCCTTTCTGTTCTGTCTTCTTTGCTCCCAGCTAAGAGTTCCCCTGCCTCTTATTGACTGCGATCGCACAGCTTCTTCTCTAAGAGAGACTACGCCAACGAGCTACCCTGCCTCTAAATCCTCTTCTCAAATACCCGATAACTGATACACTATATAGTAAGAGGTATCTGAAGTGTCATACTTAGTAATATCACCAGATAATCTTTGCATAATTAACACGTTTTAACGTGTATAAACCATGAAAAATACTTCAGATTTAATTTCAGAATTTGAACAATTATTCAGACAAAAATTGCAACTAAATAATTGTAAACTTAGAAAGAAAAGACAAGAGAATAATTATGAAATTATTACTCCAGCTAAAGACATTTTTTTGATGTATTGGTCTGAATTCCCAGATGTTAACTTAATATATCAAGCTGTAGGGGTACGCACTCAGCAGACTAGTGTTTATGAACGAGCTATCCGCTCCCACATTAGTTCTAGTCTGAGTAGTATCCAACAGAATCCTAGCTCTGAATCACCATTATTGGTGAACTAACTAATACTCAGATAATACACGGAATATTTACTAAGCTCTCGTCAGTTTTGTTATATAACTGACGAGAGTTAATCAGCGAAAATCTGTTGATCAAGAGATAAAAATGCAATCCGAAAAAAATCAAGATCAGCTAGATTATAAAACTTTGTTAGCCAATGCAAAGCAAGCCTTAAAACTTGAATACCATAAATCAGCCGCTTTAGCGTCCCAGCTGCAAGCCATCAAAACTCAGTTACAGCAAGTCCAGGCTGAAAACAAAACTCTCAGGGAGAGTGCCTATGAGGATGTAATTAAGCACTTTGAGGCACGCACCCAAGCAGCAGAAGCACTAGCACTAAAAACAGAAGTACGCCAAAGATTCCTTGAAGCTAATGGTTGCCAGGATGATGAGAGCTTCGATAATCTATGGGACAGTATTAAAAATAAGATTCAGATCCAAGACGGTGAAGTGAGAATCGTTGCTCAAAATGGTACTCCTAAGTTCACCTTAACGGGTAGTATGATGACTTTAAGGGATTTTATTCAATCCCTCAAACAAGACCCAATCTCTGGAAAATTTTTCTTGAACTAGAGAGCCAAATTAATGAAAACTTCTGGTTAGAAGTGGACTAAATCTTGTACGAAAAAACTATTCATCTTCATCTCCTGGCGGTCGTTCGCTCTCGCTTTGTTGGGCGTTCCACTCCAAAACCATGCGTTCCAACATCTCAGACTGCGTACAGTTATTAACATCGGCGTAAGTTTTAATCAACTGCCTCACTTTAGGACTAATGTGGCGAATCTCTAGTTGGTTACTTTGTACCATGTCGATTAACTTTTAGTGTCTATTACTTATACTGAACTATTAAACTATGTCTGTTGCAATAAATTTTGTTAATGGCAATCCCTTATTGTCGCTTGCTATGTAACTATTTAACCTTAAATGGACTTGCAAAAAATAAATTATCCCAAATTATTTTTAGATTTGTAGTAGAGGCGCAAGTCGTTGCGCCCCTAAGATGGGATATTTTTTTAACTGAAAGTCTCTAAAATCGCTTAACCTGGTGGGGCTGCTTCTTCAAAGGGGCGGATGATCGGCGGGGCTGGTGTAACCTCTGGTTTAAAAATTGCCTGCAATGCTTGTTCTAATGTTTGTGCCATGACAATCCGGTTTTCGTAAGCCACAACTACCCGCACCAAAGTTGGCAGACTATTCTGTGTGGCTTCTAGATAGATTGGCTCGACATACAGCAGCGATTGCTCAATGGGAATTACTAGTAGATTGCCTTGAATGGCTCTTGAACCCTGGCGATTCCACAGGGAAATTTGCTGAGAAATTACTGGATCTTGGTTGATCCGCGCTTCGATTTGCTCTGTTCCGTAGATCAGCCTTTCTTTAGGAAAAGTATATAACAATAACTTACCGTAGTTTTCGCCGTCCGATCGCGCCGCTAACCAAGCGATTAAATTAGTCCGTTGTCTGGGAGTGTAGGGTAAAAGCAGGATAAATTCTTCAAAAGGTACGGTGGGTAGACTAGTAATCAAATAATACGGCTCTACCGGACGAGCTTCACTTCCATAGATTTCATTAGGAATCTGCCACTGGTCTTCACGATTGTAAAATACCTGGGGATCAGTCATGTGGTAGGTCATCAACCGCTCAGATTGAATTTTGAAAAAGTCCACAGGATACCGGATATGACTGCGGAGAGTAATCGGCATGGCACTGAGTGGTTTGAAAGTGTTGGGAAATATCCTTGACCAAGTGGCAATTATCGGATCGCTGGGATCGGCAATATAAAAATTAATACTGCCGTTGTAGGCATCAATCACTACCTTGATTGAGTTACGCATGTAGTTGATGCCATCGCTACTAGTGTCTGAGTAAGGATAGCGATCGCTCGTTGTGTAGGCATCAACAATCCAGTAAAGATAACTGGGATTACTTGGTAAATCTTGATTAGCAACAGCAGCTACTAAATAAGGGTCGCTGTCAAATTTGAGGAAAGGTGCGATCGCTTGAATACGTTGCTTCACATTTCGCCGGAACAACACCCTTGTCTCAGGCAAAAAGTCCCGTGTGAATAACATTTGCCAATCCTTCAAATACATGGCAAATAGCCCGCGTCGCCATGCTGAACCGATTTGAACACCACCCAGACCATCATAAGAGTTGTAAACATTGTCACTACCACTGGGGTAGTCTAGCTCTCTAACTCTTGTGCCAGTCATTACATAGGTATTGGCTATTTCACCGTAATAAATTCGGGGTTGCCCAATGGGAATACTGTCACGAATGGCTTCACTGGAAGTTGTGAGAGCGCTACTATCACCGCTAATATCTTTGACAAAATATTCTGGTAGCCCACCCGCCCCAACTGTATTAACTGGGCTAACAGTGAACCCAAAACCGTGGGTATAAATTAAATGGCGGTTAACCCATGTTTGAGCTTCCTGTGGTACTGCACTATAGTTTAGTTCTCGTCCAGCAATCAGTACCTGCCGCCGTTCTGTTGCTTCAGCTGCTTGCTGCTCCGGTTCTGGCGGTTTTTGGGGGGCTGATGGTCGGCGTGAAGTTACATCTGTTTTCAGAGTATACCGATCAATATCGGCATCGGGGAACCGATAATACGGTCGGATTTGTTGCAGCTGACGGTTAGTTTGTAACAGTGGCAGCTGATCCCAAAGGCGAATATTCCGAATTGTCAAGTCATTATTTTGAATATCAGCTTCAATTAGTGTTCCTTGGGGGTTGAAGGTTCTGGCATCGATCGCCTCTAGATCGAATGCTTGGCGAGTTAAAGCTATAGTTCGCTGAATGTAGGGTTGCTCTCGTTGCAACTCATTAGGTTGAACAATTAAATATTGCACCACAGTAGGTATAACAACATCAGCTGCTACAACTAGTACTAGATAAACCCCTAATCCGTAAAATACTAAACGACGATACTGAGATTTGGGTTTCCAGAAAAATGTTCGCCAAAGTAGGTAACTTGCGATCGCAACTGCCACAATGCACAAGACGGTGTAAGCTGGCAACTGGGCTGTCACATCGGTATAACTAGCACCATAACTGACTCCACGGGTAGAATACACCAGTTCATAGCGACTCAGCCAATAACTAAAAGCCACTACCAGCATCAACAAGCCACCCATACCGTATAAATGACGCTGCTGCTGGGGTGAAAAACCAGGGAAAATCCCCTGACTCAAACTGTCAGCCGACAAGAGATAAGTGAGAGTAACGGCGACAAAGCCATACAAACATAATCCCATCAGCCAGAGTTCTAGCAGCTCCCAAAAGGGTAAGGAAAAGACGTAAAAGCTGATATCTCGACCAAATAAAGGCTCAGTGCTGTTGAAAAGGGTAGGCTGAAAATATTGCAGCACCTTTGCCCAGTTTTGGAATAGGATCAACCCAAAAATGGGGCTGAAGAGAATTGCGATCGCAGTTAGTAAAAATTGGGGATAAATTAAGATTGCGATCGCTACTCCCCCAATTAAACCGAGATACCATACTTGAAAGGAAATCTGCCTCAAGAGTTGCCAGATTGTCTCTGGTCGAAATAGGGCAAGAATGGGTTGACTAACTTTATTAACTGGAGGATGCCAGTAAGAAAGAGCAATTTGACCATAGTGAGCCAGCATTAACCCGATCAACAAGCTTAGTACGAAAGCTAGGGGTAATAACCAGCGCAATCTGAATGGTTTAAAGCGTTGCGGTGTAAGTGTTCGGGTTTCGTTGTGTGTTTGATAATGAGGACTGAGAAAGTTTTTTAATTCACTGCTCAGTTCTGCTTCTTCACGCCTGACTTCCTCAATCTTCAGCGACTGGGGATATTTTAGCCGTTGTGCGAGAGCCAGGTTTAGCAGTAGATAAGCAGCAGTTATCCCAGCCACGACTACCCACAAGACACCACGAGTTACCACCCTCAACAGAAATACTTGGAGGTAGCCGACTTCCTGAAACCAAAAAATCTCTGCTCCCATGCGGGAACCCAGATCCAGGAGTAGCCACAGCCCGAAGAATACAATTAATAGTCTAAAGCCCCATTTCCAATACATTTGATTCACCATCATTGATCCTTAGAACTCGGATATTGCAGTTCAAAGCACGAAGTTCCGAGTTCCCAGCCTTAAGCTTGCTGATTAGAAGTTTTTTCTGTTCTACTGTCCTTACTTGCTACTTGCTACCTCCCTAAAAGGCTTTGGGAATTCCAGCTTGTTTCAAAACTCCGTTGGCGGTATGGCGTGACTTGATGATTCCGTCTACAACAAACCGACGATCTGTAATTGGACTGTACCAGATTTCATGATCTCCTTTGCCTTACCGTTCAAAGTAGCACCCAATTTCTGAAAGCATCTTTTTCAACTCAGGAGTAAACGACGCACCCATCTATGAAGCCACCTTAATCAACTCTTGTCGATGGCTGGTTAACTCAAAGGTGATAGAACCCACATAGTCAAGAGGGACAATTTTGTTGATAACGATAAGTTCTGGAATTATTTCTCGCAGCTTTTGCGTCAGAACCTCAATCGTAGAAGCTTCTGTTACCAATCCAGATACGTCATCACTAGTTGCTACCCAAAATTCTGCATCTGAATCCCAAAATGCTTCAACCTTAAATGTGATTTGTGCCATCATTGAGTGCTTACAACGTAGTTCCAGTTTAGAACATCCGAGTCATTGTAGGGGCACGGCATTGCCCGTGCCCTGATCATGTGTTGCATCCCAACGCGAATTGATATTTATGACGTAACACAGGGTTTGAAATCAAAAAGGGATGTCAAACAGGAAATCTCGATCGTCAAAATTATGTTGCGGGTTTTCTGGATCGTCTGCCCAACGCTGGGGATTATTTAAAATATATTCTTGGATATTATCTATAGATTTTTGTTCTCTTCCAATGTGTTCATAAAAATTGCGTTGCCAGATTGATTGTCCTTTGGTCTGCCAAATTATATTAATGCGTTTGGTGACAACACCTTTATAGCTACGAATAACTGTAGAGATAGAGCCATGTACAGGTTTACCGAATTTTTCTGTGTTGCAGTCAAGATGTTGATTGAGGGCACAACATTGTTATGCCGCTACAGGTTTATCGGTGATGATTAAGATACCGTGTAGATGGTTAGGCATGACTACAAAGGTATCTAATTCAATATGGGGAAAATGATCGGGTATTGTTTGCCAGTAGTTGAAGGCAATATGACCTAAATAATTTAATTGCATTTCGCTCTTAACTACATTACCAAATAAACATTGCCGCGCTTTGGTGCAAATGGTGATGAAATATGCGCCAGGTTAGGTGTAATCGTACCCTTTCAAGCGAATAGAATGGCGATGATGTATTTGTGGATCATAAGCCATGAATTTTTATATTTAGTTATTAGCAATATGTGTTTATTTTAATCGATGATTTTTATTTTCACCCATATACACAACGTAGGGGCACGGCATTGCCGTGCCCTCCAATCCGTTTACCATCTCAACGATAAATAATATTGTTTTGCAAGATGCATATTAAATTTGAATGATACTAATTCTTTTACGGAAAATCACAAATAAATTCTTGACTGGGGTGAACAGTTTTATTAGGGCACAACATTGTTGTGCCCCTACGCAAGATATTTGTGGTAGCTTTAGTTTGCAGGTTTGTGAAGATGGAATAATAAGGAAAATATTCGCTCTTGAATCACCATGATTCAGCTTTGGATCTCGGATGTTGCAGTTCTGAGCATGAAGTTCCGAGTTCAGAGGTTGAAGTTTCGAGTTCAAAGGTCGAAGTTCCGAGTTCAGAGGTTGAAGTTTTGAGTTCAGAGGGCAAAGTTTTGAGTTCAGAGGTTGAAGTTTTGAGTTCAGAGGGCGAAGTTCCGAGTTCAGAGGTTAAAAACCGTACTGTGCCATCATCACCACCACTGACAATCGTTTGCCCCTCAGTGCTGATGGCAATAGACCTGACCCAATTCTCATGGCCACGCAATGGTTCAGCTAAAGAAAGACCTTGGCGGTTCCACAACCGTAATGTGCCGTCATCACCACCACTGACAATGGTATGCCCATCTGCGCTGATGGCGATAGAAATGACTTCACCCTCATGACCACGCAATGGTTCAGCTAAGGAAAGACCTTGGCGGTTCCACAACCCCACTGTTGGGGCAAAACCACCACTGACAATAGTCTGCCCATCGGCGCTGATGGCGACAGAATTGATAGCACGCTCATGACCACGCAATGGTTCAGCTAAGGGAAGACCTTGGCGGTTCCACAACCGCACTGTCCGGTCACTACCACCACTACAGCAATAGTCCTTCTTCAACACTATGACCTTGAAGTTTAGCTGGTTCGGTTATTGTTTCTTTTAAATCAACTCCAGTGATACGCGGCATCAAAACAAGCTGATTTTCAATTAATTTATTTAAAGACGGATAATCTGAACATGGTTCGAGAAAATCTGATCGCATGATAATCACAACTGACAACCGCGAATCGGTCATCTCTACTACCTGAGTCAGCAATTCAATAAATCTCTGTTTTTCTTCAGCAACAGAGACAGTAAATAGTTCCTCAAACTGATCTACTACCAATAAAAATTTTTCTGTACCTGTGAGATGCTCCAAAATTACAGGTAAAGGATTCGGTTCATTAGTAATCAACTCCCAAAGTAATCTTTCTTCTTTCGCTCCTGGAAAAAATGCTTTCAGAACTCCTCTCAATTCCTGCAAAGGCTGAAATCCTGGCTTGATTGGCGGTAAAATTTGCCAGACACTATTATCTAATTCTGGAATCAAACCCGCCTGAACGACAGAAGATTTACCACTCCCGGAAGCGCCAATAATGGGAACAAAGGGATTTTGTGCCAGTTTCTCCAGAATCTTCCTCACAACCTGCTGGCGTCCAAAGAAAAACTGTTTTTGTTGCGCTTCAAAGGCTTTTAAACCTTGGTAAGGACATTCTTCGTTTACCTCAAAGGTTTCAGCTTGTGTTTGATGCTTGTAGCTAACTAAAGTAATCGAACTTCCCCAACCCATTTGAATCGGTTGTTGACCACTCCCTTTAAGTTCGGCGCTAATACAACCAAACAGATCAGCACTTGTCACCTGTCCATGCTGATTAGCCTTCTCTGCTGACAACCCAGCCAGCAAAACAGTTGTAAAAATGCTGTGTTGGGCGCTTTTTTTGGCATAAGCTTGTTCAAAACCTCTGCAAGCAGCAATAAAGTAATAATCGCGCTGTGAACTAAAAGCAGTAAGACTTTTTTCGATAAGATTGCGTTCTAGAAAATCGCCACTGTGACAGCAATCTAACAGCACTACTAGACTACTCAAGTCGGATTCTTTAATTAGTTCGTTCAGTTCAGCAAGACTAATCCCGCCTTTTTGTCCAACAATTTTTGTGTCTTCTGTAAAAATTGTCAAATCAGAAGTTGCCAGATATGCTTGTGGTCTTCCCAAGGAGCTAGATACAGGAATACCATGACCTGTAAAGTAAATTAGCGCTTCATTTTTAACTGCTTGTTGTTGCAAAAGTGTTTTGAAAGCTTCAGCCAACTTAGTTGTACTAACTTTCCCTTTGAGAACAGCGATATTCTCAAAATCACCATGCGCTTTTAGTACCTGTGCGACTGCTTCGGCATCCGTAGCTGGTTTTGTGAGGTTGGAAAGCTGATTTGTATAATCTGTAATGCCAACTACAAGCGCGTAACGAGCCATCTATACATATTTGAGTTGTCGGTTACAGAATAAGATAACTTAAATACACCTAAAATCTGAGGGCTTGATGTCGAACATAGAACGTTTAGTCTTTGAAGAAGACGGGGAAATTTATACAATTCTGTTCGAGTCAAAGGAAACGCCAAGTGTTCCAGAAATAGTCACACCGGAGGTTGATGAGGAGAAAGAATCCTACGGCTTTCGGGAAGAGGCATTTGTCAAGATTGAGGAAGTTCACCATCAAATTCGAGCTTATACCAAATATGCCATTGGCGCTTTTAAAAATTTAGGTGCTGCTGAAGTCGAAGAGGTAACTCTGAAGTTTGGCTTGAAGATAGGCGGAAAAACTGGTATCCCCTTCGTAACTGAAGGTTCGGCGGAGAGTAATTTTGAAATTGAGGTGAAGTGTAAGTTTCCTGAAAATAAGCAAAATTCCAGCACTTGAGGTTCTGCTTTAGTACGGATAAGCTTTATACCTTAAGCTATGCGAAACATTATGGAAGCGATGTCTACGACGGGCTTTGCCTACGCCTTTTGTAATTGAATGAAATACAGTTCTTCGTAGGGGCACGGCATTGCCGTGCCCGCAACCCATCTGGCATCTCAACGAGAAACAATATTGTTTTGCACAGTGCGTATTCCATTTGAATGGTACTAATTACTCTACGGGAAATTACAAATAAAATATTGGTTGGGGTGAACAGTTATACCAGGGCACAACATTGTTGTGCCCCTACGCAAGATATTGGTGATAAGTTTAGTAGGTAATTTGTGTTTTTTGAGGTTGCAGGTTTGTAAAGATGGGATGATAACGAAAGCGATCGCTCCTGACTCACCATAATTCACCCTTGAATCTCGAATGTTGCAGTTCAAAGCACGAAGTTCCGAGTTCAAAGAGTAAACTATCGCCCTCCACTTTCCATCATTTACTCTTGGATCTCGGACGTTGCTGTTCAAAGCTCCAAGTTTCGTGTTCTCATCTCGAAATTCCATGTTCTGAGGTTGAAGCTTCGAGTTCAGAACTCGGAACGCCGAGCAATTTACTCCAACATCCGAGTTCTGAACCTCAACATTGCACCTCAGAAGTGCAATCGCCGAGCTATTTTCTACAACGCTGCTGCTTGAGGCTTAGATTTCCGAGATTTACGGGCGAACCTTTGCCCCATTTCCTCAACTACTCCATCTAAACCAGCGCCTTGTCCACTAGCTTTGGCATAGTTATACACCTGCAACGCGGCTGCATAAGCTTCACTACCCACTGCTAGCGAAGTGTCATCCAGCAACTCTTGTAATTGCGACAAAGACAGCAATACTGGATACAAAGCTTCAAATAATTGTACGTCTTTCCGCATCTCATTGAGGTCAAACGATCGCGGTAAAAACTCTGGGTTCTGTGTCGCTACTTCCAATGCTTTGCTGACAAAGGCGCGGCTTTTATCTCCCATCTTAGGTAAAGCTTTCCGCTCTTCGTTACTTAAATCAATCAAAAATGGTAGCTTTTCTTTAATGGTGGCGATCGCTTGCAAGACGGCATCTCTCTCAGATTGCACTAGTGTTGCACTAATTGGGGCTGTGGACATAGAAATTAGTCTCCAGTATGTGGGTTAACTTTAGTGTGCCCACATATACAATTTAAATTTCAATCACACCAATAAAAATTCCCAGTTAAAAGGGTGAGCGATTGCCACCCTTTTAACAATCAAAATCCTTACCTATATATATATTTAATCAGCAACACCAAAAAATCGTGTTCATTTATACAACAGAATAGTAACGATTGTTATAGTCTTGAAAAGCCCTTTACTTTTATACTTTTGGCGAAACTTCACCGCCAAAAAAGCACCAGAGCAATAGGAAATTACTTGTGACCAAATGTGATTGATATTTATCAAATGCAAACTTGGTTAAGTTGAAAATATCCTTTTCAGCGCTATAGGTGATTTCCTACGCTCTGGTTATTTTTTTCCAAAGAGTTTTTGTTAGATTTGTAGTTAAAACGTTGATTATAGAACGCAAACAGTCTGTATAGCTAGTAGACAACGAACCTAATTCTATCTTCACCCTATCTCAGCTTTTTTAGCCCAAAATTAAATTTGAGCTAAACAAGCGATGAGGAAAACTGGAAAGTATTACTTTAAATAACTGGTTTTGATATATGTTGAGGTGAGCCATCTAGCATAGATGATACCAACATTTGTTCAAAGACTTTAGAAAGAGCAGTTTGAAAACGTTGACGATGTTTGAGTTTGAAAAAAGGTCTAACTATTTCTACGTAGGTGTAGCCAGCCGTAGGCATCGCACCGTTGCCATCTCTGTTATCAATAACTCGAATTGCCCGCAGTGTTCCTAACTGTATTTCTTTTTTTACCATCAACTCAGAAATTCCAATTGCACCGACACCATCTTCAATCGCTGCCTTTGTCATCTCCCCACTGTTGAATACTAAAATTACATTCAGTTCATTGAGATTAATTCCCCAATTTTGTAAGGCTTCCTCAAACCTTTGTTGGGTTCCAGAACCTGGTTCTCGCATTACCCAAAGGGTCTGAGTCAATTGGGTTAAGTCAATTTCTCCCCACTCAAACCAAGGGTGTTTTTGACCTACTACAATTTGTAAGCGATCGCTCCCCACTATTTCGTACTCCAGAGTACTCTGAAGCGCTGGTTTCACATCTCCTTCTACCAAACCCAAATCAAACTGTCCTGTCGCAGTTCCGACACAAATCTCTTCTGTATTGGCAAGGCTACAGTCAATCTGAATACCGGGATATCGGCTTTTAAACTCACTAATCTTACTTGGTAGCCAGTAATTACCAATTGTCAGACTCGACCCTAATTTCAATTCACCCCGTTGCAGATTGTTCAATTCTCGCAATCCCCTTTCAGTCAAGGAAACTTGATCGAGAATTTTTTGCGCTTCCACTTGCAATAATTTACCCGCCTCAGCAATCTCAATATGGCGACCAATCCGATGGAATAGTTTAACTCCGTATTCTTGCTCTAAGTTGTGGATCGCTGCACTGACGGCAGGTTGTGTAATATAAAGCTCCTCTGCTGCGCGAGTAAAGTGTAAGTTCTGCGCCACAGCCAGAAATATTTTTAGCTGCTCAAGCGTCATTCCTGCCATTTATCGTATCCCTACAACTCGGTGTCAAAATTTTAATCACTTTCATTTATCATTCTGACAAACAAAAGCATTTGATTCTATCGATTAGTTTGACTAAAGTATAAACCAAGGCTTCGGCACGCACTCAAACGACCAACTAGAGGGGGGAACAGGCAGGGAAAGCAGGAGAAGCAGAGGAAGCAGGGGAAAATAACCAATGCCTAAATGCCCAATGCCCAATACTCAATAATTCCCAAGCATGAAAATAAGGAAATTCACAAATGAACGATTTAGTAACTGCAATTATGCCTTGTATCTTGATTAGACTAGGTGTATTTATTGTCATAGAAAATAGTATTTTGACTCTTCTATCTGTAGGTTCTAGTTATATATTTGAACATTGTTCTCAATTGTAAATAGGGTAACAGCCAAAATCAGAGGATAAACAGGACAAATACTGGTGAAAAACCTCTCCGATCTTGGCTGTTTTCTTGAATTTATCTATCTTAAATCTCAGGCTTGTTTTATTTAGATATCTGCATTAAAATAAATTTTGAATTTGAAAAATGTACAATCATAACAAGTATATTTCAATAGCGCAAATATTGCGCTGGGTGCAAGTCATCTGGAAAGAGATTTACTATTACCTCCGCATTTTTTTCAGAAGAGCCTCTTTGGGGATAAGGGTGTTATTGATGCAGTTAAAATTGCAACCTACAGAAGAAGACAAAGATAAAAAAAAGCCAGGACGACTGAATCCGTCCCGAATTCGAGATCACTTGGCAAATGAGCGTACTTACCTCGCTTGGATGCGGACAGCGATCGCTCTTTTAGGTTTCGGTGTCGTCATCGTGCGTTTGCGTGCCTTCCAAGTACCTTTGATACCTCGTCCTGGCACAGGCTGGAAGTTAGGTTTAGTCTTCTCGCTGGTGGGTTTGATTACCGTGTGGCTATCAACGGCACACTATTTCGCAGTCCGCCGTGATATCGAAGAAGATACTTATGAACCAACAGATCGTTGGGTGTTGCTGTTCAGTCTTGCTATCATGATTCTCGGCGCTGGAGTAATTTATTTTGTTTTTACAACTTCTTTAGATCCATCAAGTCCACTTATGCCTGAGTAATAGTATTTTTAAAACCGCACTTTGTATAACTCGAATAATTCCCCTGATTTGTGAGTTACAACTTTAGCACCAGCCGCTTTAATGGTTTTTTCCCACTTAGCCAAAGGCTCTAAAAACACCTCAGCCCCCAAATAGGTTTCCAAAACTGCCCAATCTTGTGCTAAAGGCTGTTCTGAATTGAGAACGTCAAACACAAAATGTCCACCTGGTTTTAATACGCGCTTGACTTCTGCTAGTACAGCATTCCAGTATTCGAGTGGAAAATAGCAGCTAAATCCTGTGGCGATCGCTAAATCAAACTGCTCTGATGAGTAGTTTAACTGATGGGCTGCTCCCAACTCAACACCTTTGAACAGCTTAGAATTCAACTGCGGGCCACGAGAATTAAGGGTATCCCGTGCCACATTACTGATTTCTTGCCCATGAAAAAATGCTTGCCAATCCCGCCAAGGATAGATTAAAAAGCTGATACCACAGCCTATATCTAAACAGTGCTGGTTCTTTTTAGGTTCAGCAACTTCCCAGAAAGGGGAAGCAATTCTCCCTGAGAAATTGCCAGCAATCCACTCTCGAAATATCGGCATTTCCTGTACTTCTGTGGGAACTTCAAAGGGTTGACCTTGATATTCTTGGTTAAAGCGATAGGCTACTGGCGCTAATCTTTCCTGCCAGTCGGTTGATTTGTGTGCAGCAAAAAGATTTTGGAACTGAGAATCGGAATTTTTAGACATTAGATTATTGCTACTCTTTCTAAGGATTGTAGTCAAATTCGCTTTGCGATCGCCTACGACGGGCGGGTATGCCATCGCACCCCTAGCTAATCTCCTGCTGGAGTTTGTCCAACTTCGTAGCTGTAGCCAACATTGTGCTTGGTGATGCGTTCAGAAAAAAATTGATGATTTGGTTCTTGTTTACGATGATAATTTTGAGTTTTTTGATGAAAATTGGTTTTTAGATATCGATTCTCCAATGCTTAATATCAAACATATCTGCACTTGAATATATAAATGTATTTATGGACTACCCTTTACTTAATCTGGGCAAAGTTAAATCTGAAAAAAGAAGTTTGCAAACCCCCAGCAACAAAAAGTGAGTAGTAAGGGTAAATATAACAAACATTAATTTTTGTCTTCTAAGCAACAATTTCAGATTGTTTTTCCAAAAAACTCGTCAAATCAACCTTTGGAATGATTTTGTTATAAATGTAACGAAATATATTATTTAAGGGCTATAGAGTCCGGCCTATAGTAGGAATTTGTTACCTATGAGGATTGGATTCGCTTGGTTTACACCAAGTACAGTTAAAAAAATTTGGGTGGTAATTTCCATCAGCCTGTTATCTGGGGCGGGATGCACTTTACAAGAAACTAAAGCTACTGACTCGGCGCAACAACAGACTCAAACTGTCGGCTGGATAGAGAAAGGAAAAATTGCTGGTGTTGAAAAAGAGGTGAAAGTTAAGCTTGATACAGGTGCGACGACTACCTCGATTAATGCCGAGATTTTAGAACAGCCAAATAAAGAAACTGAATCCGGCGGCATGATTAAGTTCCGCTTTAGTGATGGAGATGGAGTTAAACAGACTTTTGAACTGCCGATTGTGCGGTGGGTTCGCATTGAAAGTCGCAAAGCCGACTATATCCGTCGGCCAGTGGTGCGAATGAAAATCTGTGTTGCGGGTCAGTGGATTGAGGAAGAGGTAAACCTTGCTGATCGTGACGATTTCAACTATCCGGTCTTAATCGGACGCAATATGCTCGAAAAAGCCAAATTAGTTGTTGATTCATCCCAGACATTTACTAAAGATCCATCCTGTCCAACCCAGGAGGCGCAATAGTGAAGCGTACTTTTTATGCCTTACTTCTGTCCTTGTTTTTAGCGGCGATCGGTTTAGCCATTTTTGTCCACAAGTTGACTGCTTCCGATGTGCCGTTTTTACCCAATCAAGCTTTCAATAGTTGGTACGTTGAAGCAAAGCTATCGCTAAATTCGCAATCCTCACCGTTTTCAGATGACGAAGATTTACCTACTAATATTAAGTTTCATCTTCCTCAAGACTCTCAACGCTACGAAATTGTTAAGGAAGATTTTCTGAATAGAGGATTTACTCGCCAAGTCCAGACGCTAAAAGATTCAGCAAACCGAGTGGCAGTCTTTACTAAAGAAGACTCAGCTGACAGTAGCAAAACTCTCTTTTATCGAGCCATCATTCGCCGGCAAAATAACGTTGATCCTGGCAGTGAGAAAGTACCAATTTCAGGACGACGATTGGTAGACAAAGAACTGGTTAGGTTTGGCAAAAATATCGAGAGAGTTCAAGACAATTTGGCAGAAAATTTGCCTACTGCTGAGATTGACTCACTTTTGAGAGAAGCTAAAAAGCAGTCAAGCGATCGCCTCTCCTTTGCCCAACGAATCAGGACTTACGCAACTGGCACAATGCGAGCGCCAATTACTAGTACATAAGTATTATTTGAATCTGATTCCGAATGCCTTGTATTTGTAATAAAAGCTGGTGTATTGGAAGCAA
>NZ_JACJSI010000500.1 GCF_014698065.1 Nostoc flagelliforme FACHB-838
GGATGTTGCTTTACCCACTCCCAAAATATTAGTGGATTGAGTTGATCCAGTAAGCGCAATGTTAAAAGTGAATGATAGCGCTTAATTAAATAACGCTTTGCAACTTTGTCCCAAATGGGGTTAGCAACATCAAAGTAGGTAACGCGGTTGGGGGTTTTAGGCGGTGACTCGTATTTGACGGGTTTACAGGAGTGCCAATCAATGCGAGGAAAGTTGGGCTTGATCCTTCCCCACTCCATCGGTTGCCAGTTTTTAAAGGGGTCAAGTGACTGAATCCACGTCCCACCTAGTAATAGGTGCTGATACATTTTGATGTATCCATCTGTTACCCGACCCGCATTCTTACGTGGGATCTTATCAGATATGAACAGGAAATCATAAACTGATTCTCCCTCTATATGGAAAAAGTTGCGCTCAATCAACGCCGGATGAATGGCGCTACCAGCTAACAACTCATGGTATTGGGCAGCCGTGAGATTGTTTGGATATTCAGTTGTCGCTGCGTTCATTAGTTCTCCCCTTGCGGTTCCTTAGAGAGAACTACGAGAACTACGTTTACGAGCAAGAATTGCCAGTAAAATCCTGTGTTACAATCACCTGCTCCCGTTACTCCAGTAATGTTTCTGTCGCTATCATCTAAACACAGCCAATTTGAAAGCTGTGAAACTTTAGCTTTTGCAAGGATATTCTTAAAACTACCTTCTACCACAGCATTAAGCTGAGGTGCGAACACTGCAATGCATGATTCCATGCGCTCAACTACTGAGCTATTCAGACTTTTTTCATTTAACACGGTTTATTCCCCTGGTGCTTGGTTTTGAAGCTCTAGAGGGGGCTATTCACGCTGCTACTATTTTTTGCTCCAAAATTCGGGTTTTGTCTTCATTAAACTTTACATTTAACTAATTTAAGGAATTTCGACAGCCAAAACATACTGCAAGAAATAGACTTTCTAAGCAGTAGATCCTATAATAGATATCGCAGCGTGGTAAAAACTCTCGGACAAATTTAGTAGTCGTCTCCGTCGCCAAACTTCAACGTCTACTTATTTTGTTCCTTCGAGATCAACCCCGCTCTGAGGTTATATGCAATTTAAACCACGGACAAAGCGCTACTCCTTAGTGGCGCTTTGTCCGTTAAATGTGGGTATTGTCATAAATTCTTCACCTCCATACCTACCTTCAATTAGCTTGATATTGCAGAAGTTCTACCCGTCTTCGATCTACTGTTATCCTAATTTTTAATTCAAGCCTCCTCATCTCTGTATGTAATTACTAGGTTTAATAGTAGCTTTGGCTCAAACTACTTTAACTATTATCTATGCCAAGCTTCAGAGTAAGCATCATAAGTGCCGACTCTTTTGATACAAGCTCATCTTTCGTTTATTAACGAAGTCAGCTAGCGATTATAGATACTCACTGAGGGTGGTTCCTGGCTGCTAGCCTTAGTTATTTTTCACGAATATGAGCTAGATGTAACTGTAACTTGAGATAGCGTAATACTACTTCTGGGATGTAGCCATTAAATCATACACCTTAGAAAGGAAACTAGGAAGGAATAATTTTATGAATTTTTGTGAAGGAGTATAGGTTATTTTAAAAAAAGTATAGGTTAGATTTAACGTGAATAGATTACAGTATAGATCAATACTTATGCTAATTTACGAGGGTGAGTTGATGATGTTTCACTATATAACTCCCCGTTCTCTGAGGTTTAGCAAAAACAATAAGCTCTAAAAATTCCTTTAAATTTTCCCACAAGGTTTTTTTATGTGTTGCTTGTAATATCAAGGTTTTGACAGTCCAACTACCTTTTAAGCTAAACACTTATGCATCTAGAATTTTGCCAATTTTTGTAGGCTCTTATTTTTGGTAAAGGTATTGATAAATTAAAGTAAATTTACTGCTCAATATGGATTCATATAAAAATTTAGACATAGAGAAAATAATTGAAGGTCTAGATGGACAAGTGTTTGAATCTACTGGTAAGCATTTGTCAAAAGCTGAAATCGCTATTATAAAAGGGGCTTGGAATGGTCAAGATTATCAAGAGATAGCAGCTAATTCAGGATATAATATGCACTATTTGCGGACAGCAGTAGGGCCAAACTTATGGACAATGCTTTCTGAAGCTATTGGTGGTGGAGTACAAATAAAAAAAGCAACTGTGAAAAATGTTTTGCTTGAAATAGTAAAAAAAGATTACCTTAATCAAAACGATAGTTTAATAGGTAAGACTAAAATTTATGGAGAGTTGCCTAAAATAAATCTGTTTTATGGGCGAGAAAAAGAAATTAATTATTTAAAAAACCAAATTAAGCTTTTTAATCATCATTGTGTATATTTGTTTGGATCTGCGGGTACTGGAAAAACTTTTGTTGCTACCAAAATAGTTGAAGAATTACTTTTAGAGGAACCAAATTCATACGATTGCGTCATCTGGAAAAGTATCAATTATGGTTCTTCAATTGAGGATGTTTTAGAGGAAATAATTAAGATACTAAATTTAAAAATAGAAAATAAATCTAGGGAATCAAAACTTAATTTAATATTAGACCAACTAAAAAAATATCGATGTTTACTAATACTAGATGGGCTAGAAGGTTTAGCACAAATAGAGGTATTTGAAAAGAAAATAGAGTGTGGAAATTTATTTCGTCGTCTTATAGAAGAGCAGCATCAAAGCTGCATAATAGTGACGAGTCAGTTACCTTTAGATCAAATTGCTTACACGGCTACAACTCTCCTACCAGCATACGTGCAGATACAAGGCTTAGAAGAAAATGCAGCAATGCAAATATTACGTAGAAAAGATTTGAAAGGAGAAAAAGAATGTAAAAAATTGATTAAAATTTACCGTGCAAATCCATCACTTTTAGAATTAGTTGCCAGCCGGATTAATAAATTTTTTGGAGGGGATATAACCAAATTCTTGGATTATAAGACTACTTTGATTAGCGAGAATATTTTGAAGATGTTAAATCAACAATTTGGAGGAAATGGACTTTTAAATGATATTCAAAAACAAATTATGCTTTGTTTAGCAGAACATACATCAGAAGAATTACCTCCATTGAAGTTTTCAGATATGATTGATATTATCAGGAAAAAAAATAATTGTGAAATTTCAATTTCTAATATGATGGATGCTATAGAGGTTTTAGAACAGCGTTGTTTAATTGAAATAAATCAGAAATCTCCTAAAGATGAAGTTTCTTATAGTTTAGAACCAGCTATTAGAAAGTATATCTTAGTCGATCCATTAAGCTTAATCTATAAAAATTTTAATAGTTCAAATAACAAACTTAATGGCTTAAAAGCAAGTAATCATATTCAGGAGTAAAAGTGGTTTACTGCATAAATCACCTTTGTAATCAGCGCCATAACCCTGATGATATTGAAAACTGTTTAGCCTGCGGAACTCCTTTGCTAATAAATGAACGTATTCGTTTGCTGCGACCATTACGACCTTTAGAAAAAGATATAGATAGCTATACAGATGTTTTCGAGGTTGAAGATATTGAGCCAAAATGGGGAATAAAACCTCGAACAAGAGTGATGAAAGTATTAAGGTGGAATGAACCTAAATACGTTGAGCTAGTGCGACGAGAAGTATTAGCATTAATCAACTTATCTCATCCGGGAATTCCTCAAGCTGCTAGTAGTGATTACTTTACTTTTACACTACCAAAGGAACCACGCCTAGAATTGCATTGCTTAGTAATGGAGA
>NZ_JACJSI010000501.1 GCF_014698065.1 Nostoc flagelliforme FACHB-838
AGAAGAACCCAAATCGATCACTTAACTTCCTGCATCGACTCTCTTCGTCAAAATTGGGTGGACTTGTACGATAGCCTCAAAGAGAAGAAGTAAGTCCAATCATCTTATTCGCGGATTATTTACGCGAACACTATTTTCTTTGTTTTACCCTCTATTTCTCCTTAACCGAGCAGTATTGTAGCTACACCCTGTACACCAGACGCGATATCTGAAAGTATTTCCAGTGGGTTTATGGTTTCTGCTGTGGGCTTGTTGAAACGCTTTGAGCCTGTGAGCGTACCTCTAGGACGAGCCATTTAAATTCCCTTTTTGCGTTAAGATGTGATGGTAAATTTATGGATTTTGATAGCCCTCCAGCCTTGTATATGGAGGGCTTGTTATTGTTTAGAAATCTTCTAGTAGTGCAGCCATACGCCGAATGATTGGGTCGATTTCGCTACTGTTTAAAGCTGGTAGTTCAGTCAGTGGAGTAGGTGCAATCGCTTTTACAGCTTTAGGTCTGCGAACTTTAGACTTAGGTGTAGCTAAACCCCACAAATTACACAATCTCAAAGGAACATTTAAATGTCAGTCTCTACTCGTACTCAAGAAATTGCTGAAGTAATCAAAGCCCTTCAATCTATTGGAGTTAGTGTACTTCCGGTAGTCCCCCCGCAGTCAGCAGATAAGTACCTAGATAAAGATAAATCAGGTAATATTCTGTATGATGCTGCCACTGGGAATCCATTACCAATGCTTACTGGCAAAAAACCCAGTTATTTTGACGCTAACGGCATCCCTAGATTAATTGACCATAAGCAGTACCAAACTAAGAAACCAAGCGAAGCTACCTTAGCTATCTGGTTCCAGGATGAACGTACAGGGATTGGGTGTTTGGGTGACGACTTTATTATCTGGCTTGATTTTGATTTAGATAAATTTGAATATGATGTTAATGCCTGTAAAGCTGCTTACCAATCAGTATTAGATAAGTTGCCAAGCTTAGACAATGTATGGCTTGAATCTACCCAAAGCGGCGGCTACCGTATCGGACTTAGAGTTGCAGAAAAACCAAGCTTCACTAACTTTAGTATGACCCCAGGTGGTACTCATGTTGGGGAAGCATTAGGTAGAGGTAGGTTTACAGTTCTAGCTCCTTCAGTTGGTGCTAAGGGTTCATACATTAACCACAACAGACCTACTGAATTACTTATCATCCCTAACGTAGAATCAATCGGAATTTACCCAGTTAGCGAATCAAAAGCCAATACATCAAAGGTTACAAAACAAGCGGTTATTCAAGCTACTAAGGAGTCACAGTCATTTTGGAATGAGGCTATTACTCGCTCTAATGCTGCGATCGCTTCTGGTGATTTACTAGAGGTTGGCGAAAGCGTAGCCACTAAAACACAAGCCATTGGTAATGGTGATGGTAAATCGGTTGATATTCTTCATCAGCTAATTAGTTCTAAAAATCTTGCAATATTAGAAGGTAGTACAGACGCTACTGACAGGTCAAAAGCATTAACCACAGCTTTGAATGATGTTTATGGTTGGAAAAACTGGTGTATTGAGAATAAGGTTGATTACAGACTCAGTGAAGATGTTTTAGTTAGTTGTGGTAGTAAATTAGGTTTAGATCCAGCGCGAGTTCAGGCAATCATAAAAACCATTAGTAAAAATGCACAACCTGCACTCGGATACAGTCTGAGTAAAGATGAGGCAGATTTAAAGCGTTGGTCTAAGATAAATAAAATTCTGGGTGTAGCTAAAAAAACCACACCACCTAAAGATGATGCTGCTTACGAGGTAACTACCACAGTTGAGGAATCTATCCTTAATGTAGATTTTGAAGGAGGCGACGGAGATTATAAAGTATTCAATCAATCCTTTTTTAACTACACAGGTAAAGGATTTTGGAAGCACGAAAAGGACGACAAAATAGAAAAGAAAGTTAGTCACACCTTGAGAAAGCTTTTTAAATGGGTGGGTAATGAAGATAACTGGACTAAAAAACACCAATTCTTCACTGATAAAAATAAGACTAGCTCAATAAAGCTTTGCAGAAGTGCCTTACAGATGGATGAAGATATATCAAATAATCATCTCCTATGCTTTCAAAATGGCACGGTCGATTTAAGAACAGGAGAGTTGCAAGCCCACCACCGAGAAAACTTTATCACTGCTGCTGTGGCGGCTGATTACAAGAAAAATGCTGAATGTCCCGAAGTATTTTTAGAGTTCTTAAAAAACTCAATTGGTGAGGAAAATATACCATTGCTCAGAGCCGTAATAGCGATGTTTATTGACCCCACAGCCATATATGGATACTTCCTTCATATAGTTGGCTCTAGTGGTTCTGGTAAAGGTACTATCTTGCGCTTAATCAGCAGTCTTTACAGCCAAGAAAATGTACGCTCTATCTCAGATTTTAGGGATTTAGAAAATGCTGATAAACGTCACCAAACCCTAACTGGTGCGAGGCTTGTTGTATTCCCTGATGTAGCTGGTTTTCAAAAAAGTGGGCTTCTACCATTCTATGAATTAGTTGATAACGGGCCACTTTCCGGTAGACCTTTGTTTGCTTCCTCTAGCTACAATAAACGGTGGGATTGTCGCTTTGCTATGGCTTCTACGGACTATCTACAGATTGATAATACTGGGGAAGGTTGGGACAGACGGGTGATACACATTGCCACCAAGAGCAGAGGTAATCAATCACCTGATCCAGAACTAGGTGGCAAGCTAGAAGCGGTTAAAGGTGACATTATTTCTTGGGCTTTAGCAATGCCAAGGGATGAAAGAAACAACCTTTTAATTAACTCCTCTAAGCTAAATAAAACAGCAGCATCTATTAAGATGTCACAGGCAATCAGTTCCGACTCTGCCAAGGCTTTTATTGACCAATGCTTAGTTCCTTCTGAGGGTTACACAATCAAAACCCATGAACTGTACGCGATGTACTGCGCTTACTGTAAGAGTGCTAATTCGGGTACTTTCCAGAAAAACAAGTTCATCAATCACATGAAAAATATCATTCCAAAAAACTTTGTCGAACGTGCCTTTGGTGGTTTTAAATCAGAAAATGGGAGTAAAGTACGTGAGTCAATACCTGCACACTGGACTGGAATTAAGCCTATAGCTGGGTTATTCACTGAAGCTACTTCACTAAATGGCAACGAGCCATTAATAGTATGCAACACGTCTCTATGCAGCGAGGGCGGCTGGGATTTACTTATGAATGGTCACAGTGATGATTGTGATGAAATTTCAGAAACTCAGCGGCCCGCTGTGCAACCCGTTGTAGCTCCTGAACCTCAGCCCGTCGCTATTCCCGTTCCCGCTCCTGTTCCCGTATCCCATACACCAAGCCACCCAGACTTTGCTAAGGCTTATGACGGCGATAATACCCAATCTGTAATTGAACTTCTAGTGTCTTTTATGGGTATTGATGACAGGCTTGAAGTTGGTAAGCTAATGTACACGCTAAACAATGGTGTAGTTAAGAATGAGGTACGCCAGCACTTTAAGCTAACTGAGCAAGCTGATTACCTCAGAGATTGCGAAATCAGCTACATGGCTACACTAACAGACCCGTTCTAACACCCCACACCCACCCACACCCAATACGGTTCGGTTAAGCCCAAAATCAGGTAAGGTGAGGGTTATTCCCTGAATGCACTGATGTTGAATGCAACTCAAAGAATTCTCACTGATCTCACCTGTAGTCGAATCAG
>NZ_JACJSI010000502.1 GCF_014698065.1 Nostoc flagelliforme FACHB-838
GGTAACACCTTTAACATTACTGGAGGAACTCAAGCTGGCGGCAATTTATTTCACAGTTTCAGTGAGTTTTCTGTGAATACTGGTGGTACTGCTTCTTTTAATAATGCTCTAAATATTCAAAATATTATTAGCCGAGTTACAGGTGGTTCTGCTTCTAGTATTGATGGGATAATCAGTACTAAGGGTGCAGCTAACCTGTTTTTAATAAATCCCAACGGGATTATTTTTGGTCAAAATGCTCAATTAAGTATTGGTGGTTCTTTTGTAGGGACTACAGCTAATGCGATCTCTTTTGGAAATCAAGGTTTTTTCAGCTCCTCCAATCCAGAAAGTTCTCCATCCCTGCTAACGGTCAATCCTTCCGCTTTACTCTTTAATCAAATTAAAACTGCATCTATCCAAAATAACTCAGTCGCTCCCTCCGGTTTAAATCTATCTTCCGAGTTTATAGCAACAGGTTTACGTGTACCAGATGGTAAGAGTTTGCTTTTGGTAGGCGGCGATATCAATATGGATGGTGGAGGTTTGTATGCTTTTGGTGGGCAAGTTGAGTTAGGTGGATCTTCTGGTGCGGGAACAATCGGGTTAAATTTATATGGTAATATTTTAAGTTTAAGTTTTCCCGATAATGTAGAAAGAAGCGATGTTTTACTGAGCAATGGTGCTGGAGTCAATGTGATTAGTGGTGGTGATGGTGGTAGTATCACAGTTCATGCCCAGAATTTAGAGATGACAGGAGGGAGTGAACTATTAGCAGGAATAGATACTAGGTTGGGTTCTGATAATAGTAAAGCGGGAAATATTGAGGTGAATGCAACAGGAGTAATTAATGTTAAAAAAGGCAGTTTTATTGGTAATGATGTGTTAGTAGGAGCAAGGGGACAGGCAGGCAACATTAATATTAATGCTGATATTTTACTCATACAAGATGGGACGCAGGTAAGTACTAGTACATTTGGTGCGGGCAAGGGAGGAAATTTAAACGTTGATGCCCAAGATGTGCAAATTATTGGGAGAAGTGCTGATGGTCAGTTTGGCAGTGGCTTGTTTGCTAACGCAGGGGGTAACTCAACAGGGGATGCGGGCGATTTGACTATTAAAACTAATACTCTGCTAATCAAAGATGGGGCGCAGGTAAGTGCTAGTACATTTAGTGTGGGCAAGGGAGGGAATTTAAGCGTTGATGCCCAAGATGTGCAAATCATTGGGACAAGCGCTAATGGTCGGTTTAGCAGTGGCTTGTTTGCTGACGCACGGCCCAACTCAACAGGGGAGGTAGGCGATTTGACTATTAAAACTAATACTTTGCTAGTACGAGATGGGGCGCAGATAGGTGCTGGTACATTTGGTGCAGGCAAGGGAGGGAATTTAAGCGTTGATGCCCAAGATGTGCAAATTATTGGGACAAGCGCTAATGGTCAGTTTAGCAGTGGCTTGTTTGCTTCAGCAGAGGGCAACTTAACAGGGGATGCGGGTGATTTGACTATTGAAACTAATACTTTGCTAATTAAAGATGGGGCGGCGGTAAGTGCTGGTACATTTGGTGCGGGCAAGGGAGGAAATTTAAGCGTTGATGCCCAAGATGTGCAAATTATTGGGAGAAGTGCTGATGGTGAGTATCCCAGCGCTTTGTCTGCTTCTGCACAGCGCAACTCAACAGGGGATGCGGGTGATTTGACTATTAAAACTAATACTTTGCTAATCAAAGATGGGGCTGGAATAACTGTGCAGAGTTTGGGAACCGGAACCGCAGGCAACATGAGATTAAATGCCTCCTCTATCCGTTTAGACAACAATGCCTTACTTAGCGGTACCACACAAAGTGCTAAAGTTGACCCGAATAGGGAACAAGTTACAATTAGCATTAACTCAAAAATTTTGACAATAACCCGCAATAGCAACATCAGAACCAACGCAACTGGAGAAAACGTTATCGGTGGCAATATCAATATTGACACCGATTTCCTGATTGCGTTTAAAAATAGCGACATCAGCGCCAATTCGACAAACTTCCGTGGCGGAAACGTGCGGATTAATGCCCAAGGTATCTTTGGTACACAGTTTCGAGATGTGGCATCTGATAGCACAAGTGACATCACTGCTACAGGAGCAAGTCCTGAATTCAACGGTTCTGTAGAACTCAACACACCTGACGTTAACCCCAACAGTGGCTTAGTTGAGTTACCTACAATCGGTGTCGAAACTGAAGTAGCTCAAGTCTGCGATAGCCCAGGTTCTGCTCAAAGCAGCTTTATTATCACCGGACGCGGCGGTTTACCTCCCAATCCCACTAAGGATATTTTACCCGCCAATACAGTAGAAGTAGGTTGGATATCGCCCAAACCAAGCAGTGATGCCAACTCTGGGAGACGCTACGCGAACGACGGGCTACGCCTACGCAGTAATCCGCCTGTTACTAGGGCAGTAACAACAACACCAGAACGTATTGTAGAAGCAAGTGGATGGGCACTAAACGAAAAAGGAGAGGTAGTACTTACAGCGAATGTACCTGCTGGGGGTCGTGATTCCTGGCAAAAAGATGTACCTTGCAGCGTTTCTCAGGCGGCTCATCAGTAAATGCGCGTCAAGATTGCTTAAATGCTGAAGAATGGAGGAATATGTCTTGTAATAATTGTGCATATCAAAGCCAATTGCCTACTAGAACATAAGGTGTCCAGAAATAAGGGCTTTTTCTTTAGCAAATACAGTTAATTGAGCGCGTTGAACTTACCCAACCAAGCCTTTCCGGTTTTTTGCTGGCAAAGAGCGAGGAATGCAGTGTTGAGCCGAAAGACTGTCATAGAGGTGCTTGTTCCCTCGCACCCGTCGCAGAAAATGAAAACTCTTTAAGTTCTGCGATCGCTAATCAAACTCAGGGGCAGGTAGAACAGGGAAATTCAGCTTCGTTGCCGGAAGAAAACCAAGTCTCTGGTGTTGAAGTGAAAGCCGATCAAGAGGGTGAAGTTTCCGCCGTGCTTGTCCCCAATCCCGAAAAATGGTCGCATGAGGCGATAGTTGCAAGGGCGAATCTGCGGCCGGAGCGTATGCAGAAACTTAAAGTTGCGGCGAATTCAGGGGAGAATCCGGGGTTTGAATTTTTGCAAGAGTGCTGGAATGATGATCCGGCTTTGCAGATTGTGATCAAGAAATTGCTGGCGAAGTTTCTGCAGTGGGGAGTTGCGATTGTGGATGGGGTGTTGGTGAAGTGAAATCAGTAGTGATCGCAGAACTTTTTGGTTTGCTGAACTTGAATAACTCAACCGCATTTCTTTGCTTTCTAGCTAAAAGTGATTAGTTTACCGAAAAAGATTAGGTAACAAATAGGTCGCCCCAGTATATAAAAGGTAAAAGGCAAAACCGAAAAACAAGGTATTTAAAACGGTGGCTACATAGCCTAAGCACATTAATATACCATCAGATTCAATAGTTGCAACTGCCAAGAGTAACATTCCCACAGCAGGAATAGGATTGGTAGCAGGAGGATATGGCGACATTAGTAATATTGCCAACCAGGTGAGACATATCCCATTGAACCGCCAAGTTAATGGATTTTCGGCAACCTTCTGAAAACGCGGACGGGAGATTTTTTCTAAGACTTTGGTCACACGTTGTAAATTTTTCAACAGTGTTTGAGCAAACCAATTAGGGAATTTAAGGCTGGCAATTTTTTTTGGCAGCCACGGTGTACGCCTCCCCAAAGCCATCTGTCCTGACAT
>NZ_JACJSI010000503.1 GCF_014698065.1 Nostoc flagelliforme FACHB-838
ATTTAATTCAGCAACTAAAACGCCCAAGTATTCCTATGTGCTTGGTTTGATTTAAATTGTCGTGTGGTAGGGCTACGCCCCGCTCGCTATTTGTTCCAGTTGCGTAAGTCCTGCTTTACTAAAAACGGGATATGAAGAGATAAAAGGTTCTGTAATAGAGTTATTGTCTTTTCAAACGACAATTTAGAACCAGTACCAGCTCATGCTCGAATCCTATCACTATAGATAATGTTCGTTACGGCAGATAAATGCTACAACAATGCGGCAAATAAATCGGCTCATGATGGCAATAAACTCAAGGCTTTACTGTCACGGGTTTCAATATGTCCATGAAACCTATTTTCTTAGCTAATATTTTCTGTAAGTTCACAAGTTTGGGTTATATTTCCCCTGCTCCAATGAATGCTAAAGCTTTGTAGATTGGCAAAGACATTAATCATTAAACATATTGTTTTGGGAGGGTCAATTCTGTGCTTTTTAAAAACCGCAGCGTTTGGGACTGGCATTTAAGGCTATTAAGTAGTTTATTAAGTAGTGGAATCTTTGTTTCATCTGGATGTTGTGTACTCGCACAGATTAAAGAAGATAGCACGCTAGGAGCTGAAAATTCGATTGTTACACCCCAGGTTATTGATGGTCAATTTGGTAATCAAATAGATGGTGGTGCAATTCGCGGTACGAACCTATTCCATAGCTTTGAACAGTTTTCTGTACTTAAGGGAAGCACAGCCTACTTTAACAATGCGGCAAATATTCAGAATATTATTAGCCGAGTAACAGGCAGGTCTATCTCTAATATTGATGGCATAATAAAAGCTAATCCTACAGCCAATCTGTTTTTAATTAATCCCAACGGGATTATTTTTGGGCCCAATGCTTCTTTACAAATAGGTGGTTCATTTGTAGCAAGTACGGCTAGCAGCTTGAATTTTGCTGATGGCATTAAGTTTAGTGCTACAGAACCCCAAACTACACCTTTACTAACAGTAAGTGTTCCCGTTGGTTTACAATTCGGGGCAACTGCGGCTACCATCGGCAATCAATCCCAAGCAAAGGCAAATGACACGGCTGTTGGTTTACAGGTGTTGCCAAATAAAACCTTGGCATTTGTAGGTGGCGATATTTTGCTGGAGGGAGGAAATTTAACAGCAAAAGGGGGACGAATAGAGTTAGGAAGTGTTGCTGACAATAGTGTGGTCAGTCTAAATTCAACAGATCAAGGCTGGTTTTTGGGATATGAAGGTGTCAATAATTTTCAGAACATTAAACTAATTCGGCGAGATAACATTCGCTCTTATATAGATGCCAGTGGCGAGGGTGGAGGCGACATTCAGGTACAGGGGAAAAATGTGCAGGTCACTGGCACTGGGGGTTCATCAATTTTCACGAATGCCTCAAACATGCAACTACGAGGAAATTTGACGATTACTGCCTCAGATTCTGTGGAACTGATTGGTGGCATTCCTTTGAGAGTTGGAAGCATGAATGGGGGAGTTGCAGGAAACTTAACAATTACGACAGGGAGGTTGATTGTTAAAGATGGAGCACAAGTACTTGTTGATAATTCTAACTCGGTGTCAGATTCTGTGCCGCAATTGACTGTAAACGCCTCAGATTCTGTAGAACTGAGCGGAGGTAGCATTGGTGCTTCTAACAGTTTTAGATCCAGCGGATTGTTTACCGCAACTTACGGTGTTGGTAATGCTGGCAACATCACAATTAACACTCCAAGATTAAATATCCAGGGAGGAGCACAGGTATCAACAAAATCTGACGGACGTTCTTTAAATGGCGTATTTTACCCCGCCACAGGCAAAGGAGGGAATTTGACTGTGAACGCCTCTGAGTTTATAAAATTAAGTGGAATTTCAGCAAATGGTTCTACACCTAGTAGCTTATCTGCATCAACTAACGCTTCTGGCTCTGCTGGAGATTTAAACCTCTTTACAGGCCAATTGATTATTAGAGATGGGGCACTAGTAACTGTGAGCAGTCAACCTCGAGATATTATTTACGCAGAGGGTGCAATTAATCTAGGGCAAGCAGGAGATATAAATGTAACCGTTCGCTCTATACTTCTGGACGAAGGGAAACTCACATCTAATAGTGAATTAGGTAAGGGCGGAAATATTACGCTAAATGTACGGGACTTATTACTGATGCGCCGCGAAAGCCAGATATCTACCAATGCAGAAACACCACAGGCTCGTGGCGATGGAGGTGATATCACCATCAATGCATCGTCGGGTTTTATTGTTGCTCCTCCCTTGGATAATAATGATATTACTGCCAACGCTTTTTCAGGCTCTGGTGGTAATATCACAATTACTGCTAAAAATATATTTGGATTTGTGCAGCGCACTCGTGCAGATTTAGTGAAGCTTTTGAACACTGAAGATGTAAACCAACTGAAGCCAAATGAGTTGTTAACTAACGACATCACAGCGTTTTCTCAGCAAAACCCTTTATTAAATGGCACAGTACAAATCAACTCACCAGATGCAGACCCCAGTAAAGGATTGGCGGAATTGCCTGTAAATGTGGTTGATGCTTCACAGCAAATTGTTGCTGATTGTAATTCTGGTAGAAAAATAGAAAGGAGTTCGCTTATTGTTACTGGCCGTGGAGGAATGGTAGCCGATCCCACGCAGCCATTGATATCTGATGATGCGGTGCTAGCAGATTGGATCACACTCTCTCCAGAGGCGCAGGCTCGTGCTAATAATGGTATTCACAATAGACCAATTGTTCACAAGCAGCCAAACACAGAAGCAAAATTACAGGAGATTAATTCTATCAATGAATCTACTCAAATTGTAGAAGCCCAAGGTTGGGTAATCGATGCCAATGGGGACGTGGTTTTTGTTGCTCAAGTACCCACTGCAACGCCGAACAATTCGTTGCTCACCGATACATCTTGCGTTGCTCATTAGAATATTATTGCAGCACATCCGCTCAGGAAAACTTTTCAAGTAAGCAAATTGAGAGTCTGTAATAGCTTGATTATACGCCAATACGGTTCAGCCCCTTTAAGGTTCAAGATAGAATGGCACGCTTGATATCGGTAAATCGATTATTTTATTCATAAGGCTCTATCTAGTGAACCAACACCCCATCCACAATCGCAACACCCCACTGCGGAAACTTCGCCAGCAACTTCTTGATCACTATCACTAGTGCCGGGTCATCATCCCAACACTCCTGCAAGAAATCAAACCCCGGATTCTGCCCCGAATTGCCTGCCACCTTGAGTTTCTGCATACGCTCCGGTCGCAGATTCGACCTTGTGACAATAGCCTCATGCGACCACTTTTGAGATTGTGGCACGGACAGGGCGGAACCTTCGCCTTCATGATCCGCTTTCACTTCAAGGCCAGAGACTTGATTTTCTCCCGATAAGGAAGCAGATTCACCCTGTTCTACTTGCCCCGGTGTTTGATTAGCGATCGCCAAACTTGAAGAAAATTCATTTTGAGCAGCGGAACAAGCACCTCCATGACAATCTTTCGCCTCAACACCACAAGAGAGGTTTTCAGCCAACAACGAAGCGGGATTACTTTGTGCATCATCCACAAGCGCCAGCGTCGTACAGTCCGTTACCGCAGGTAACTCTTCCTCCTTCTCTGACACGCCCTCGACAGACTGAGGCGACGCGACCCCCAAGGGAGCGATCGCCGCCTCCTCACAGTGCGAAATTTCGGTAAGCGTGTCAGA
>NZ_JACJSI010000504.1 GCF_014698065.1 Nostoc flagelliforme FACHB-838
TCATCAACGCCTTTACACAGTCCTTTTTGACCGTCCCAGATGGCGATATCAACTATTGAACCGGCGGCAGTCAGTAATCGGCTAAAGCGGAAAGTCGCAGCGTTAACCCGTCTCTGGGTTAGAGTATTGGTGTCTTGGTCAAAGGCGAGGGTAAATTTTCTCCCCTTAACAGCAAATCGTGCTATATCTGAGATTAGATAGGGCAAGACTTGGTTTCCTAATAAATCCTTGCTGCGGTAGCCGCCGTTAATTCCGTAAAGGGCAATGGCTACATACCCCTGTGACAACAGGCATAAGGATTTTTTACCCCCTTCTGTAATGATGATTGGGATTTCTGGGTGGAGTTCTAGCCAGTCCCAGAAACTTTCGCCAGGAGGGGGGACTTCTACGCCGTAGCGGTTGGCTATTGATCGTCTATTTTCTCGGTTGACGGTGGGGAGATAAGCCCGTGAGCCGTTGCCAATTGGGGTTTCGTATTTTTGATCCTTGTCTTTTTTCGTGTCAATCCTGGGTTTACTGAGTTTGCCTTGCCAGGGGCTACCGTCTTCGTTCAGAAATATTGCGGCGTGGAGTGTGGGTTTGGCTTGATGCCCAAATCTGGTATATTTCCAGTTCAGTGCGTCGTGGATTGGGGTTGAGACATCCCCCCCAGCACTAATTTCTATATCAGAGACGATGCGGATATTATCAGTGTAGAGAGAAATTGCGATCGCAGAGCCGGTAAGAAATTCTCGCTCAATTCTGCTGGTAAACTCGCTTAAGCTCTCTACTGGCAGTAGATTTTGAGCAGATGGTAGAACACTTGATAGATTTTTCAATTTCTTTCTCCTGGCAGGGGTTACAGTGCCCTCGCCAAGAAAAAACTGAATGTTAACTTTTATCTACAGAACAGTTGGCGTAACTTGTGCGGTAGAGGGGAAAGAGCCAAGTAGTTTGGGTAGAGCCTTCATGCTTGTTACTTTTTTCTTAGGAATCTGTTGGAAATAAAGCTTATAATCAATGAAAGGCTCCACTTGATTCTTACTCCAGTGGGGGTTTTACACTCTGTCTTTTCTGGCGGGGTGGACGTGTGGTAGGTGTTGCAAGCACCGAAGCCACAAAATACGAGCAAAATCAAATGAATAATTTGAGCCTAAGTCTGTGAGTCCTACCTCGCAGGCTTTTTGGCTTTTATTGGCTCAAATTCCAGAGATTAAAGACCATAAATAGAGTTAGTCATTTGGTTAGGGTTAGGATGTTGTTTGGTAGTCAGCATATCATTGAGTAACACTAGGCACATATTGCAATCTGACAAAAGTAAGCAAAAAGTAAGAAAGATTTCTCCGTCGATACAAGACAATGGGGTTGGCAGAGCATTTCTCAAAGCCAATGCTGCTTACCCTATGTGCGCGGTCGTGGCTTAACATTAGGCGAAGTGGTGCTATTATTGCGCTCACTCTTTTCTTTAACCTCTATATCTTCATACCTTTGCCTTAACCTAGTTTTTCGTTCTCCTTTGGTCAGCATGTCCTTGTCACCAAAGTAGTTGATATATGCTTCTAAGTCTTCTTGTGGAAGAGATTTGTAAAAATGTCGTAGCGTTCCAGCGAATCCTTCAGAGTAGTTATTTCGCAATTGGCGGCGGAAGTTGAGATATCCTATCCAGTCACGAGCTATTATCATCGCGGTCATCGCCTGAAGGATTTTTTCTTTTGGTAGTACCTGAGTTGCTGTCACAGATTACGCTCCCCATTGCTCAAGCTCATTCCTGGTGATTACCGATCTGAAGATTATCTGTGTATTCATTTTCTGCTGCTGGCTGGTCGCCCGTCGTAAGTGTTTAGTGTTTAGGTCATGCTGCACCGTTTTGTTTTGGCTGTTTTTGTGGCAATTCACCACGCTCTCTTGCTTCTCTCATAGCTACTTCAATTAAAAATGCTGCTAACGCGGCTGTAGGTCTCCCTTGGATTTGGGCTAGTTGCTCTAAATCCTCAAAAACATAGTCGGGAACGGTTACTGAGAATTTTTTACTCACTGATCTACATATACTTTGAGTCATTATTCTACTCCAATATTACTCTTTGCCTGCTGTAAAGCAGCTTCTAAGAAGCTTTTGAGGTTTTTCTCAGTTCGCATTCTGAATTAATTCCAATTAAATGCTTTACAGCAGGTAATTAGATGCTAACATACTTTTAACACCCTAGAAAACGCAAGTCACCTGTTAAATGCGTCTCAAGTGGTTTTAAAAACTGAGTTATAGCCAGATAACGAGCAAAAGTGTTAAATGAGGTGCTAATTACTCGCTAAATCACTGTTAAAAATTAGATCGCTTGCTAAATAGCCTGTATTATGAATCGTTCACAAGCTTTTAGTTTGGGGAGTTCTATCGAACCAGACAGCATTTATGTTGACTTTGCAGTGACCAAAAGTGAATTAGCCAGGTTGCTGCAAGTCACCCGTCCTACCGTCTGGAAATGGGACAAGATTGCATACTTTGCCCTTGAAAGCTACCGGGAAGCCTACCCCATCCAGACGGACAAAGCTAAACGCCAGCTATGCGAACGGGATAAAGAAGTCCCTCTAAGCCCTTACCAAGTATGGGTATTGAGCCGTATAAAGTCCCTGATGAACTCGCTGCGAATTGCCGCCAGGGTAAAAGCCTATATTCGTGGCAACCCTCACTACTTCTCAGTTTCTAACTTCCAGTACAAATCAAATCAAGTTTTTCACAAAGGAGCATAAATTATGACTGATATCACTATCAAAAAAGCTGCTGTTGACCTGGGAATTGCTGAAGATGCCTACCGTTTCATGCTGGCTGACTTCATGCCAGATAACTTTGAGTCTGTCTCAAAAGTTCCGTTAGATGTGGCTGATTTGGTTGCTAAGGCACTGCTTGCTAAGACAGAGGGCCAAGCACTCGCACCTATGGCGGATGACTCTAGCTTGTCTATATCAGACCAACACTCAATCATTTCTGGAGTTAACAACACTCTTGCAGACTTCTGTGAAAGCATTGTCATTGAGTCCCATAATTTAACGACTGCGATCGCATTTATCGCTGCCAAGCGTAACGCTGCAAATTTCCGGCATACCTATGAATCTGTGTTTAGTGATGAGGTAGGTAAGTACGTTGACGAGCTTAGTCTGGCTCTAGCTATGACTGCTCAAAAAATCAATGACACCACACCCAATGATTTTTTATCCCAACGGGGAATTACCCCGCGTCAACCCAGCACCAGCAAGGCAGTAGAGGAAATATTGAATCTAGCAGCAAATATTTAGAATTTGCATCAAAGCTGGCATTGTCAAATCATCGGTTTCTATTTCTCTTGCACTTCATTTCAAAGGAAAGAAAAATGCACTTACTAACTGAAGTTTGTTTTTATTCTGGTGTGGCTACCCTCTCCCTAATTGGTGGTGTAGCAGCAGTTATATCGCCTTTAGGAGTTGGGTTATTTACTGTGGGCTTAGTAATGTATGTCAACCAAAACAAACAATAATAGGGACAAATTAGAGTCTGATTATCAGTGGCTTGCTTTCAAAATCCGCCCAGTCCTTTTAATAGCTTGCATCACAATTCCTAGTTTTTTGGGAGCGTATATAGGAATCCTATTTGATTTTTGAAAAAGATTACGAGAGAATACGGTTGGGTATAAAAGTGTAAGAGCATACAAATGATAAAGCAGCATCTACAAACTGCAATACTCCCCCC
>NZ_JACJSI010000505.1 GCF_014698065.1 Nostoc flagelliforme FACHB-838
AGAAGAACCCAAATCGATCACTTAACTTCCTGCATCGACTCTCTTCGTCAAAATTGGGTGGACTTGTACGATAGCCTCAAAGAGAAGAAGTAAGTCCAATCATCTTATTCGCGGATTATTTACGCGAACACTATTTTCTTTGTTTTACCCTCTATTTCTCCTTAACCGAGCAGTATTGAGATAGTTAGGGGTTGCTGAATAGAATTGTAATATAGACCAGATAAGGTTTTTAAGCCTTTTTCCAACAAACAAGCGCAAGGTTATAACATCTAGAATCTCAAAAGCCTTGCACAATCGTTAGCGAGGTAAATTTGGAAACTGAGCAATGAAACAACTATTTTGTAAGCTGTGTGGCTTCTACATTTGCTTGAGAGACTTATTCAGCAAGCCCTAGTTAGTGATAGTTTAGAGGCATAAAAATTAACTCCTAATTTAGGAAAATTTATAATTATTGTTAATAGCTAAGTTGGGAGAATCAAGCTACCGATTCTTAATCTAACTAACCCACATACTGTTAAAATAATCTGCTCATAAGTATGAAGCTTTAAGCGAAATCTTTGTGAAGCTATGCGAAATATTTTCAGCAAGCGAATCAAATGTTCAATAAATATCCGATTACTAGATAAAGCTTTATTTTCATCTTTTTGTTGTTGGGTTAATTCTTTTTTTTGTTTTCTTTTATGAGGAGTAGTAATGTTTTTACCACCTTGATACGCTTTATTTCCTGAAAAGTGTTGTGATTCATCAAATTTCTCCTGAGATTTACGGAACAATTTTATATCTGCTGTTGGTCCACGAGCGCCTACTTCTACCTCAACAATATCTTTAGCTTCTGGTAGCCCAATTACTTGACTTTTTAAAGTATGCTGTTTCTTCTTCCCAGAAAAATATTCTTGTTGTTCTCCTTGGTCAGAAGGTCTATATATTGGCTGTTCCAGGCTATCGACTAATAGCCTAAAATTCGTTAATACTTCTTGAACAAATAGTAAATCGCTCTCATTATTTGAGACTTGTTCTAATAAACTAGAAGGTCAAATATCACGAAGAATTGGTATCCATTCATGAAAAGTATCGTTAGCTTCAGTTTTGGAAACGCCAAATAACATTCCTAATACTTGAAATGTCGGCATCTGCCTTAAATAAAATAAGCATAAACATACTTGCTCCTGGATTAGTAATAATTCTTTGCGACCACCACCAGCCGCATTAATTCTTATTTTTCGGCTCTCTTGTTTAGTTTTAATTTCCTGACGGCGTTTTATGGCGCAATTTAATAGTGATTGTAATTGTTCGTAACTAATCTCTAAAATTTGTTTTCTTCTATGTGGATATTTCTCGATGTAATCAAAAACCATACCTAATTCAGAAAAATGCTAAATGCTCAATTTAATATTTTATCATTTTGTTTTCCTAAGTTAATATTTCGGACAAGTCTAGAGATTAATTCTGGGATTACTACCCCCATTCCTTGACAAAATTCTTTCGCTAACTGGTACTCTTTTTTGGTACAAGTCTTGGCGGCGTGAATCAGAATGTCGCCGCGATAATTGATAGGTCAGCCCCGGTTTTCAACATTTTTAAGAGCATAAATGATTGCCCATGCCCAAGGCTGATGAACGGATAGCGCTTTCATGTACCACCTTCTAAAAATTCAGTAGTTGAATGTATGCGTCTAAAGCTGCAAGTGCCGGATGTGGATGTATTTGCAACTTCAGCCTATTGCAGATTGTAGCAATAGTTCCTTGATCGGAGAAAGTGAAATGAATATTGGACTGGCCGTGACAAATACCCGTAACACTAATCCCAAAGTATCAACGGTCATAAATCGCTTGCGCCATGCAAATTTTCTTGCCTGCATCGTAGCCCACAGCTTCATGTACCATTGCAGCAGTTTTCACACTTTGACTATCGATGATTGCCTCTGATGGACTTCGATGACGCTCAATATCGATTCTCGTCCACTCTCGCAAACTATCAATTCCTTTAAGGCAATAGCCTTGAGCACCTGCCTCAATCAGCCGTGTAATTAGGGATTTTTGAGAATGGGAGGTTAAAACTAAGATTGGCAGATGAGGATTTTGCTGCTTGATTTGTCTACACGTCTCAATTCCTCCGATTCCTGGCAATCCCACATCTAACAGTACTACATCAACAGGGGTATTATTAACTAGCTCAATAGCTGTTTCACCATCTTCAGCCTCAGCCATAACCTCTAACCCAGTCTCTTGTTGCAATCGCATATGCAAGCCTAGACGGAAGAGTTCATCATCCTCAACTAGGAGAATTTTAATTGGAGTAGGGAGCATCTAACAGAGCTAGAGAAGATTGAAATGGATAAACAGGGAGTTTAAAGGCAAACATAGCGCCAGTGGTTACTCTGTTCTCTGCCCAGATCATACCGCCATGCGCTTCAATAATTTGTCGAGATAGGTAAAGTCCCAACCCAGAGCCTTTAGTTTGGCGTAGGCAAAGCCCGCCGAAGGCATCACTATGCCCTTGGTAAAACCGCTCAAATAAATGGGGGAATTGTTCCGGCTGGATGCCTGCACCCGTATCTAAAATTTTAACAACTTGATAGGACGTTTGTGGTTCTAAGACGATTTCAACACGTTCACCGCGCCGCGAATGGTTGATAGCATTCACCAGGAGATTAGTAAAAACTCGTTGTAGTTGTAGGGCATCACCCTTAACCCATAGCGATTGCCGCCAATCAGAATCACCATAGTTAAACGAGAGATACACTCGACGATTTGCAGCTAACTCAGTTAAGGTACTAGCTGTTTCTTCGCCCAAAATAACTAAATCTACAGGTGCTAAATCAAGCTTTAAGCCTTCAGTATCATTACGATAAACATCCAGCAGGGTTTCTAGGAGTTGTAGAGAAGTTTTATGGCTGCGTGCCATCGTTGCTAAAACTTTTTGCTGTGCTGGCAGGACTGCACCAAATTTTTCTTGTTGAAAGGCTTTGAGAGCTTCAATTGCTCCTAGCAGCGGCGTCTTCAAATCGTGGGTGAGTGTGGAAGCAAAGTCTTCACGCAATCTGACTAATTCCTCTTGTGCTTCTAGCTTTGCCCTGGTCTGGGCGCTCGCTTCTTCTGAGCGTCGAATGCGATCACTTAAAAACCCGGTCACAATCAATGCTATCGCCGCAATCACTCTACTTGCAACTATAGAAGCCTTGATTACTTCACCTCCTGGTACTACAAGATTCAACATGGTTAAGCATACAGCAATCAGAGTAGCTTGAAAGGTGGCTTGCCGCCCCAACCAAGAGTTTGCTAATAAAATCGGTCCGGTGTAGAGATAGCCGAACACATATTCGTTTGGCGTAGAAAGCTCTAGAAGTAAAATAACTATAAATAGACTACTAATGAGCAAATATTTGCTCAAAGGGGATTTTTTATCAGATAATCTAGCTTTTAAAAATAGCATTTTATAAATAATTATTTATCTACGTTGTTTACTACAAAACTCCTATTTAAGCTTCTACATTTATTTTAAATATATTTGTTGCATTATGATATTTTTAAATACTGTTTATCCAAAAATATATCTAACTGTTTAGAGGATGTTTTAAAAGTAGGGTAATGTTGTAAGAAAGCTCACAAAGCTTATGCTGAGATTTGTAGAAACCAGCACCTTGTGAGCAAATGACTAAAGCATACCGTAGCAATTTGA
>NZ_JACJSI010000506.1 GCF_014698065.1 Nostoc flagelliforme FACHB-838
TGAAATTAACTACGACTGGACATGACAATACAGGTTTAAATTTGAACTGTTCCGGTATACAATCTGTTTTCTGAGGGGTCATGCTTAAAACTGCTGGAATTCATGTGCAATAGGTATTTTGGCAGTTTTTGACTCCTCTTTTCTCCAGCTTCGTGAGAAATCCGGGTAAAGCAAGAATTTAAGCCGGAATTCTAATAATAAATTTAGTACCTTCACCTAAGACTGAGTGAAAACTCAATTTTCCGCCGTGAACTTCTTCAACTATTTGACGCGTGATCGCCAATCCTAACCCTGTACCTTTTCCCACAGCTTTTGTAGTAAATAAATGGTTAAAAATCTTTTGTTTTACCTCTTCATTTATCCCCTTCCCATTATCAGCAATGATAATTTGCACACAATTATTTTCTAAGGAAGTTGTAATTCTAATTTGGTATAAATTGGCGGGAATATCAGCAAAATTATGTCCAGTACTGGACTCTTCTAAGGCATCAATGGCATTAGCTAAAATATTCATAAAGACTTGATTCAATTGTCCAACGAAGCATTCTACTAGTGGTAATTGACCATACTCTTTGATAACTTGAATTTCTGGGCAGGTTTCTGATGCTTTGAGGCGATGCTTGAGAATCCAAATCGTGCTATCTATGCTATCATGAATATTACAAGCCACAGGACGATCGCTATCGGCACGAGAGAAGGTTCGTAAGGAAGTACTAACATCCCGAATTCGCTTCACCCCTTCTCGCATAGAACCCACTAACTTAGGTAAGTCTTCACGAATATAATCGAGTTCGATCGCCTCCATTTCTTGTTGAATTACTGGACTCGGAGGAGAATATTCTTGCTGATACAAATCAATTAAGCTAAATATATCCTTGATATAATCTAACGCGGGTTGAATATTGCCACTCAGGAAACCGATGGGGTTATTGATTTCATGTGCCACCCCTGCTACGAGGTTTCCCAACGCCGACATTTTTTCATTTTGCACCAGTTGCATTTGAGTGCGCTGAAGTTCTACGAGTGCTTGTTCTAAATTTTGTTTTTGTTGTTTGAGTTCTTGTTGTGCTTGCTGACGTTCTGTAATGTCTTCTGCCACGAATAAAACGCCGAAAATGGTACCGTTAGCATCGCGTAGCGGCAACTTACTCGTATCCATCCATATTTGCTCACCATCTGGCCGCCGAAGTTGTTCAACGATGTGAAGTTCTGCTTGACCAGACTCCATAACACGCTGGTCGGACATCCGAAACCAATAGGATTCTTCTTTGCTCCTGTGTAAGTCATAGTTGGTTTTACCGACAATTTCATCAGGTGAACTTAAGTTTAGTTCATCAGCAAAACTTTGATTACAGCCCAAAAAAACTGAGTTGATATCTTTCCACGCTACCCAGTGTGGAATAGTATCAAACACTAACTGCATCAATTGTTGAGTTTGCTTAAGGGTTTCAATAGATGCAAATAGTTCCTGGGTTCGTTCGGTGACTCGTTGCTCTAATCGCTCGGTGAGTTGTTGCAGTTCCGTATTTCTGGCTTCAAGAGACTGGCTCAACTGGTTAAGCTTTAAGTGTGATTGCACCCGCGCTAAAACTTCACCTTGTTGAAATGGCTTAGTAATGTAGTCAACGGCTCCTAGTTCAAAACCTGTAACTTTGTTCACCGATTCAGACAGAGCCGTAATGAAGATAATCGGAATATTTTGGGTTTTGGGATTGGCTTTGATGCGCTGACAAGTTTCAAAGCCATCTATCCCCGGCATCATCACATCCAGTAAAATTAAAGACACGGTAGTATGTTCTAATTGCTGTAATGCACTTTCGCCACTGGTTGCGATTGCTACTTCAAAACCAGCGTCCGCTAAGGTGTCTGAAAGTACTTTTAAGTTATTTAGTACATCATCGACAATGAGGATAATACCATTATCAAACAGGTTTGTAACAAGATTGTTATATATAATGGGATTTCTAGAGAATGCTGTCATAGCAAAAATGGTAATGAGATAACAAAGGGTTTATTAACTAGAATTAGTGAATTAACTTTTAACAGTAGGAAGATACTATTCAATCAATGTTCGGATTTTTTCAGTCTGGAAATTGTCTGCATACTGACGCACTTTTTGAATAAATTGCTGGTACTGCTCATCTGTTTTTTTTCAAAGCTGTTAGTAGTTGCTCGATCGCCATCAAACGTCCCTGTAATGCTAATGTCAGCAGCTTATAGATTATGGGCAGCAATTAAGGCAACAGCATCAGCAAAGAGATGATTTTAGTCTTTAAAAGTATTTTTGTAGTTTAATTGTAGTTTTTAGTAGTCATTTTTTGATTACTCCTGACTTAAGGAACTACTTCACTTTTTGCGAAAGTAATACGGATATTGCCATAGCTTTTGGCATCTCCAAGGGAGCTTCTATCCTCAAAAATTCCATTATTGGTACTACCCATACCTGTGAAATTGCTGTTGAAATATAATCCTAAGCCGTAATAATCACTATTAATTTGTGTAAATAAACCTTCGTTTATAAAACTAAGTATATTATCTTGAATGTAAGCAGTGTTGCCAGGTAAAGTCTTAGATAATCTTCGCAAAACAGTGTTGGCAGAGTCTAGCAAGCTCACAGTCCAATTTGTCAAAAATACTTGAGAAGTACTAGAAGTAAGTAGTGGCTCCACATTCACTGTATAAGTTCCACTAAAAGAACCACCATGCAACTCCATTGGTAATCCCAATGACCCAAGCTCAGATGTAAAAGCAAAATTTCCCGAAACACTAAATGTTTTTAAATTGACAGCTATTGTTGGGTCTGTCTTACTAACGCCAATCGCTGCGGTGGTATTTTCTAGCGATAACTTTTTTAAAGATATTGCACTCGACATAACTCTAATTTCTCCACATTCTGCCAGAGCAGGGGTCTTAGCCGTGCGCTCATTTGCACATCACAGATGATGCCAAACTCAAGGCATTGCTATAGCCAAATTTAAAAATGTCGAAGCCACTCTTTTATACTGTTGCTAACAGGCTAATTGCTTTTCTGTTTTATAAAAACTCTCTTTAGATATAAAATAACTCATTCTAATGACAGATGCAAATGAAAAGAAAAGCCTAGCGTATACCCTAAACACCGAGTCTAACAATTATAAAGAGCACTTTACTACTGCCACCACCAAACTAAGAAAGTCGCGTATTTGGTCAGACCCGAAGAAGCGCAAGCAAATAGAAAAACTAGTTGCACAACTAGTGCTTCGCCACACAAACTTTGCGTAGTTGCAACGTTCTGGATGCTGCCAACGCAATAGTGCTTCAAAACCTAAAATAAAGCCAGTAGTAAGCGAAACAATCGGTTGGTAAAAAACGCGAAATTCTTCGCGTTCAACTGCTCGACGCAAATCTATCTCTAATGATTCTTATCCTTTATATGCGTTTGTCCTGTTGCTCTGAGGTTTTGATTTCATCAACATTTGAGGCTTTATTTTCTAATAGAAACTAAAATTTATAGCCAAAGGCTGGAAACTAAAGCTCCATAACCCTTTGGGCTATTGCATTCTCCCAAAGTGACAAAACAGGGTTAAGCACTTGTCAGCTTCCAGTAAATCTGACCACTGTTTTTAATTGCTATGCTTGGCAACAGTATTGGGATAGATGAATTTTATACTTTTGTAAACTGAGGACATCATAACA
>NZ_JACJSI010000507.1 GCF_014698065.1 Nostoc flagelliforme FACHB-838
GTAAGTTTGACCAATTTGGGCGTAATATTCCCTACAGCGCGATCGCCCATGCCCTGCAAAAATTGGTGCAGCAACTGCTGGGTGAACCAGACGAGCAAGTGCAACAATGGCGAGATCGTCTGCTCACTGCTTTGGGAAGCAACGGACAAATTATCGTAGATGTCATTCCCGAAGTTGAGTTCATTATTGGCAAGCAGCCACCTGTGCCCGAAGTTGGAGCAACAGAAGCACAGAATCGCTTCAATCTCACGTTTCAAAGGTTTGTGCGGGCGTTTTGTGCAAAAGAGCATCCCCTGGTCGTCTTTTTAGACGATCTACAGTGGATCGATTCTGCGACGTTGAAGTTAATTGAACTCATATTGCTTGACGAGCAAACTCAATCTCTGTTTTTGATTGGAGCCTATCGAGATCATGAAGTGTCTTCAACGCATTCATTAATTTTGATGCTGGAGAGCTTGCGAAATCAGGGTGCAGCGCTTCAAGAAATCACCCTGACTCCTTTAACGCTCGAACCCTTGACTCAACTGGTGGCTGAGACATTACATCGCAATCCTGATACCGTTCGTTCCTTAGCCCAAGTCGTATTGCATAAAACGGAGGGCAATCCTTTCTTCGTTGGTGAATTTTTGAAAATGCTGTATGGCGAAAATCTGTTGACTTTCGATGCACAACAGTTGAGCTGGCAGTGGAACCTGGCAGAGATTGAAGCTCAAAATATCACGGATAATGTGGTGGAGTTGCTGCTGCGTCAGTTGCAGAAATTGCCGTCAGCAACACAACAAATTCTCTCCATCGCCGCTTGTACTGGGGCTGAATTTGATTTAGAGACATTGGCGATCGTTTGCGAAAAATCACCGAAAGCAATTTTTCAGGATTTATTAGAAGCAATACAAGCTGGATTAATTCAACCTTTGTCTGACTTGGACGAAGACTTGTTGGTTCAAGAGTATAAGTTTTCGCACGATCGCGTGCAGCAAGCGGCTTATGCCCTAATTGATGAGTCGTGTAAACAAGTGGTTCATCTCCAAATCGGTCGCAATTTACTCGAAAAAACTTCACCGGAGCAACGATTCGAGCGACTGTTTACTATTGTGGATCATCTCGATCAAGGAACGGAGCTTGTCACTGCTCAAGCAGAACGAACTGAAATTGCCAGATTGAATTTAACGGCAGGTCAGAAAGCAAAAACAGCAACGGCTTATGAAGCAGCTTTTAAGTATTTCACTACAGGTCTTCAACTTCTCGATACAGAGAGTTGGCTCAGTGAGTATGACCTGACCTTAGCGCTGTATTCAGAAGCAGCAGAAGCGGCGTATCTCCAGGGTCGCTTTGATGAGATGGAACAATTGGTAGAAGTGGTACTCAATCGCGCCAAAACAGCGATCGACAAAGTGCAGGTTTACGATAGCAGAATTCAGGGATATTTGTCACAGGGCAACCTGAAATCAGCATTAAAAATTGGCTCGGAAGTGTTAAAGCTCCTGGGAATAGATTTAATAGAAAATCCAAGTCAGGTAGATATTCAAAGAGAATTGGAGTCAACGGCTGCGCTACTCGCTCAACGAGAAATCGAAGACTTGATTAATTTACCAGAGATGACTGCACCAGAACCGCTAGCAGCAATGTCAATCCTAGCGAATATGGGAGCTGCTGCATTTATAGTGTCACCAGCACTGTTGATACTGATTACTTGCAAAACGGTAAATTTATCAATCAACTACGGTAATGCTATCTGGTCATCACTGTATTATGCTGTCTATGGGTTTGTTCTATGTGGAGTTGTTCAAGACATTGAACTCGGTTATAAGTTCGGCAAATTGGCGCTGGGTTTGGCAGAACGATTGAATACCAAAGGAAAAGCTAAAGCATTAATGTTTTCGGGTGCCCATATCATGCACTGGAAGGTGCATCTTAGGAACACAATACCAATGCTGGCTGATGCCTATCAAAATGGAGTGGAAACTGGAGACTTTGAATTTGCTGGTTACGCTGCATATAACGTATGCTATAACTCGTTTTTTGCTGGGGAGTCACTCACCCAACTGGAACAAAAAACAGCAACTTACAGCAAAGCGATCAACCAAATCAGACGGGAAAGCCCCTCGAATTGGCTTGCAATATTGTGGCAGACAATTTTTAATCTGCTAGATAGGTCTCTTAATCCCAGCCGCTTAGTTAGTAGGCTATGCAATGAAGAGCAGGCATTAACACACGCTATTGCAGTTAGAGACGGAACTGCAATTCAAATGCTGTGTCTACACAAAGTTATGTTGTGTTATCTATTTGGAGAATATCATCAAGCTGTACAAACCGCTGTTGTGGCAAGGCAACATTTTGAAGAGGTGACAGCAATAACAGTTTTACCTGTATTTTGTTTGTATCACACTCTGGCGCTTTTGAGCCTACCGCTCGATGCTTCAAACTCCCAAAAAGTAGCTTGGCTCAATTGTGTTAACATCAACCAAGAAAAGATGCAGAAATGGGCAGAACACGCCCCGATGAATTATCTACATAAATTTCATTTAGTCGAAGCAGAGAAAGCGCGAGTCTCAGGGCAATTCTTTAAGGCTGAGGAACTTTATGAACGAGCGATCGCAGGTGCTGCTGAAAATGAGTATATCCAGGAAGAAGCATTAGCTTATGAATTAGCGGCTAAACATTATCTAGCGCGAGGTCGGTCAAAGATTGCTCAGACCTACATGAAAGAGGCGCACTATTGCTATGATCGCTGGGGCGCAACCGCTAAAGTTAAAGATTTAGAAAAACGCTATCCACAACTCCTCAACACCAACCTAGTTCGGCAATCACATTCAATCGTGACCGATAAAACGATCCGTCATCCGACTGCGGCGATCGATTTGGCGGCGGTGATGAAAGCGGCTCAAGCTCTCTCAGAAATAATCCATCTCGATCGATTAATTGCCACGTTGATGCAGGTGGTAATCGAAAATGCCGGAGCCGAAACTGGTACTCTGGTTCTCCTAGAAGAGGATCAACTTACTGTGGTGGCTCAATGCAGCGGAAGTAGACAGTGTGACCTAGAAAAGTTCGCTGTTGCCGACTGTGCAACGATTCCTGTTTCCGTCATTCACTCGGTAGAACGCACATCTGAAACTCTGGTGTTTGATGATGCAGTCAGCGAATCGTCTTTTTCAACTGATCCTTATATTCAAAATCAACAGACGCGATCGCTCCTCTGTATGCCCATTCTCAAGCAAAATCAGCTGATTGGCATACTTTATCTGGAGAACAATCTCAGTACCGGAGTGTTTACTAGCGATCGCTTGCAAGTCCTTAAACTGTTGATTGCTCAGGCAGCAATTTCACTGGAGAATGCTCGGTTATATGAACGGTTATCGGATTATTCCGAAACACTGGAACGAAAAGTAGAAGAGCGAACTCAAGCCTTGCAGCAGGAGATCGCGGAACGACAACAAACTGAAGCCGCATTGAGACAAAGTGAAGCAAATTATCGCAACCTGCTACAAACCGCGAATTCAGTCATCATTCGCTATGATCCGCAAGGACGGATTCGATACATCAACGATTATGGGGTAAAGCTTCTTGGCTATGAAGAACATCAGATTTTAGGGCGAACCTTATTTGAAACAATCATTCCAGACATCGAAATCTCTGGACGCGATGTCAAACCCTTTGTCCATGATTTACTTCG
>NZ_JACJSI010000508.1 GCF_014698065.1 Nostoc flagelliforme FACHB-838
GATTGCTTATCAGGAGAAATCTTACTAGCTAAAACCTTATTATCATCAAGAAATGAAGATTTAGTGGCGTTATTATTAGAAGTAACTAATACTTTGGATGTACCAATTGATGGCGTTGTTAGTGATGGACAACAATCAATTCGCAAAGCTGTTAGGTTAGCATTACCTAGTATTGCTCATGGTTTGTGTCATTATCATTACCTGAAGGAAGCTATTATTCCCATATATGAGGCGGATCGACATGCAAAAAAGGAATTAAAAAAAAAGGTTAGAGGACTACGAGACATTGAACGTAGTCTTGTCAATGAAGATAAGGATTTGGCGACTATTATTGAAGATTATTGCTCGGCAGTGCGTAGTTCTATAACCAATGATGGTCATCCACCATTAGAGGCATCTGGGTTAAAGTTACAAGAAAATTTGACGCTAATAGAGCAAAGTTTAGAACGGATGGAAAAAAAAGTGCTTTACCACCACCTTTAGTCAAGCTAAAACACTTGATAGCTAAGGGGTTATCTGCGACTGCATCTTTATTTTCACCTGTTATAGTTGCATATCACTGGGTTGATAAAGCTAGTAATATTCTCAATAATAAAGTAGGTCTTGATGCTGCTGGAGTTAAACAAAGTTATCAGGAACTATTAACAGAAATGTGCCAACAAAAGCAGAAAGCTGGTACACTTAGTAGCGCAATCGATAACTTTATAAAAACCACTCATAACTACTGGTCTGGATTTTTTCATTGTTATGAAATTGAAGATTTTCCCAGAACTAATAATGACTTAGAACATGCTTTTGGTATGCTACGTCATCATCAACGTCGTTGTACTGTCCGTAAAGTTGCCCCCTCATCCCTCGTTATTCGTGGTTCTGTCAAACTTGCCTGTGCAATCGCTACTAAACTTCATTCTTTTACCGCATCTGATTTAGCACAAGTTGATATTCATACTTGGCTCGAATTACGCTCTCAACTGAAAAAACACCATAAAGCCAGAATTGAACAATATCGATTTCGCAGAGATCCCAAGGGTTACTTGGCTAATTTAGAGAGTCGTCTTCTCTAGTAAGTTTTACCACACTAGGGAATTCTTGTTCGTGCGGCTCATAACCGCAGTTTAGATTCTAATAGTGAACGTCTTTGGTCGAAGCTAGAAGCACAACCCATTAGTTTTGAACAACAAATCGAATTACCACCAACTCAAAAGCGTCCTGCTCGCCAAACCAAACTGGCCATCAGATTTTGTCAAGTTAATCTCCGTACTCCTTACCGTTTTGATAACCGTGACCCACAACAGGTCTACGCTGTTTATGCCACTGAAATTGATTGTCCAGACGGTGAATCACCTGTGGAATGGATGTTGTTAACAACGGAAGTTATTGCAGATATTCAGGCAGCTTCGATGATTTTACGCTGGTATACGTATCGTTGGCGCATCGAAGAATACCACAAAATTTTTAAATCGGGCTGTCAGGTTGAACGGTACAGACTTGCTGCTGATGGTATGAAAGCTTTAGTCGGTTTCTTGAGCGTAATTGCTGTAGAACTGTTGCAATTGACTTATCTACATCGTACTCAGCCAACAGCCACCGCTATTGAAATCCTCAATCCCCTTCAGATTCAGGTTTTAAAAGCAAAATCGCCAAAACTACCTAAAGTGTTAACAGTTAGTTGGGCTGTGCAAGTGATCGCTCGTTTAGGGGGTTACTTAGAACATCGACATAAAACTCCTATTGGTATCCAGGTACTGTGGCGAGGCTGGTTAAAATTGTACGACCTTTGTCAAGGCTGGCAGCTTGCAAAACAGACTTAACAGGAAAAGTCAGAATCCTACACAAGTTATCCCTGTTCGTTTTTCTGCCAATCCTACCTCTATATTTTGTCTACCCCAGCCAAATGCCGTTTCTGCCTGCCTTGCGCTTCCCTGGCAATATTTCAATGTCATCTGTGCCTGAAAACTCCGACGTTCCACTCCATTCATTTTCGATGCTGCCAACCGCAAGTCTTCTATTTGCGATGCTGTTAATCATTTGGCTGCGCCTGCTGTGGCTAACGTATCCAAATACTTACTCCTGTTTGTTTTGCATCAAGGCTACATTCTACCTCTATTGGTAAATTCTTTCCTAGAAATCACTTAACCCCCATTTCTGACTCAACGCAATGTGTTTCTTGAGAGTTTACGCAAAGTGTTTCTTCAGAGAGGGATATTCACTATACCGTCCGCTACACGCAAATGTCTCCGTAGAGGTTTTAATTTTTTGGACGGATTAAATATGGCTAAAACTTCCTCTGGATAAGATTTTCAACCGACATGGCGGAACTTTTCATGAATCATTAGAATACCTCTGGTAGAAGTGCGCTCGCTTAGTGGTACGATCAATGTTTACAAGTGAGATGACCAGTTACGACTCTAAGAATGGGATTGTTAGTGTGTCCACCGAGCAAGGGAACCGAGATGCATCTTTCTGTGAGGCGTTTCTAATTAGGTGATTACAAGTGCTGGATAAGTTGGCGCAAGCAAATGGGGAACATGAGGCAAAATTTTAGTTGTCTTTGTAAGCGTGATCACAGGAACTTAAGACTATTCCTTGGCAACTTTACTGAGTATCTTAACTAATCTATAGATACGTATAGCCAATTAGTTCGGAAGTGTTATAAAAGACTTAGTTTTTAAGGATTTTATGGGAGTTAAACAGATATATTACCTAATAAAAAACGGATGGGTAAAAGGCAATAAGGTTCGGTTAACAAAATTATCTGTTGAGGCAAGCAGGGGAAGCGGGGGGACAAGAGAAGCAGGGAAAGAAAAATTGCTTAACAATAACTCTTTTTCCTCCCCTGCCTCTAAAGCTTATCCAAACCGTATTGGGGTAAAAGGTTTTTATAAAAATGAGAAAGGAGAGTTTGTTGCCATGCCTGAAGTGCCAAACGGCGCAGTAAAGACTATTAGTTCTGTTCATAGTGAAATAAATTCAGTTTTTGGCATCACTTTAAGTGCGCTTGTCCTTGCTTGTGGGTTAACAATTGTTCCGATACCAAATCATCCTTCTACGAATACATCCATCCGTAATAAGCTGTTGTCGCTTTTTTCCAGTCAGGTTGCAATATCGACTCCTACTTTTAAAACTACGGAACTAGAAAAATCCGTTTTTGAAGAAATTAATCGATATCGGGCTTCTAAAGGACTACCAAAGTTGACCATAAATGCAAATATCACTCGACAGGCAAGAATTCATAGCCAGAATATGGCTAAAGGTAAAACCCCATTTAGCCATCAGGGATTTGAACAGCGAGTCAAAGCTATCCCTCTCCACTACAATAGTGTGGCGGAAAATGTTGCTTTCAATTGGGGCTATAGTAACCCTGTAGAGGAAGCTGTTATTGGTTGGATTAAAAGTCCCGGACATCTAAAGAACCTTAAAGGAAATTATAACCTTACTGGAATTGGCGTTGCTACTAATAATCAAGGTGAAGTTTACCTTACACAGCTTTTCTTTCGCACTAGATAGATTTAATTTTTGATTGTTTTGCACAATAGATATAGGAATCATATTTGATTTCTGAAAAAGGCTATGAGATAATACGGAGGTGTATATCTGTCTAACAGCGAACAATGATAAACCAGCATTTACAAGCGGCGATCGCAGAACTACAAGAA
>NZ_JACJSI010000509.1 GCF_014698065.1 Nostoc flagelliforme FACHB-838
TGCATCTGACCGAGAGTTCAGCCTTTAGTGACAGTAATCTGCTGTCGGGCTGGCTTAGTTATGTGCGGACTGACTACCGTGATTCACTAAGCAACGAATCGCACAATTTCTTCATACTTGTAGCCTTGATAAATCAGTTTGACTGCCAATGCTTTCCTGACTTCACGCGCATCTGGACGAGCATCTATAAATTCTTGTAGTTCTGCGTTAGCGAAGCTCACCGAAGGTATCGCCCCTTGTAGATGCTGATTTATCATGGTTCACTCTTAGACCGATATTTCCCTCAGTATTATCTCGTAGTCTTTTTCAGAAATCAAATATGATTCCTATAGATATTTTTGGTAACAATAGTCAAATCACTTGCTATTAATCTTTTTGAAATATCTCATCAAGATGAATTCTCACGGCTACTGCCATATATTTAGTAAATAAAGTCACTTCTCACTTAGATTTGATTTTTGCGATGGCTTGTTTTTTACCGGATCTGACAAAACCGCATTGCTCCCCTACCTAGTTCCCAGTCTAAACTAGAAATAAGCGCATCTGTAACTGCAACAAATTGAATTTTTCTTTAGTCTTTTGAACAGTCGTTTGATTTTTTAAGAAGGTATCTACTATGAATCGAATTCTCAAACGCGCATTTCTACCCAGTTTCATGGCTGCCAGTTTAATTGGAATCTCCTTAGTTCCTCTTCAACCAGCAGCAGCTAACGACCGAATTTTAGGAGATGCAGCCCTTGGTGCTGGTACTTGTGTAGTAACTGGAGCTGTTAGAAGACGTGGTAATGTTTTACGCAATGCTGCTAAGTGTGGTGCGGCTGGTGCTGCCGTCAATTTGGTTGGACGTAAGAAAAAACGTAACTTGGGTAGAGATGCCGCAGTCGGTGCAGGAACTAGCGCCGGGGTTCGCGCTATTCTTGGCGGGCGCGAAGATGTGGCTGGCGATTTATTAGATGGCGCAGCAGCAGGTGCAGCTATTAATATTTTGAGGAGATAAACTCTCAATTCGTAATCTCTAATCTTGAGAGTTTACGAATTTATCTAATCTCCGCAAGAAGACTCCCACCACACTCGCTTTCCTTGGCGGCGAGACGGCAGTTACTTCAAGTCGGCAGAGCCGCCCAACGCACTGCCTCATGAATTGCGGGTCAAAAACGAAACGCCCTCTGACCAGAATTGAGCGTAAGCGAAATCAGGGGGGAGGGTAGTTGAGTTTTTGACAACATTATATTAAAGAAAAAGTAGCGCCATAAAGCATAAATAAGCCACCCTACCCAAAAGGCTGGCCCCACCGTTCCCAGTTCTCCTTATTAAATGGACTGCGCCACTTCAAAATAAGGTTCAACTCCAACTCTTGCCGTGTGCGTCGATCAACCGGAGCATTCCACCAAAATGCGGCGTTGACTGCTGGAGAGTAACCCATAGCGATAATGTAAATCTTGGTAGCTGGCGATGTAATCTTTGCAGGCGTGTATACCCTGCCATCGCTTGTTACTGCGGCACGTTTCCCCCACGTACAACACAACAGAAGCCGCCGAGTCTATGATGAAATACAGACAAGCTTCTCCTGGACTATCAACTGGCATTCGATAAAATGACATTGGCACAAGCCGCAGCAAGAGTGGATCAATTTGGTCTGGGTCGCAGTGCTTAGGGGTAAGGTCAAATAATGCCGTCTGCTGTGGTGGTTTGTTCTCTCTCACCTTCTGCTGATATTCAAAAATCTGAGATTTCCACTTCAACAGCGCCTCAAGACTCATTAACAGTGTCTCTGCTGTACGTGCTGGTGTGACGGTCAAATCAGAAAATAAATTTAGCTGGTTGGGTTCCAAGGTGATTAATGGGAATGTACAAACTAGTAGATTATCGCCCACAACTGGATGGAGTCAAACCTGTTAGCAGCTTACTAGAGCGATCGCAGTTTTGATTTTGGGCATTTTAAAGTAGCGTTTACTCAATATTGCCATGTTTAAAGGATTCGGTCGCCGTCAGAAAAAATCGGTACTTGAGGATAATGAACTGACCACAGGGATTATTCAGCATCCAGTTACGGGACTTTGGCAGACATGGATATCATTTACAGGTAATGATATTCAATGTATTACCGCCCATGCCAACCCTGATGATGCTGACCGGGTAGCGAAACAGATTGCTGACGCTTGGAGTGAAGGGAAATATAAAACTGGGGAAGAGGTGACAGCTTTTATTAAATCTCTGCCGACTGATGCTGTCATAGACCCATTGCCCCAAAATATTGTGATGCAATTAAGTCAGCAGGCATTAAGCGCAAGGAAGTAATTAGAGCGATGGCTACGCCAACATCTGCAACGAACACGCTACAGAGTATGCTCAATTGTATAAGATTGAGCAAGCTTTGGCATCAAAGTTGCAGCCCAACCAATAGCCAAGTTCGACTTAAAGAATGGTGCAGCAGGTAAATGTCCCATCGGAGCCTCCGTTTTAAAAATCAACTCAGAGTACTGACGCCAACGGTAGTTTAGTCGCCATCCCACTGCATCAGAAAACTTGCCGTAGTCCTGTTCTACATTCTTCCAGATGTAGCTTTGAACAGAAAACCCGAAACGCTCTTGACTATGCTTTACCCAGAGGTAATCAATAGTTTGTAGATCCAGTTGGGGAAATTTTGTAATGTCTGACTCTCGAAGCCAGCCTTCTTTGATGCGATCAGCTATTTTTAGCATTACTGTCCCAGTCTCGGAGTCAGCTTTTTGCCACTGCCCTCCTACAAGTAAGTCATGCAACAAAGTATAGTCCACATCTACACTTTGGGGGAATTTATCTTGTTCAGACATTTTTGCCTTTGTAAGAGCGCCATTAAAAATCAAGTTGTAGCTCAGTTTAATTCTTCACTGATCTGAATATACACAACCAGCACAGAAATTAGATAGTTTGGTCAAATGTTCAGGAATTTCGCCTTTGAAACCTGTATTGATTAGGAATTGACATAGCGAGTGAAGTGTTGAAATTATATTCCGGATCAGACTGATGCAAGGAAGTAAATATATAAAGAAGAGGATTACATTCCCAGATGATTAACCAAATTACCGTCTTAGAATCCTGTTGGCATATTTCTCCTGGGTGGGGTAAGAATATGCCTCCACTAGCAGTGGAAATGTTAGAAAAAGTTTTGTTGCCCATCTCAAACTTGTCAGGTTATTGCCGTGGTGTTGAGTGGTCAGGGCAAGAATGGATTTATGCAATTGTTTGCCAGAGTGAAACTCTCTACTTACCTAAGCAAGAATTTCATCCAACAAATGTACTAAAAAAGTCCACTGTTTCCACTCCAGCTTTTAATCTGGGGGACATAGTTGAAGTTGATTTCGGTGAACAGCCGACACGCCGTATTATTCAAGGAATTTTTAGTCTCAAAGAGAATTGGCTTTATGGGGTAGAGTGGCGCTCCCCAACTTTAGAAGAAGTGTCTGCCCAAAGCAGAACAATATGGCTTGCTGATGTTGATTTAGTCAATGTTACTGTATGACCAGTTGCTACTAAAAAGTAGCACTAAGTTAACTACTGTAGGTTCGCTCATTTTGGAGGAGTGAGAAGTAATTATGTCTTGCACAGCTTGGAATTTAGCTGATAAAGGGACTCAGGCATTTTCATTAATAAAAGAATCTGTTTTTGAA
>NZ_JACJSI010000051.1 GCF_014698065.1 Nostoc flagelliforme FACHB-838
GTCAGTATTTTGTATCTCAGGAGACACCAATGAAAAATCCCTCAGATGCACGACACTTAATTTCCATTCTTCGGAACAATGCCTAATTTACATGACTTTGAGCCTTAACTGAACCGTATTGACCCCCAAACCTCCTCCCCATTCTTCGAGTTACAGTGTATGCACAACTCGAAAAAAGCTTGATTTTCCATTTCTCTCGTTTCTCTAGTTCCCAGTCTCTGACCGGGAACTAGTCAAATTTTATCAAGCTAGATTTTTAGAGTTTGTGTGTACACCGTAGGCTCTTTGAGAGGGAACTATGATCTACCTTTTATGATTAGGAAACGCTATAAAAGCTTTACGTCATCCCAGGCGTTACAATTTTTTTTCGATTCAAATAAACTCCAAGCTCTATCTTTTTCCGAAATTTCAGTCACAGGTAGAGGCCATTCAATCCCAAAAGCTGGGTCATCATAGCGATAGCCATTGGCATATTCTGGGGCGTATAAGTCACCCATTTGATAATTCACTTCGGTTTCGTCGGTGAGCGTTTGGAACCCATGAGCACACGTCTCAGGGATATAGAGAGCAAGGCGATTTTCAGCAGTCAACTCTATACCAATATGAGATAAATAGCTAGAAGATTCTGGACGCAAATCGATTATTACATCATAAATACTCCCTCTAATACAACGCACCAATTTTGTTTCCTGAGAAGGAGGTGTTTGATAATGCATACCCCGCAACGTTCCTTTTTTATAGTTAAAAGATAAATTGGTTTGGGCAATAGTAGGTTTTAAACCACGATCTTTAAATTCCTGAATACAGAAACTCCGAGCAAAAAAGCCTCGGCTATCTCGCTGCAACTCTAAATCAACAATAAATGCCCCTTTTATTTTAGTTTCGGTAAATATCATGAATTTGCAAATTTGGGATAAAATTAAAAATCTGTTTTTTTAGAAGAATATTTTTCGACAGTAAAATGCCTCAGCATATTTACTCGCTGAATTAGATTCAATTCCGCGAATTCGGAGAATCGAGCGAAAAGTATCTTCTGTAAACCACTGCTTATGATTTTGGGTGGGAAATGCCTCTATAATATATTGAATTTTTCGGCGGCAAAATTCCTCATCTAAATGCACAAAGAAATTAGGAATACCCAAATCACCATCATATTTTGGTATCTCATATTCCAAAATTAAATGGTTTCTAAAGGTGTTCCAAGTCAAATCAGAAATTAAGCGGTGATCTTGGTGGCGATCGTCTCGATGATGAGTAAATATTATATCTGGTGAAAATTCCTGCTTCAACTGCTCAAAGCATTCCTTCACTTTTATCCCTTCAAAAGGTAAAAAGCCATCTCGAAAATTTTTAATGATAATTTTCTTGACCGGAATTTCTTTTAAAAAAAGATTGGCACTTGTAGTTGCTTCCTGCGCTCTTTGTTCGTTGGAACTAAAGACAACCCAATAGATAACAACATGTTGGTAATTCTCTATCAGTTTTAAGATTGTGCCCCCACAACCAATTTCTATATCATCGCAATGAGAACCTAAACAAAGGATTCTATACTCAGATTCTTCTGTTTTGTTGAAGCTAAGTTGGATCATACATCCGTTACTTCTAGTTGTTTATCTCTCCATACTTCCCAAGGTCTTTCGCCTTGAGCATACATATCATCCAACTGTTGCTTCTCTTTAAACGTATCCATTACCCCAAAAAAGCCAGTGTATCTATACGCAAAAAGTTCTTTTTTAGCAATCAGTCTTTGAAAAGGCTCAAGAACAAGTTCTTCGCCACGATTAATATAGTTAAAAATCTCTTTTTTAAAGATAAAATACCCTCCATTAATCCAAATATCACGTTGTTTGACATCTTGGATATCCTTCACCAAACCATCCTCATGCATATCAACTAGATGAAAACTTTGGCTTGGTCTGACGCACAAGAAACTACCAATTTTATCACGCTGATAAAAATGATTAATGTATGTTGGTAGATCCAAGTCTGTCAAACCATCGCTGTAGTTAGCTAAAAATACTTCTTCTCCTTCTAAATACTTTTGTACTGCCTTAAATCTTTGTCCAATATTGGCAGTTAAACCTGTATCTACAAATGTGATATTCCAATCTTGAATATCCCGATTAAACAACTCAATTTTGCTTCCATTGGAAAGGCTAAAATTATTAGAAAGCCATTCATTGTAATTCAAAAAATAGCTTTTAATTAGGTCAGCCTTGTAACCAAGACATAAGATAAAATCTTTATGCCCATAGTGAGCATAGTATTTCATTACGTGCCATAATATAGGTCTATAACCAATATTCACCATTGGCTTAGGAATACTTTCTGAATACTCCCTCATTCTGGCTCCTAAACCGCCACAAAATAAAACTACTTTCATTTCACTTTCCCTTTTTAATGATAAAAAATATCAAATTTTTAAGAGTAGACATTAACTTCAGGAATTGGAACAACAAATTGACCGCCCCAATCCCGAATGTAAGCTATTTGTTCCATAATTTCATTTTTTAAATTCCAGGGCAAAATTAGTACATAGTCAGGCTTTGTCTCTACAATTTTGTCTGGATGAAAAATCGGAATATGAGTACCTGGTAAAAATTGACCTTGTTTGTAAGGGTTACGGTCTACTGTATAATCAATAAAATCTGTTCGAATACCACAATAGTTTAAGAGAGTGTTTCCCTTACCCGGAGCGCCATACCCAACAATCATTTTTCCCTCTCGTTTAAGTTTGATTAAGAAATCTAATAACTTGCGTTTGGTTTCCTTGACTTGTTCACCAAATGAAAAATAGTATTCTAATTCCGTAAAGCCAGCCGCTTCTTCTCTATATTTAAGTTCTGATACTTGGTGGCTAACAGGTTTAGAAGAGTCTTCGTTGTGGCAAGCATAAATTCTTAAAGAACCACCATGAGTAGCTAATTCTTCTACATCAAAAATTGTCAAACCATGAGCAGCAAAAATCTTTTCTACGGTGATAAATGAAAAATAAGAGAAATGCTCATGGTAAATAGTATCAAACTGATTTTCCTCAATTAACTGCATCAGGTGGGGAAATTCCATAGTAATTACACCATGCGGCTTGAGGATAATTTTCATCCCTTTGATAAAATCATTGAGATAGGGTGTGTGGGCAAGGACATTATTTCCTAGTAATAAATCTGCTTGTTTGCCCTGAGCAACCTGTTCTTTGGCTGTCTCCTGTCCAAAAAATTTGACAACTGTAGGAACACCTTTGTTTATTGCTACCTCAGCAACATTTGCTGCTGGTTCTATTCCCAGCGCCGGGATGTCTTTAGCAACAAAGTATTGTAGTAAGTAGCCATCATTGCTGGCAATTTCTATTACCTGACTTTTGGAGTTTAATTGGAAGCGTTCTATTACTAAATCTACGTACTTCCTGGCGTGTTGCAACCAGCTATCAGAGTAAGAAGAGAAATAGGCGTAGTTACTAAAAATATTTTCTGGGCTAATATATTCTTGCAGTTGAACTAAAAAACACTCCTCGCAAACATATACATGTAGAGGATAAAAAGGCTCTACTTCATTAAGTTGTTTCAGGCTTCGATAGCTTTCACAGGGAGGAGACATACCTAAATCTACAAATGTATGCTGCAATCCTGTCCCACAGAACATACAGTTACCAGTTATTGGTTGATTATTTGTTAGTTTTAGTAAATTCATATTTTATGTTTTTTTGCCAAATGCAGGTTTTTAATTTAAACAATCCGCCAGAAGAAATCTTGATCGATTTGCTGAGTGCGAATAAGATATTCCAGTTGTTTCAGGCGAGTAAAGCGTCTAGATTCAAATGTTTCTCTGTCCATATCAATTTGCTGGAAGACATTATAAAGTTGTTGGGCACCGCTTTGGACATCCCACTCACATTTGAATTCTGGTAAATTTTGGTTAATTTTATCAAATGAAACCTGATAGCTGCGGTTATCAGGATCATGTTTACCAAAGCTTAATTGACAACCTGTAAAGACATCTGCAACTATTTGAGCAATTTGCTTGACTTGATAGTTGCTATTTGTATCACCCACATTAAAAATTTGGTTGTGAATTACATCACGCGGAGCTTCTAAGGTACAGATAATTGCTTTGCAGATATCTAACAGATGCACTAGAGGCCGCCAAGGTGTACCATCGCTGTTCATCTTGATTTCTTTAATTGTCCATGCCCAACCTGCTAGATTATTTAAGACAATATCAAAGCGCATTCTCGGCGAGGCTCCATAGGCTGTGGCATTTCGCAAAAAGGTGGGAGAAAAGCCATCATCAGCAAGGAGTTTCACATCCTGTTCGACAAGTGCTTTGCATTTGGCATAAGCTGTTTGGGGATTGATGGTAGACTCTTCGTGAACATAATCCTCACTGGCAAAACCATAGACACTGCATGATGAAGTATACACAAAGCGCTGGATTCCAGCTGCTTTGGCCAGCTTTGCCAAATGTACTGAACCTTTGTGGTTGATATCATAAGTGATATTAGGCGCTAACTGACCTAGAGGATCGTTGGAAAGTTCTGCCATGTGAACTACTGCTTCCACGCCTTCCAGGTCTTCTGTTGTGATGTGACGGATGTCTTTGTTGAGGGTTTTGGCAGTTACCTTAGTGCCGTTATATAGCCAACCTACTTTATAAAAGCCAGTATCCAAACCAATTACTTCATGACCTTGTTGGATCATCAGGGGAGCCAATAAGGAGCCGATATAACCTTCAGTTCCAGTTACAAGTACTTTCATATCCGATTATTTTATGGTGCGATCGCAGTTTGTGGGGGTTGTAATTCAGTCGGAATATTGTCTACAGGTACTGATAGCAACTTAGCAATAATTTCTTCTCTTACGGGAGCAACTTCATCTTGAGTCAACCAAGCGAATAACTTTGCTAACGCTTGCGGAGAGCGATCGAGTTTGAGAATTTCTTGGAGCATACGCAAAGCCCCTGCAACATTGCCACTTTTCAGAGGAATTGCCGCTCGTGTCAGACAATAATTGAAGTTATAGCTGCAAGCTTGGATTGTAATGTCTGCGCGATGTTCAACAGGAAGATAACTTTTAGAAATTTCTATACCCTGGCGGATGGATGTCGCCAGAATCCCAGATGATAAGTCATCATCTGTCAGTCTGTGGGAATGTATACGGTAACGAGCAAAACTTTCCGGTTCGTACCACCAATTATAAGAAACAGCAATGCGTTTGTAGAGTTCCCATTCAGAAGCGCAAACTAAATGCGGATAATAACCTCCTAGTTGTTCATGAGTAACGCGACGAATGACAACCGCAGGCACCTGTAATGGGCATGTCACACCAATCGCCTGCAAAAAATTCTGAGGGATACCTTTATCGTCTCCAAACCAAGAAATCACTTCCCCTTTTTCAACTACTGTTCCTTTTTCATTGAAATATTCAAAATTTCCGAAAGCGGCTCCTATGGAATCTGGACACCCTTGAAGACTTTGCTGGAGTCGGTTATAAAAACCTGGAAGCACACAGTCGTCATCATGCAGGATATGAATCCACTGACCGCGACTGAGGGAAATGCCTACATTGTGATTTGGCAGTACTCCAATATTTTCCTGATTGCGGTAGTAGCGGATTACTCCTCGTCCAATACTATTCACTAAATCGAATAACGGTGGTGTACTGGCATTATCTATCACCAAAATTTCCATCTGCTCTGCCCCAGGCCATTGCACCAAGACGCTAGCCAGACATTCAAGGAGATAATTGGTGCGGTTATATACCGGAATCACTACAGTCCAAAATGGTCGGGGTTTTTCTGATTCTGTTACGGGTGGAATTGCTGGAAACTCATAGTCGCCAACAGTAACCTCACCTTGGGGAATGGGGGGAGTAACGAGCATTTCTTGGGTGATGGCAGCGTTCTGGTAAGCGGCCACCGCTTTGGCGTAGTGGGGATTGAGTAAGGTCAACCCCTGACGATATACCGAAATCGTTTCTGTAATCTGGTTTTGAGCTTGGTAAACCTGACCTAAACGGTTGTAGATTTCCCAATTTTGGGGATTGAGTTTTAAGGCTTGGTAATAGGATGCGATCGCTTCTTCCCAATGACCTTCTTCTTGCAGGATGTTGCCTTCAACCTGATTAATTGCCATAGTTTTCAGTCCAAAACTAGAAAATTTTTGCTTTTTGCTAAATGAGCCTTCATAAAGGAAGTAAGATAAATCTTGAGGCAATTTCATCACGCAGAGGAGCTGCTTCTTCTCGTGTTAACCAACTAAATAACTTTGCCACTGCTTCAGGGCTACGATCTATTGTTAGAGCCTCTTCCAAGGCTTGCCAAACTCCTGTCAGATTCCTAGCCTGTAGAGGAATTAGAATCAATTCTAGACAATAAAGAAAATAATAACTCCGGGATTGGGCTGTAATTTGTGCCGAGTGTTCAGCAGGAAAATAACTCTCTGATATTTCAATTGCACGGCGGATGGATATCATCTGCTTCCCAGAGAGTAAAAGTTCGGTGGTAACATTGTTAGCATGTTGGCGGTAACGAGCTAAAATTTCTGGTTCATACCACCAATCGTAAACAGAGGCAATGCGTTTATAAATTTCCCAATCACTTGTATAAGTCAATTCAGGATGGTATACGCCCAACTTTTCGTGTGCTTCTCGACGAATCACCACCGCAGGCATATTCAATGAGTTACTAAGTCCAATATGTTGCAACCAATTTTGGACAATCCCTCGCTCTGGATAGATTTGTTGGCGGAAAATTACTTCTCCTTTCTCGTTAATATTTTGATAACCCGTAGAAGCTGCTCCTACAAAATCGGAACACCCTTCTAGACTTTCTTGTAGCCGGGAATAAAAACCAGGGAGAATATAATCATCGTCGTGCAGTAAATGAACCCAATGACCGCGAGTTAGAGCAACTCCGGCATTCCAATTTCCTGGCAGACCGAGATTTTGCGGATTACGATAGTAGTGGATTATTCCTTGTCCAATACTATTCACCACTTCAAATACTGGCGTTTTACTAGCATCGTCCATGACGATGATTTCCATCTGCTCTTCTCCTTGCCATTGTGCCAACACGCTTGCAAGGCACTCGAGGAGATAGTCTGTGCGGTTATATACAGTTATCACCACACTCCAAAAAGGCCGCTTACCTATATCATCTGCTACGGTCGGAATAGTCGGAAAGCTATATTGCCCTACAATTACCTCCCCTTGAGGAATTGAAGGTGTGACTGGTACTTGTTGAGGAATTTCAGCATCTTTACCAGCCGCTAATGCTTTGGCATAGTGGGGATTAATCAGCTTTAACCCTTGTTGATAGGCAGAAACTGCTTTTTGGAATTGGTTTTGCTGTTGGTAAACTTTGCCTATGTTGAGGTAAATTTTCCCATCGTTAGGATTAAGTTCCAAGAGTTTTTGATAGCATATTATCGCCTCTTCAAACTTACCTTGTTCTTGCAGCGCCAACCCCAGGTTATAATGAGCTTCTAGTAAATCTGGCTGTAGTGCGATCGCTTGCTTGTAACAAGTAACAGCATTTTTCAAATCCCCTGCTTTTTTCCGGGCAACACCCAATTTATTATTTAATTGTGCATAGTGTATTTGTTGATTGCTAGAGAGCTTACCTTGAGCGTGTAGTACATCGCCCAAATTAGTCTCTGCTTCTATAAAGTCTGGCTTTAACTCTAGAGCTTTTTGATAGTAGTTAATTGCTTCTTCAAATAATCCTTGTTGTTGCAGAGCATAGCCCAAGTTGTTGTAAATGGGCAGTGAGTTAGGTAATAAAACTAGAGCTTGGCGATAAGCTTTCTCTGCTTCCGAAAACTGTTCCTGAACTAAACGCAAATTACCTAAACTGAACCAAATCTTAACAGAATTTGCTTGAATTTGCGAAGCCGCACTTAGCCACTGTTCAGCAATTTCGGGTTGCCCCATCTGCTGCGCCAACATCCCTAAACTATATAAAGCTTCTGGGTGGTCAGGCTGTTTTTCCAGAACTTGAATATATAGCAGTTCTGCTTCCACTAAATGATTGCTTCGTTGCTGTTGAACCGCTAGTTCGAGAATTCCAGCTACTTCTGTTTTATCTAGCAATTCCGCTTCATACTTTTGACCGGACTGATGCTTCTGCACCGCAATTTGAATAAGAGATTTAACTTTAAATTCTGAAATACTTGTAGTATTCATAACTATGTATTATCCATAACTATATCTAAGTTGATATTAGATTGTTGCTGATTAGTATAGCTTCAAAAGATATATGATAACTATCAATAAAAAAATATTTTTATCTGTTTTTACCTGTTAAAAAACAGGTCTATTTCATTTGACAGGGGAGAGATTTTGTCAACAGTATGGGCAAGAAATAAGCGTTAAGTTATACCAAATTGGAAAAAGAATGCGACAGATAGGTAGGGGCATAACATTGTTGTGCCCTTACGAATAATTGATTTGTCGCAAACATTATTTGAATTAGTATTAGTAATCGAAAAATTACCAACTCAACGAGTAAATTTCAATGCGTACACCATAGGGGTTGCCGTTGGTAAAACCTCTCCCAAAAAAGGCATCAACATTTTCTTGTCTAATCAGATTTTTTACTCACCTGATTGTTTTGACTAAGATGCTTGTAAATCAGAGTCTTTTAGGGAATGAAACATCTCTGCTTTTTAAGGTGCGAATCATCCCGAATCAGAGTAGTAATGAAATCGGCTTGCTAGAATATTGATTTTAAGCTGATCTGACTGCTATCCAAGCCTGCAAATAGTATTGTTTGTGGATTAGAGGAAGAAAGAAGATTTGAATTTAAGGTGAGGAGAGCGCCATCGTTGGTATCTGTTATACTACCTTGGGTTCCCCAGCCGTTTAATACAATTTTATCAATACCAACCTGGAAATCTTGAATGACATCAAAGTCATTTTTCAACAAGACATCGCTACGTTGGAAAGTAAATCTGTCCTTACCATCGCCACCAACCAAGACATCATTACCACTACCACCAACCAAGACATCATTGCCTAAACCGCCATAGAGTGTATCATTGCCATCCCCACCATCTAGCGTATCATTACCTTGGCCTGCGTCGAGGACATCATTACCTTTCTTTCCAGATAGCTTATCATTCCCCAAGCTGGCATAAAGTTTGTCCGCCCCGTTGGTTCCTGTCAGATTATCCTTCCGAATCGTGCCATAGATAACATCTTTACCCAGGTTGCCGATTAAAGTATCTCCTGCCAATTCAGCAGAACTAGTATTAATTTCAACTATAGTTAAGTTGGTATTGCGATTAAAATTCCGCTGATAAGTCCCAACAGCACCACCATTCAAGAAGTCACTGCCATTGTCGCCATCAATATCAGAAGTTTTATTACGACTATCAATCTTCACATTGCTACTACTGCCAAAGGTTAAATTCCCAATTTGCCTAGAGGAGATTAATTTACCCTGAACACCAAAATAATCTATAACTTTGGCCTTGTTGGGATTTGTGGTATCTAACACTAAAAAAGTGCTTGTAGACTGAGCCTTGTTATATTCAACGTCAGAATTTTCAATTTCTTTAGCTTTCAGTGCTAAATCTGCTGAAAAATTAAAAGAGAAGTTTTCATTAGGGTCAACCGCAAAACTAGCAAGTACCTTTGCTTCGCTGTTGGAAGTACCTAGAAACTCACCTTCTAATCCAATGACAGCAGCCTGAGTGAAAAGTGATGAAAAAGTTGAGTCAAAACTTGCTTCAGCCTCAGCAATAGCAGCAATCACGCCACCTTTAACTAATGTGTCCGTCTGGGCAGCAGTTAAAACTTCTGAAGCACCTTGACTATAGTTGGAAAAAATAGTATCCCCTTGAGCGGTAGCAAAATTAGGACTAGGATCGGGCTTAGGCTCGGGCTTGTTATTGAGATTAGCTCTACCATTGAATTTAAGTAAGTCTGAAGCTGTAAGTTTTAGTGATACTTTTGCCATAAAAACCTCTGTTGATTTTGTTAGTTAACAAATTTGCGCGTAAATATTTGGGGAGTAATTCTCTCCTAATTTACGAACTAAGTCTCTCGATATCCCTATGAACCTGTCAGCTTTTATCCAGCACTTGCTCTTAACAGAACTTTTAAATAGCCTAATTGACTATTTCAAGCTGAATGTGGAAGCAGAGGGATTTTATCTCATTAATTGAGATGCTGATGACTCAATGTCAGTTTTTTCTCTGAAATTATGGTAATTTATGAATTTTTACCATAATTTATTATCTCATGAAAGAGTAATAAAATTCTGGTTTTTGCTGCCAACTTTCTAAGTAATGAACCTTATCAGCAAGGAAAATGTAATCGGTTGTTTGCTGGCAATAAAGTATCTATCAGATAGACAATTAGCTGAAAGCGATTGTATTTTTTTAATTTAGATTGATGGCAGTTGGTGATCGCATGAGATAACCGATTTAGGCAGAAATTTTTAGTGAGTCAAATTTGTGTAACTTCTTGGTACTAGGTTTGGTAAATCTTTTCTAATTTCATGTTGGCTTCTTGGTGTTGGGCATTGAATCCTAAAACTTTTTGATAGCAAGCAATCGCATGTTCTAACTCCCCTTGTTCTTGCAATATCACCCCCAAGTTATAATGAGCTTCTACCAAATCAGGCTGTAGTGCGATCGCAGCTCGATAGTAAATAACAGCAGTTTGCCAATCAGCTGCTTGTTGGCGGGCAATGCCCAGCTGATAATTCAATTCAGCATAATAGGCTTTTTTCTCTCTTGAGAGCTTCCCTTGGGCAAAAAGTGCATTCCCTAAATTGACTTCCGCTTCTATGCAGTTGGGCTGAAATTCCAGAGCTTTTTGATAGGATGCGATCGCTTCCTCCCATTTACCTTGTTGTTGCAAGGTGTAGCCCAAATTGTTGTAAATTGTCCCTGCATCTGGTCGCAAAGCAATAGCTCTTTGGTAAGCGTCTTCAGCCTCTGGTAACTGTCCTTGGGTTTGAAGCAAATTGCCTAAACTAAACCAAATTTTCACAGAGTTAGGCTGAACTTGCGAAGCTGCACTCAAATACTTCTGAGCTTTTGGCAACGCACCTTTCTGTTGTGCCAGCATCCCTAAATTGTATAATGCTTCTGAATAGCCTGGTTGTTCTTCTATCACCTGACGATATAGCTGTTCGGCTTCGTCTAGGCGATTAGCTCGATGATGTTGAACTGCAAGTTGAAAGAGTTCAGCAACTTCTTGGACGTTAAATTGTCTTGGTTTATTAACCAGCTGCAAAATAAAATCTTCCAGCGCTCTGACTGGCTTTAAATCGCCATATAATTTATGTTTATTTTCTGCAACTTGCTGGGAAATATGTTGCCGATATTTAGCATCTTTCCCCAGACGAATGGCGATTTGTACGTATTCTGATTTATTTGAAGCGATTGTCTCTTCCATACCCATCATCTTCAAAATTGCCAGAGAATGCCGTCCCCGCATCAGTTTTCCTGGTAAAGTGACAACCGGAATATTATGAGCAATAGATTCGAGGGTAGAGTTACATCCAGACCAACCAATACTATCTAAGAAAACATCTGCTAAGGCTGTAGTGCCAGCAAACTTCATGTGATTGAGGGAAGATAAAAATAAACAGTGATTTTGATAATCTAGCCCTAATGCTGCAAAAGCATGGTTTAAGCGCTGGCGAAATATTTCTGTAATCTCTTCACTTTCATTTTTAATAAATACAAATTTAGAGTTTCCTAACTCTTTAGCAATAGATGGAAAAACATCGTCATGATTGGGCAAATATTTATATAATGATTGACAACACCAGAAGAAAATATCATCCTCTTTTAAACCTATGTCTGGTTTTTTAATTTCTTCGGGTTTAATTGCTAAAGGTATGTAATGAATAGATAGATTGGGTAATCTAACTAATTTTTCTGTATAATGTTCTTGAGCATTTTCTGGTTCCATTAAGTCACTGCTCAAGTAATAGTCAATTGTTGGTAATCCACTAGTCTCAGGATGTCCCCAAGATGTCATTTGAATTGGTGCTAATCTCAGGCAACCCAGTTGGACTGTTATTGGATCCATCCCAAACTCAGGAAAAATCAAGATATGTAATTTATCTTTTGTTATTATTTCACACCATTGTTCAATTGAGTTAACACCTTGAACAAATTTATCACAAGCTTTGCTCGCACTAGTTGTTGAAGAATCTTTTTGAGTTCCAGTGTAATAACCAAATATTTCAAACTCACTTCGATCTATATTTTCTACCCAACCTTTAATAGGAATTTTCCAATTAGAATGAATAGAGAAAAATCCAGAGACAATACCGATACGAACCTTTTGAGTTTTATCTAAATTTGGCAGAACAAGCGGCTGGCTATATTGGGGATAGCGACTCGATATAATCTGGAAAATCATTTCCCCATAAATTCGCTGCAAATCTCGGTCATTTAAGCCTTGATACGCTAGATAGAAAGGCTGAAATATTCCCACAGCCTCAGATGCTTTTGCCCGTTCTTCTTGATTAGTTAATTCATAATATTTAGCTAAATTTTGCAAATGCTGTTGATATTGATTTCGTCTGAACGCTATTTCATCAACACTAGAATAGATAATTGGCAGTTGGCTGATACAAACACCAAATTTAGCCACATCATAGTTTGGTGTAATTTTGACCGCTTGTTCAAATGCCTGGACTGCTGCTTCTATTTTGTTATCATCTCTAAATGCTACTGCTAAGTTGCAATAGATATAATCAATATCAGGTTCAATTTTAATAGCTCGTTGATAATATTCTCTGGCGGCATCAAGTCTATTTTGTGCCTTGAAAATATTTCCTAAGTTGTTATAGGTAAGTGCAAAATTTGGTTGAATGCTTAAAGCTTTTTCGTAAGCTTCTATTGCTTCCTTAAATTGTTTTTTTTCCTCAAAAACACATCCTAAGTTGTGGTAGGCGTAATGAGAATCTGGTTTAATTTTTATTGCTTGTTGGTAAGAATTGATGGCATCATTTAATCGCCCTTGGTTTAGGAGTAGCTCTCCTAAATTATAATGAGATAATACCAAATCTGGCTGCAATGCAATAGCTTGGCGATAATATAACTCTGCCATATTTAAATCGCCTGCCTGTTGCCTACCTAAAGCAAACTGCTGATTCAATTCTGCGTAATAGACTTGTTCTTCTGGTGAGAGCTTTCCTTGAATGTAGAGAATATGACTGATATTAATTTGCACCTCTATGCAGTCAGGGAGAATTTTTAGCGCTTTTTCATAACAGGCGATCGCTTCTTCTAGTTTACCCTGTTGTTGCAGAGTAAACCCCAAGCTGTTGTGTATTGCCGCAGCTTCTGGCTGCAATTGCAGGGCTGCTTGAAAAAATTGTTCTGCATTTTGATATTGTTCCCGCTGCTGCGCCAGCAGACCTAATCCATATAATGCCTCTAACTGGTTGGAATCTACGTCTATAATTTGACGATAAATCTCTTCGGCTTGGGTGAAGCGCTTGGCTTGGTGATATTGACCTGCGAGTTGGAGAGCATCAGGAATTGTGGTCACGTCGGTTTGCTCCAAATTCAAAATTAACAATCCCCATACTTCGACAAGCTCAGTAACCATAAATAAACTTAGGAGCTTGTATCCTTTGATTTATGGGTCATAATTTATCCAACAGAATTCTGTACGGCTGGCGGATAGCGTAGCGTAAGAGGTTCTTTGAAAAATCCTCTTGTTGGTAGCAAAACGTTCTAGATCCCCCTAAATCCCCCGATAAATTGGGGGACTTTGACTCCGGTTCCCCCCTTTTGAAGGGGGGTTAGGGGGGATCTAAGAGTGCCTAAAGTCAAAGCGAAATACTTTTCAAACAACCTGTAAAGCCTTTTCTACGAGACGCTGCGCGAAATTTATGAATTCTTCTTCAAACAATCATTTTTATTAGACATCTCCAGAAATTAAATATGCGTTAACTAGAACCCTTGTAGAGACGTAGCAGTGCTACGTCTCTACATTCTTTTTTGGAGATGTCTGATATATCTTTTGTTCCTATATCTGCAAGGAACTTAAGCTTTTGAAACTTATAACTGAATTTGCTGAAAATCGATTGACATCATGTCTGCTTGATTACTTAACCAAACTTAATTAAAAAGAATTCTGCCCTTCTCTACCTTTCGGGGGCTTACGAGAGGATTAAGGCTACGGTAAAGCGCTTCACTTATAATTATTAGCCCAGAGTTTTAATTCAGGGCGGGCAAACAGCAAAGACTTTAAACTAGCTTGAGCAATAAACTTTGTAAAAATTTATTGCGAAAACAGTTATTTGGGATCAAAGAATGTATTTTGGGTAAAAGCCGAAGGCTCAAATGAGCAAAGAACCTTCGGCAATTTATCAATATACTAGGCTTTCGAGCCTAACTCTACTTGCAAAAGTTAGTACTTTTTGTGAGTAGAGTTTAATTATTACTAGTTACTAGAGCTAGATTGGGATGCTGAAGCAGATTCAGCAAAACCTTCTCCGGTAGCGGTGGCAGTAGCGGTTAGAGCTTCAGTCTTTAGTCCTAATGCACTAGCGAGTGCTTGTGCTGATGCAAAGGATTTAAATTTTACAGTCTTAGGCGCATTGTTTGGTTTTGCTGGTGTATTACCACCACCAACAATAATTTCTTCAGAGGTATTTTCTAAGTAGTTAAGATCAGAAATAATCATTTGAGTTCTCCTAAAGTTTGTAACTGTTGTTGGGGATTTTTGGTGTAACCAACTTGTTTTCGTCGGCTATATACTTAATATACTTTATTGCTCAGAAAAGTCAATGCTTTTTTTACTATTTTCTGATTAAAAAAACTGATGTATTTAAGTTTGTATTTATCATACTATAGCCTTAATTTAAGTTAAATAAAATTATGTTGCAAAATAAAGCAATAACTTTAATTATTACTGCCTAGCAAGAGTTTTAGCGATTTAGTTTAATTTTTTATAACGCCAAAATAGCATTTTGTAGATATATTCACAAAACACTAAAAAAGAAAGACTATTAAATTTTTAAGTAAAAAATCTCCATCTAAAACATTTTTCAATGCTAGAGATATCTACCCTAAGCCAGGGAGGGTAGTTAGCGAAAAAACACTTCAAATTTCATAAATTATTTAGTCTTGGGCAATAAGATATCTAGTAATTCCTCCTGCGCTTCGTCTGAGTCTAGTTGAACAACTATTTTCATCGTGTTGATTTCTTGCTTTAACCAATCAGAAAAGGATTCTGTAATGATTTTTTGGCGCAACTGTTCATCTAATTGGGGTTGAATGACTTCTTCCACCCAAATTAAATGCACTCCCTTGGGAGTCGTAATCGGTTTGAGAGCTTGTGGTGGTGCAGCAGCAAATACAGCAGCGGCAATCTCTGGACGAAAATCTTTGCGGTATCGAAGTCCTTGGTATCCATAAGCGCGTCTGGCTTCTGGTTCTGAAATATACAGACGAGCAATGTCTGGAAAATTGATTTCGCCTTCTTCTAGGGCATAAAAAAACTCTAAAGCCAAGTCTCGCTCCTCGAAGATGACTTCGTAGGTAACAGCAGCGACATAATGTAGCTGGTGTTCATAAAAGTGTTTTTCGAGTTGATTGGAAAACAGATGATTGGCTAACTTCCGCGCAAGGATGTTGTTGTAAGCTAATTCTTCAAACTGATCCACAGACAAATGGTGTTTTTCTAGCCATGCCCAGGTGTCTTTAGCTTTAACAAGCTTCTTGGCAAACCGTAAGTCATCTCCTTCTTGCTGTAGTTCTTCTGGTGTGACTGTAATTCCTGCCGCTTTAGCTGCTTCGGTAATAATGCTTTGCGATGCGATCGCTTTGACCACATCAGGTATCTGACAGGAGAGTTTAAGACTGTGAATGATATCTGAAGTGGAAATGGTCAGATTATGGGGCATAACACGATATCTCCAATAATTAAGGGAATTGGGAATTGGGTATAGGGCATTGATTATTCCTCTTCTCTTCCTTGTTTTATTTCCTCGCTTTCACTACATCTCTAAACCGCCTTTTTGCAGTTTCTTAAACGGATCTAAAACAAAGTCAATTACCCGCCGTTGACGAATGATGACTTCAGCATTTGCTGTCTGTCCGGCACCTAATAAAATACGTTTGTTGCCACTTTGCACATACTGCTGGTCTAAGGTGATTTCTAATTCATAGTTTTCGATGTTGCCTTGGGATGTTTGGGTAATTTTCGAGTCAGGAGAGATCCAAGCAACTTTACCTTGCACAATGCCATACTCTTGGAAAGGATAGGCATCAAACTTGACTTTTACTGGCATTCCTACCTTCAAGAAACCGCTATCTTGATTAGGCATATTTGCTCTAAGTACAAACTCTGCTTGCTTCGGTGCGATTTGGGCAATCCTTTGACCGACTTGTACCACTGCTCCTGGCTTAGTGGTGGGTAATTCAAAAATCACTCCATTAATTGGCGATCGCACCACTCGTTGCTGAATTTGCAACCTTGTAGATATAAGCTGGCTTTTAGTCTGAGCGATTTCTGATTGTGTTGCTGTTATTTGTGCCTGTATGTCTTTTAGCTGCTCCTGATTTTTCATGACACCCAGTTTTCCGGCTTGCATGACACTTTTATAGCTACTTTGTTCTTCTTGGAGTCGGAGTTTTGCTTGTTTGATATCAGACTCCAACGTTTTGATAGTTACTTGGTAACGATTTATCTCTTCCGCCAAGCGCAATTGAGCTTGTTTAATATCTGATACAGACTTGTTATAGAGTCGTTTGCTTTCTTGCTCTTCTTTTTTGAGTTGATCAACTTGGGTTGCAGAAACCGCGCCATCGTTAACCAGCTTGCTAAAGCGTTCAACTTGCTTAGAATCTATACTCAAACGGGCTTTAGCCGATTCCTGATCTTCACGACTGGTGTCAATCTGCTGCTCTGCTTGCTTAACTAATGATTGCTTTTCTAACTTTTGGAGGTTATAGCTACTCAGTTTCGCATCCAGGTCTTGCTGCACCTGGTTAACTTGAGCCATTTTTTCTAATTCTTGGGATTTATTTTGTTGCTCTAACAAGCTAGTTGACATTAAGAGTTGATTTTTCAGCAATTCCAGTTGAGATTGCCGATTTTGTAGCCCTTGCAATTTGCTCTGGACTTGTTGCAATTCCGTTTGCAGCAGTTCAGAATCCAGTTCCAGTAAAACTTGGCCGGCTCTAACTGTATCTCCTTCTCTGACCGTAACTGCTTTGACACTCCCACCAGCTTGAGCGTCTAATTTTTGAGTTGCACCTTTAGGTTCTATACGTCCTCTGGCGCTACCAGTTTCATCTACTTTCGAGAGTGTTGCCCAAGGCAAGAATAGACCAGTAAAGCCAATGAGCACATACAACAAACCACGAGTCCAAATTTGAGGTAAGGCATTGAGCAATCCTTCTGTACCGTAGTACAAATCTTGACTGTCATTTTCTGCCTCTGTCTGCTCGTCAAATTCTACTGATTCCTCTTGCTGTGTGTAACCTTGATACTTATCTTGCTCATCTTGGGGAAGTGGCGATGATCTATTGGGATTTGGCATGGTTTTATTTCCGATAATCACTGGGGACTGGGAACTGGGGAATGGGGGCTGAAGATAAGGGAGAAATAATCAATGCCCAATGCCCCATGCCCAACCTCAACTAACTTGAGCCAGTTGTTGTTGATTCAGATAGTAATAATGACCTTTTTTAGCGATTAATTCGTCATGAGTACCGCTTTCTACTAAAACGCCTTGGTCTAAAACCAGGATTAAGTCAGCGTTGCGGACTGTAGAGAGGCGATGGGCAATAATTACACTTGTGCGTCCTTTAAGAATTGTTTTGAGGTTGTTTTGAATAATTCGTTCTGATTCCGAATCTAGGTGACTAGTGGCTTCATCAAACAGTAATAACCGAGGATTTCCGAGCAAAGCACGAGCAATAGCTAGGCGTTGGCGTTGTCCACCAGAGAGCATACCACCGCTTTCACCAATTTCGGATTCGTAACCCATCGGTAGTTTTTGAATAAATTCATCGGCTCCAGCATATTTTGCTGCTTGGATAATTTCTTCTGAAGAAGCATTTGGATAAGCGATCGTAATGTTTTCCCGAATAGTCCCACCAAACAGAAAAGTATCTTGGTCGACAACGCCGACTTGAGAACGGAGCGATCGCAAGGAAAGAGTAGTTATATCAGAACTATCAATAAGTACTTTGCCATCTGTCGGCGGGTATAAACCCAAAATCAACTTACTCAGGGTTGTTTTTCCAGAACCGCTGCGCCCCACCACTGCAACCATCTGTTCTGGCTTAATTTCAAAGTTGAGATTTTCTAATACGTTAGTCTCACTTTCTGAGTGATAACGAAAGGTAACATTCTGGAAACAAATGTTACCGCGAAGCTTACCCAACGGCTTGCGAGGTTTAGTTTCTAGGTCTTCTTCTGGTTTTGCTTCCAACACATCATTAATGCGTTCGGTAGAAATCACAATTTCCTGTAATTCATTCCACAGCAGAGCCAGTCGCTGAAAAGGATCTAAGACGTTACCCACCAACATATTGAAAGCAACTAATTGTCCAATAGTCAGTTCGCCATTAATTACCTGGGTTGCTCCATACCACAGCAATGAAGTATTCACAAAAGTTTGGATGACACCACTGATAATTTGCAGGCGGTTGCCAATTATTTGAGCATTAAATTCTTTTTTGATTACATCATTCAGCAGTTCCTCCCAATGCCAACGCACTGTCTGTTCAATTGCTAATGAGCGGACAGTACGAATTCCATTTAAGGATTCTATGAGATAGCTATTTTCTTTAGCACCTGCATTAAAAATCTCTCTAGAGATACGGCGCAAAATACTTGTGCTAGCCAGCGCCAAGATAAAAAATGGCGGTACAGTACACAGCACGAATAATGCCATCCGCCAGCTATAGGAGAACATCAAGGCTAGATAAACTACTAATGTCAGCATATCCAACACTATGGATAGTGTTTGACCAGTAAGGAATTGTTGAATTTTCTGGTTTTCTTGGATGCGAGAGACTATATCCCCAACGTAACGCGACTCAAAATAAGCAAGGGGTAAACGGAAGGTATGTTTGATAAAGCCTACGAGTAAGGCAATGCTAATGCGGTTAGCAGTATGAAATAATAGATATTGCCTTACACCATTTACAGCAACACCAAACAACCCAAAAACAATCATTCCCAAACCAATAGCGTTTAAGGTTGGAACACTACGTTGCACAAGTACTCTGTCGAGCAACAACTGGGTAAATATTGGCGTTACCAGCCCAAATAATTGAATTACCACCGAAGCTATAAAAATTTCTAGCAGTGTTCGATAGTGAGGTTTGATTAACTCAAAAAATTTCCAAAAGCTTCTACTTTCGTCTTTAGCATTTTTGAGTAGGGCTGTAGGTTCCAGTAACAATGCATAACCACTCCAACCGGCTTGAAATTCAGCTCTTGTCAGGTTGCGTTGGCCAATCTCTGGGTCACATACAATCACCCGCTTTTTGGTGATTTCATAGACAACAATAAAATGTTTACCATCCCAGTGGACAATTGCAGGTAAAGGTTGTTCTGCTAATTTATCAAGACTGGCTTTCACTGGACGGCTGGCAAAACCCAGGTTTTCTGCTGTTGCTGCCATCGCCTTCAGAGATGCACCGTTGCGGCTGACATTGGTCATATCCCGCAGGCGATTGATATTAAAATGTTTGCCCCAATAGTTACCAATCATCACCAAGCAAGCAGAGCCACAATCGGCTGTACTTTGTTGGGCATAGAAGGGATAGGTTTTGGTGATGCGTTTCCACCAATGCCCTATTTGAACTTTCGGGCTGGGAAAGTACAAACGCGACTTTTTTGGCTGTTGTTGTGACTGCTTCTCTCTTTGCGGAAAAGGAATAATTTTAGATTTTGGAGATGGGAAAGTTTTTTCTCTAGTCCCCACTCCCCAGTCCTCAGTCTCTAATCCCGTTTCGCTGACGTTCATGGCCAAAGCCCACTCCCCCAATTCTGGGAAGTATTCTAGTGCTGTTTGCATCTGATCGTTTTTCAGAATGTAAGCAATCGTTGGTTGTGTTGCTTGCCAATCTCCTTGTTTTGGTTGGGCAAAAATTGTGCCTGTTGTCAAAGAATGGCCTTGAGAATGCCGCAGATGTCCTTTGTACAATAGCCATAATTGTGAATCTTGAGATATTTTTGGACTTACAGAGCCAGTGTCTAACTCGTGTCGCTCAAACAGAGATAAAGCTTTGAGCATTCCTGGAACTTGTGATGTGTGGCACGGAAATTGTGAGATTTGGCGACATAACAACAACAAATCCCAAAGTTCTGCACGGGCAAAAAGGCGATCGCGAATGTTAGGATACTTGTCTATCAACGTCTGCAATGCTTCTTGCCTGAAATAGCCAAGTTTTAAGCTTGTCGAAGCTCTGACTACATAAGGACTAAAGTTAGCTTCGGGAAACAGAGTCAATTCGCCGAAAAAAGACCATGCACCAAAGGTAGTAATTAAATTTTCAGAGCTATCCAACAGTCGGACTTTACCTGTAAGAATAATATAGATACCAGGACTAGTCTGTGCAGATTGCCAGAACTCCTTTGCTACTGGTGGCTCTACAATCTCCATTTGTGCCAAAAAGTTTTGTAATTCTTTTTCTGAAAGCTTTACACCTAAGGTGTACAACAGTCTTTCACTTACATTTCGTTCAAAAAGCACTGGTGGCATTTTCTCAGCTCCACAACAAAATTTAGTTATTAGCCTGAATCAGATTCAAAAATTAATTAAAAATATTATTGAATACCGTATTTTCACCGGAGAAACTATAAACTTCTTTGAAGTATTGTTGTGAGGAAAGAACATTGTAGTTACTATCTCTCTTTTACATACAAGGTATTTTTTATTTGGTGGACAGCCCTACTAGTTCTACCAAGTTTTTGATTGTGACAATCACTAATGTGAATGTCAAGATATTGAGCTAGACCTTTGCTTGGCTAGAATTTAAGTTAAACATCAACTAATTACATCAACAGACTCGGCACGAATATGTATGGCTGGCACATTTCGATAATCAGCAGTGTCCGTAATTGATGATTAAGAAAAATTATTATCAAATCCAAATTGTCTAGGTGCAGTAATAGTTATGGGAATTATTTGGGTTGTCAATCACCAACTATTGAAAATTTTTCCAGAATTATTGATTCGGAAAGAATATATCCTAGCTGAAAATTGGCTTTCAGATTTTAAAGAAGACCTGACTTGGAAAAAAACATAATAGAATGATTTAATACATTCAAAACTTTATTAATAGCCTTGTCTTCACTAAAATGGTGTGACATAATTGTATAAATTGCATTGAGTTGTAAATGATGATTAAACGCAGTCTATTGTAGTTGTGTGACCAAAGCCTGACAGCAAAAAGAACATAACTACACTTATGATTAACCTTGTTGGTTAATCATAGACTTACACAATGTGCAATTAACGCCCGGTGTTATTCCCCTAGGGTTTTGCGAGTCTAGGGGAGAGTTGCCGGGATAGCCTCAGTCGCAAGAAAAGCAACCTCTATCACTAAAAACCTAGCTTTGGTTAGGCTACAGGAAGGATAGGGCTATAAAAACTATAAAAGCACATCATAATTTTTGGATATTTTGCTAATAAAGCAAAATTTTACTTAGACAAAGACTGCCTAAGAGGAGTTGGAAGATTCGAGAGCGAATCCTTCCCAGTGGTGTGTATCCATTATTTTTAATGGAACATCTAGCAACTCATTTAACGTTTGTATTATACCTCCTATCGTGTAATAAATGCAAGTGATTAAAATAGGCTCGACTAACAGCATATTTACCTCATTAGGTTACAATTAGCTTACACTGCTTAAGTCGAAATTTGAAGAATTTAGGACTTTCTTAATGTAAATTGTTTAAAAAATCGCCTACTAGATAACTTTTAACAAAAAAATATATTTAAACCCCATTTATACATTAAATCTTTAAACAGCTAGGCGACATACCATGATGGTAATTATGAAGACGCACATTGTTTCTTTAAGCAGTATACTAAGTTATTTGAATTAGCAGTGACATCAAACACGTTAACACTGTGATCGACAACACATCTGATTAAATTACCGCAACCATAGGATTTTCACCATGCAAGGGTATGGCAACGATACGTATTACAGCTTGGTTAAGTTGAGAAATATTCGTCGTGCTCAAATGAGTCTCTAGTTCAAAAATGACAATAAATTGCAAGTTAGTCTTTGAAAACTTTAAAATTGCGATGCTATTAAGTAAAATATTAAATGTATAAATTTAGTAATGATTCTAGAGCCATTGCCCTGACCAAAGTGTGAAATTATAAATTTAGTTAAACGTAGGAAATTCTCTAAAAACAAACAGCGTTACCTTTCTTCAAATCAGTAATGCTGTTGCTGCATATTAGTCTACTAGAACATCTATAATTGAGGCGAATTTAGCGATTCGTTAAACTGTGGAGCGATCGCTAAATCCTCTGGTTGGCTTGCTCTTGAAAGCTGTTTGTGTCATACTTGCACAAATAACTTATTTACTAAATTTCGACCGATTTTAAGTAGTATATTTGACGTTTATTAAAAGCAATACAGTTCACCAAAAGAAATTATCTGTTGACAGAGGCAGAGGCAGATGAGGAAGTGGGGAATCAAGACCTCTACAGGTTATCAGAGTGAGGCAAGACTTCCGTCATGCAAAAAATTGATGTTCTTTGCAAACTTGAGATGCTTTTATAGCGGCTTCCATTCAGATGCAGTACAAAATTATATCGCAAGGTGTAGGGAGCATGCCGTGCCCCTACGGGTTTACCTCACATAAGCGAGAAACGCTATATATTGAAAAACATCTTTGATTAAGTAGTCAAGTGAGTTGTGAAGGAATATTTATGTCACAGTTGGAGCAAGCAGTGCCAGACACCTTTGTAGCCAAAGGCTTAGAAACTCTACCCAATATTTACGACCGGGTTGAGGCTTTGGCCAAGGACTTTGCCACCCGTGCAGGGGGGCACGACAAAGATGGTTCCTTTCCCTTCGAGAATTTTACAGCCTTGCATGACGCAGAATTGCTCAACCTCACCATCCCGCGTGAATTCGGTGGCCAGTGTTTGGGGCTGTCAACAATCTGTCAGGTGATTGAAGGGATAGCGCGTGGCGATGCTTCAACCGCGTTAGTATTAACAATGCACTATCTTCAACATGCTCATGCGGCTCGTAGCCGTCACTGGCATCCAGAAGTATATAAGCGGCTGTGTCGTGAATCAATCGAAGGCATATCTTTGCTAAATGCTGCCCGTGTTGAACCAGAGTTAGGAACGCCAGCTAGAGGCGGATTACCTGCTACAATTGCCGAACGAACAACAGAAGGCTGGCGTTTAACAGGACATAAGCAGTACACCACGGGCAGTCCTATCCTCAGCTACTTTGTTGTATGGGCACGGACAACTGAGGATGAACCACAAGTTGGAAGTTTTTTGGTTCCGCGCGATCTGCCAGGTTTGCGAATTGTCGAAACTTGGGATCACTTGGGAATGAGAGCTACGGGCAGCCATGATTTAATTTTAGAGAATGTATTCATTCCCTCAGAGTATGCTCTAAATATCAGCCCCATATCTGCTGCGCCATCCTTTGATCCGTTGATTTCTACTTGGGGCAGTTTGACAGTCAGTGCTTTATATCTTGGTGTTGCTACTAGTGCGCGAGACTGGCTTGCTAAATATCTTTGGGAGCGATCGCCTTCTAATCTCAAAGAACCACTGGCAACTCTGCCACGCTTCCAAACTGCTGTGGGTGAGATAGAAGCACTGCTGTTCGCTAACAATAGATTAATTTACAGCTTAGCTCAAGATATTGACAAGGGCAAGTATGAACCTAACGTAGGATTACAGGCACAAGCTGTTAAATATCTCACCACAACTAATTCAATTCGTGCTGTGGAGATTGCCTTAGAACTAATAGGTAATCCTGGTTTATCAAAAAAGAATCCTTTAGAGCGACACTACCGTGACGTTCTGTGTAGCCGTATCCATACACCGCAAAATGATGTTATTTGCCAGTCATTGGGGAAGTCGGTGCTGAATGTCAAGTAGTTGGAGATTGGGGAAAAAGAAGGGCAGCAGGGGGCAGGAGGAATATTCCTCTTCTCTGCATCCTTCCCTCTCCCTCTTTTCAATGCCCAATACTTCTCTACGAGATGCTGTTCGCGTTTGCTCAGTACAAGTGCCCAATATTTTAGTATCCAGCTTGCTTGTCTACGACATTCCGCAAGGGCTGATCGGTTTGGTAGCGTTTAAGATTGTCGATAAAGAGTTGTGCTATGCGCTCTTTCAGCCGTGGCTACAAGGCGGAACAATGGGGTGTGATAAAGGCGTTCGGTAACGACCATAAAAGACTTTCCGGTGGTAGAGGTTTTCAGGTAAAATCCGTTGACATAAACTTCTGCATCACTAGCATCACCATCGAGATTCCCTTCACTATCCACTTCTACAACATCTATATTAGATGGTAGGTGTGGCTCAATATCTGCAATGAGATGATCGAGTAAGATTAATTTCACTATTGGGGCAACACTGCGAATGCCATGAAATGTATTAAGATATATCGAAAAAAATACACTCATAGACACTAGAAATAACCTAGCTTGATCGCCAATACCAAACAAGAGAATAATTAGCAGAATTAATGCCAAATTGGGTATAGTGCGGAGCATTTGCAGAGAACCATCCAATAACTTTTCTGCTATACGAGAAAAGCCATTGAGTAATCCTAAATCGAAGCCAATACTACCACCAACTATAAAACCAGATATTCCCCGCCCAGCACTAATTCCTACATGTTGAAAAAGTTCTCCGGTGGAGGCTAGTTCAATCGCTGTAGCGATGATGCCACTAGTGGCTGGTAAAATTCTGGTTGAGAGCAAACCAGTTCTGGAAGAAAGTTCCCAAAGTACTAGTACTAAAACAGGAACAATTAAAGGAACTATTTTCTCGATTTGTGGGTTTTCTAACACCTCGCTCAAAGATATATTATTGTTGTTGCGTTTGGTGTGTTTAAAAGTAATAGTCATTGAATTCTGGTTTTTAGATTGTTCCAAAGGATAAGTCTAGAAGCTTCGTCAACATAATTTGTAATTTTCTCTTTAATTACAAATTACGTTAGCGAACGCGAACAGCGTCTCGTAGAGAAGCGGTAGCGTTAGCGAGCGATCAAGCGTCATTACGAATTATCAATTAGTCATGAGGCACTTGTTAGTTGTTTAGCAAGTTTCTCATTAGTGACGATTTCGCTAACAGTACTCAAGGCTGGTGGGGTTAAAGGTGCAGGTTCACTCTGCAAAGGTAGGCGTGGAAATAATAATTCAGCAGTGCGATATGCTTCTTCTAAATGAGGATATCCAGAAAACACGAAGGTTTCTATGCCCAAATTGCAATATTCCAGCATCCTAGCAACAATGGTGTCGGGATCTCCAACTAGGGCTGTACCAGCACCACCTCGCACCAATCCAATTCCTGTCCAGAGGTTGGGGCTAATTTCTAAGGTTTTTCGACTACCACTATGTAATTGACTCATGCGTCGCTGTCCTTCAGAATCAGAACTAGCCAAGTCTTTCTGAGCTTTTGCGATCGCATCCTCATCCACATACTTAATTAGCTCATTGGCAGCATCCCAAGCAGCTGACTCTGTTTCTCGCACAATTACGTGCAAGCGAATCCCAAAACGCACTGTTCTACCTTGTTCAGCCGCCAGTCGCCTAACTTCGGCAATCTTTTGGGCTACTTGCTGTGGAGGTTCGCCCCAAGTCAGGTAAACATCTATATGTTTAGCAGCAACCCGCTTGGCAGCAGCAGATGAACCACCAAACCACAAAGGTGGATAGGGTTTTTGAACTGGTGGAAATAGGAGTTTACTACCTTTGATATCCAGGTAGTTTCCTTTAAAATCGACTGTTCCCCCACTGACGATACCCCGCCAAACTGTGAGAAATTCATCGGTTAAATCATAGCGATCGTCATGATTAAGATGCAAGCCATCCCCAGCAAGTTGCACAGGATCTCCACCTGTCACCACATTAATTAACAATCTTCCTTTAGAAATCCGGTCAAACGTTGCTGCCATCCGGGCAGCAGCACCTGGGGAAGTAATTCCTGGACGAATTGCTACGAGAAATTTCATCTGCTTAGTGACAGAGATGAAAGCGGCGGCAGTTATCCAAGCATCTTCACAAGAACTCCCTGTGGGTAACAATGCGCCCGTGTAGCCTAAATTATCCACAGCTTGGGCAATTTGCTGCAAATAATCAGGTGTGGCAACACGAGAGCCAATATCTGTGCCTAAATAGCGTCCGTCATGAGAACCAGTAGGAATAAACCAGAGAATTTGCATGTTAATCAGAGTAGAAGAGTATTTTGTACGGTAGCTTGACCAGATTACCGTAGTTTGTAGCCAGCATTTTACAGTAAATTATTTAAAAAGCTAGTAGAGATTAACAATTCATAAAGAATAACTGCCCACAAAACTTGCTCTTTCGTGGATAATCTTGGTAATCATGACACTTTTGTTGCGACAATGGCTGTCGTCGAAAATACAAGTTTTGTCTAGAAGCTTAGATTTTTATTGCAGAACGACCTTCATCCTCAAAGTCCCCTCTACAACGTTACCCACAAGTTCGTGACCTAGCAGTAGAGTCTGAATACACTGTTCATATCCAGACGCGAATGTTTAAGGGAAAAATCAAGCAATACATCATGTACTAATTTATACAATATTATTAAAAGTATCACCTTAAAAAATAGATGTTTTATTTTATCGAAAACAATCAAACATCCTCTTAGCCAAATTAGGTTGAAAGCTTTTTGTCATCATTCATCAGATCCAAGAAAGCGCAGCCAAAACATACCTAACTTAAAATTAACCCCCATATTTCTAAGATTTTAGCTCAGAGGATGTTTATAAAGTCTTAATCCATAATATTCCTGGCGACTAAAAGTTGCAGCTATACAGATTAAAAGCCTTGATTTTCTCTGAGTCCACGGAGGCAGTCTTGGCTTTAAAGTAATAAATTATACTAAAACCTCTAAAATATCCTTTCAGAAACTAAAGATGTAGATTCAGACATCTTGAAAGGACTGGTAATTTGACATTACTCAATTTTACTTAAAAAGATTTTGAAATTTAACTCTCTATGGTAGAGTTACACTGAGGCTTTCTAGTGAACAGTTATGAAACAACAAAACAATAAAATTGTATTAATTATACTTGTATTGTTAGGATTAGCTAGTACTTTTTACTTATCAATCGTATACAAAGATACTTTCGGAGAGAGAGATAGCTTTCGTATGGCAATGGGTATTATTGACTCGATCATATCTAATAAACCATTAGGAAGTAGTATGCTTTATGGTCGTGATATCTCTTTTGCATACTTTGGATTGTTAAATTTTTTTACACCAATTTTTAAAACAAATTTGGCTTTGATAATTCCTTTTATGAACTATATAAATGCCTTAAGTGCTATTTGTATGGTTATACCTTTATTCTTTTTAGTTAAGAGATATTGGGGAACATCTATAGCCATCTTAGCAAACATATTACTAATGTTGCTCCCCGCTTGGAGAGCAACTAGCCAATATGCACATCCTATGACTGAAGCTATATTATTCATGTTCATAGGATTAGCTTTGATTAGTTATCGTTCTTTCATAAGCTCATTGAGATTAGGATGGAATAGATTAATTTTATTGGATGTACTAATTATTGCTGCTTTGGCTTTATGTTTAATGTTCAGGCTCGATGCAATACTAATGTTTCCTTTGATTCCTGCCTGTCTTCTTCTCGAAAATTATTCTTTTAAAAAGATTGTTTCTTCTTCAATTTTATATAGCTTTTTTCCAATAATTATTTTTAAAGTTATGCAATCTCAACTTCCAAAAATTATTGGTCACAAAAGTGATGGAATATTTGAGCAACTTTTATTATGGAATAATCCTGCTAGATACGTTGATAAATTTGTTTATGGAAACTTACTTTTTATTTGGGGCTTGAATCCTTTACTTTGTTTGATATTTTTAATATCCTGCATTTATTTAGTATATAAACGTAATTATTTATCTCTATTTTTCATATTACCAACAGTCTTATTAAATTATATATTTTGGCTACCAAATCCTGCTCCAGCGCGTCATTTTATCTATTTATGTCCTGTTGTAGCAATTAGTATTGCAATTTTCTTAGCTGATATTTTTCCAATAGTAAAATCTTTTGTAAAAAATAATAGGAACATAGGAGTAACACTCGCAGTAATTTTAATAGTTTCTCTTTCCATAAGCTATAAATTTTCTTATCCTGTACCAATGTCAGAGAAATACTCTCACACCACAAGACAATTAGGTAAAGAACTACAACAGTTAGAGCCGAAAGGCCAGCAAATTTTTGTAGTTGGCGATACGATTCCGGCAGTAGTTCAAATGCAACTTATGTCAAAAGATACAAAAGTTGAGTATAAAAGAACAAATATTCTTACAGACGATGATATTAAAGCTCAAGAGAAATCTGCTTTAAAACCTAAACCTATATATATATCTGTAATAGTTGTAGAAAATCAAAAAAATAAGTTTATATGTTATTTCCAAGGTTGGAAATCAAAAATAAACGAAATCAAGAGATTTTTAGGAGAATCAGATGAATATAATCAAGGTTATATTGTATTAAATATGATAGATAAATATACTAATAAGATTGATGTGGAAGCATCTACCTTGTCTAAGAAGCTTGAGGTTTTAAAATTTTAATTAATTATATATATTGCCACCTGAGAAAATAAATAAAAAAGGTTTTGACAATTAGCTTAAAAGCTGTGTTATTTAACTGGCTAAGGTAGCAAATAACTTCACTTATTTTTTAAGTCATTAATTTACTCTGATTTCCAAAATCAGAATTTTTAAAAATAATGAACAATGAAAGAGCAAATCGAAAAAAGTTAAGTTGCGTTAGAAAAAAATAGGAGTATGAGTTATAGTGTGGAACTTTAAATCTGGTATTTTACTAATCACACTAATTTGCATTATTGCGACTGCCATAACAGTATATATTCTTGGCGGCATTGATCCAGCACAAATTCAAGCTTGGCTTAAGTCTGCTGGGATATGGGCACCGATTATTTATATTCTTCTGTATGTTGTAGCAACTGTACTTATTCTGCCCTCAACAGCACTTAACTTGACTGGTGGTGCAATTTTTGGCCCAGTATTAGGGACTCTTTGGACTAGTTTAGCGGCAATTATTGCTGCAATTGTTTCTTTTACTTTTACTCGGACTATTGGGCGTAAAGCAGTAGCCAAAAGACTAGCCGGAAAATGGCAAGCGATGGATGCTGAGGTGCGTCGGGCAGGATTATTCTATATGTTTGCTATTCGTTTGGTAGCAGTTATGCCCTATGGTTTAGTGAACTTCACTGCGGGGTTAACTTCGGTCAGTTTTAAAGATTATGTTTTGGGTACAAGCCTGGGTACGGTTCCTGGAGTCCTACCTTTTGTATTGCTAGGCAGTTATGGTCTAAAGGCTTTTAGTACAGGAGATTTCTTACCAGTAATTGGAGCTTTAACACTAACTGGAATGCTAGTGGCAGTAGCAACATGGTATCGTCGTCGTCGCACATTTCCTTCAAAGGACATTGAGACTGTTAAATCATCAGAAGCTAATAGGGATTCTCAAGATAACTAAACTGGATTCTTCCCATAACATAAAAGTTGATTTTATATCTGCTTTTTTTAACGTCAAGCGAAGTATGAGGTTTTCTAGATGCTTTTAAACAATGACAATGTAGAAATTTCTGTGGTAGTTCCTATGTACAATGAGGAACCTAATATAGACTACTTATTGGAACGATTAGTGTCAGTATTAGTTAGTTTAAAGATCAAATATGAGATTGTTTGTGTAAATGATGGTAGCAAAGATAATACTCTTAAATGTTTGGTTGAACATCATTACCGTAACTCTGCAATTAAGGTGGTTAACTTGTCCCGTAACTTTGGCAAAGAAATTGCTTTAACGGCTGGTATTGACTATACAGCAGGTGCAGCAGTAGTCCCAATTGATGCGGATCTTCAAGATCCACCGGAATTAATTGAGGAGCTAATTGTCAAATGGCGTGAAGGTTATGATGTGGTTTGTGCGACTCGTCGCTCACGTCAAGGAGAAAGCTGGATTAAGCGCTTTACTGCTGCTGCTTTCTACCAAACGATTGGTAAATTGAGTAATGTGCCGATCCCTCCGAACACTGGGGATTTTCGTTTGCTAGATCGGCGCGTAGTGGATGCTCTCAAAGAAATGCCAGAACGGAATCGTTTTATGAAAGGTTTGTTTGCTTGGGTTGGTTTTCAGCAAACTTCAATAATATATGATCGCCCTGAACGTTATCAGGGAACTACTAAATGGAATTATTGGAGACTTTGGAACTTTGCTATTGATGGGATTGCTGGGTTTAGCTTAGTTCCCTTAAAGGTTTGGAGTTACCTTGGCCTTGTTATATCTTTAATTTCATTTTTATACGCTAGTTTTTTAGTAATTCGGACTTTACTCTTCGGAGCTGATATTCCTGGATATGCTTCTTTAATGGTAGCAATGCTCTTTTTAGGGGGAGTTCAACTACTTAGCCTTGGGATAATAGGTGAATATCTTGGACGTGTCTATGATGAAGTAAAAGGACGCCCACTTTATTTAGTTAGGGATTGTTACGGTTTTACACCTGAATCTATCAATCAAAAATCTCTTTCTTATCGTCCGTGAGCAATTAAGAGGGCCTTCTAGAATAATTATTTTTATTGCATTAACGGCTAGAAGCTGCAGGCCATTTTGACAGTTTCTCAAAACCTGGTTTTCCTGTTAGCTATTATCATTAGCTTAGAGCTTGGTGACAATTGTGAAAGCGACAGCAATTATCTAAGCATCCTTACAAGAACTTCCTGTGGGTAACAATGCGCCCGTAGTTTCTTGGTCTGTGCTTCAATATAAGGTTATGATTGCTGATGACTAAACTATTTGGGTTACAAAAAAAGTAGGAGTATAGTTCTAGTGTGGAACTTGAAAGCTGGTGTTGTGCTACTCACACTGAGTTGCATAATTGCAACTGGTATAGCAGTATATTTTCTTGGCGGCATTGACCCAGCACAAATTAAAGCATTGCTGAAATATTCTGGTATCTGGGCACCTATTATTTATATTGCTTTGTACATTGTGGCAACTATGTTAGTTTTGCCCTCAACAGTACTGAATTTGACAGGAGGTGCAATTTTTGGCCCTTGGCTGGGTACGGTTTGGACTAGTGTTGGAGCTATTATTGCGGCAATAATGGCCTTTGCTTTTACTCGTACTATTGGACGGCAAACAGTTGCTAAACGACTAGCAGGACGCTGGCAAGCTATGGATGCTGAGGTACGCCGTGGAGGGCTTTTTTATATGTTTGCCATCCGACTAGTGCCGATTATGCCTTATGGCTTGGTCAACTTTGTCGCTGGACTAACTTCGATCAGCTTTAAAGATTATGTTCTAGGTACAACACTTGGTACTGTTCCTAGTGTTTTACCCTTTGTATTACTAGGGAGTTCTGGTCTAAAGGCAGTCAATACAGGCGATTTTTTGCCGCTAGTACTTGCTTTAGGCTTAACTGGAATGCTGGTAGCAGGGTCTACTTGGTATCGCCATCGCCGGAGTTTTCCTAAAAAAGCTGTAGAAAGTTTTAAAGAATCAAATTCTTTAGATGACATTAACCCGAAGAATAAATAAACTATAGCAATCTGACTTGACTATTGCTAAGTATACTGAGAACAAAACCTTGATGATTACAAGCAGTCTGTCAGTTTGGCTGTTCAAAAATTAAACAAGATTTTTAGATGCTACCAAAATATTCATTTATTGTTCCAATTTATAACGAAGAAGAAATTATTCCTGAACTTTACCGCAGACTAAGTGCAGTAATGAATCGGATGGATGGTCTTGTCGAATTAATTTTAATCAATGATGGTAGCCGCGATCGCTCCTTACAATTAGTACGAGAACTCCATCAAAAAGACCCGCGCATTTGCTATCTTAGCTTTGCTCGTAACTTTGGTCATCAAATTGCAGTTACTGCTGGTCTTAATTTTGTTCGGGGTCAAGTTATCGTCATCCTTGATGCTGACTTACAAGATCCACCAGAACTAATCCCCGACATGGTTGAAAAATGGCGACAGGGCTATCAAGTTGTTTACGCTCAACGCACTCAACGCCTTAAGGAAGGATGGTTTAAGCGTTTTACTGCCTACTCTTTTTATCGCATCCTTAAGAAGCTTGCAGATGTAGAAATTCCTACTGATACTGGTGATTTTTGTTTAATGGATCGGCAGATCGTAGATATTCTCAATTCTATGCCAGAACGCACCCGTTACATTCGTGGTCTGCGTTCTTGGGTTGGCTTTCAGCAAACAGCAATTCGGTTTGAGCGCGACCCCCGCTTTGCTGGGGAAGTTAAATACACTTTCAGCAAATCCTTGGCGCTTGCCATCAATGGTCTAGTGTCTTTTTCAATAGTGCCACTGCGGTTATCAACCTACTTAGGGTTAGTAGCAGCGGCGGCGGCTATCTTGATGGTTTTATTAGTCTTGTATTGGCGGCTTTTTGTTCCCCATTCGCCTTTAACTGGGTTTACGATTATTTTGATGGCAATCTTCTTTCTCGGATCTGTGCAGTTAGTCAGTGTTGGCATCTTAGGCGAATATATAGGGCGCATCTATGAAGAAGTTAAAGCCAGACCCCTCTATACTTTGGCAGAAGTAGGTGGTTTCTATGACAAATCTACCAAGTCAACGAACAATTCTGATCAACTAGATAATTTTGAGGATGCTACCAAAAATCTGGACAAGTATTGACCAAATAATTCATAGCTTAAAAAAAAGTCTGTGGGCTAGAAAGCAAAAGTAGTGCGGAGCGCACCTACCCAAATCGGGTCGTTGTTATCGTTATGTTCTGGTTTGGTAATCACATAAAAATCTGGAGTAACAGTGATGTTGTCATTCACCCGATAAGTGTAGAAAGCCTCGATGTGTCCAGCAACTGCACTATTTTCAGAAAGTTGTGATACAGATGTAACTTGTTCTAGGCTGCGATCGCGAGGAACGGCTAAAACTGGCACTTGCACTCTACTATCCAAGGGTTCTGCATTCACAGATGCTGGAGATAATTTAGATGAAGCCTTCTGAGTAATCCTAGGTAGATGACGATGGTGCTGTTGCTGGTGCAACAGGTGTGAACCGTCAAACTGGTAGTAAATGGGTAGTGTGATCGCAATCCACAATTATCGCAACAGGCGGCTGTGTGTTTCTCAGTAAAGGGTTAGGATGCAACGTCCTGACAGGGGATGGTTATTTAATGGCTGCTGAAGGTGGTGCCGAGATGTCAAGTATGGAATTTTCTAATGCTTATGGCATCTCTCCCGCCTTTTCTTCAGTTACCAAAACCCTGTTCTATAATTGGGCAACCTTTACCTACGAAGATGGTAGTATAATTCCGGGTGCAAGTTCTCATAGACGTTCAGTAATTGCCCAGACATTGTTGCAACAGCCAGTTTACGCCATCATAGACAAAGTGGCTAAATCGATGCGGGCATCTATGCGTTTAGCACAGCCCAACTTCTTTTTACCCTTTGACCGTGCAGGTATTGATCCATTTACTCAACGTTTCTCTGTGACTCTGTGCCTAGAAGGAACTGTGTACGGGAGGAATTCGGATTGTAGATGAGAGTTGTGCCAGTTCTGTGCGGGAACTCTACGCGGCTGGAGATGCTGCTACACGCGAACTGATTTGTGGCGGATTCACTGGCGGTGGTAGTCACAATTGGGCAATATCTTCTGGCTATTGGTCGGGGAAATCGGCTGCTGAATATAGTCGCAATTTGGGAAAACACAAAACTCAACGACGAGTTATATTATGTTCGACAAATCACTTATAATATGTCATTGCGAATGCAACGAAGTGGAATGAAGCAATCGCAAAGGTTTGGGATTACCGCGCTACGCTCGCAATGACAGAAGTATTAAGTCGAACATGATATTAAGGGTGTTGGAGAGGTAGTGTGGGAGCGATCGCTCTCAAACCTTGGCAACTGATGAAGTAATTCAGGCAGTCCAAGCTGAAGTATTCCTTTACGAAAAGAACTATTTCCGTACAGAACAAGGCTTAACCGAGTCTTTGGGTAAGCTAAATCATCTTTGGCAAGAAATCCGCAGTAGCCAGGTAAGGTTAGATAAAGAGCTGATCCGGGCGCGAGAAGCTGCGGCAATGGTAGCCACAGCCCGGTGGATGTACAGCAACGCTATTGAACGTAAATAAACTCGTGGTACGTGGTATGCACAAACATTTAAATTATCCAGAACTTGATGCTAACCAACAACATCACCTGATTAGCGGTGGATTAGATCAAGTCTGGGTAAAGGTTCGGTCTTTAGAGAGTACAGACAAGTCTTTATCTAAAATAGGAGCAGCAGTGTCATTGAATTGGTCAGCGAGTCGCGGTGCATAAAATGTAATATCTGCGTGAACATTTGTCCAACCAACGTGTTTGAGCGTGTACCTGATGCGCCGCCAACCATTGCTCGACAGAGTGACTGCCAAACTTGTTATATGTGCGAATTGTATTGTCCAGTTGATGCTCTTTATGTTGCACCAGAAAGCGATATGCAGACTTCAGTCAACGAGGCAGAATTGGCAGAAGTTGGGCTACTGGGTAGTTACCGTGAAAATATTGGTTGGGGACATAAACGCGCTTCAACAGCAAAAGCCGATCAAACATTCCAAATTCTGAAGCAGATGAAATAGTAACACGATGTGCAACTTATCCTTAGAACCCCGCTTCCATTCCTCTTCCCCACAGGGAGAGAGGCTTTGATTCCTGCTCCCCTTCCTTACAAGGGAAGGGGTTGGGGGTTAGGTCTGAGAGAAAGTTGCACACGGCGTATAGTACGGCAAAGAAAAGAGTCATGCTAACGATCGCAGTAGGAACAGGTTCTATCAGTAAAAATAAACTTCCTTCAAGATTATCAACATCATGGGCTGGATCAATCGGCGTTCCATTAGCAATTACCAATACAACAACAGCTACAGACAGGTTTATTCAGCTATATAAGTTAGCGATCGCATCTATTAATTCGGCTGGCTCTACTGGTTTGGCAAGATGCTTGTTAAATCCGGCTGCAAGTACTTGCTTGGCGTTCATTTCTCCAGCATAGGCGGTGAGTGCGATCGCTTGAATTTGCCCTCCTTGCTCTGCTGGCAGCGTTCTCACCTGTCGCATGAACATACAGCCATCCACTTCTGGCATCCCAATGTCGCTCAAAAGTATATCTGGCAGAGATTGGCTTAAAGCGGCTAGTGCCTCATTTGCTGATGCCACTGCTGTTACACTTGCCCCATATTGCTCTAGTAAGAAGGCAATAAATTCTCGCGTATCTACATCATCATCCACTACTAAAATATTGATACCATTTAAATTTGAGGATGTCTCTGAGTTGCTAATGTCCTGTTTAATCTCTAATTGATTTTGAATCAGTGGGAGTCTCACAGTAAAAGTTGCGCCCTGATCTTCGCCCTCGCTTTCTACCTGGACTGTCCCACCATGCAGTTCGACTAAGTGACGAACGATCGCTAACCCTAATCCCAATCCACCAAATTTTCTGGTGGTGCTGCTGTTCTCTTGGCGAAAATATTCAAACACGTAAGGCAGAAAATTGGGATCGATGCCTTTGCCAGTGTCGCTGACTTGAATTAGTGCTGAGTTGGAATTGGAATTAACACATGATGATAGTCGGATATCAACCCGTCCCCCCGCAGGTGTAAACTTAACTGCGTTTGAGAGCAAGTTCCAGACGACTTGCTGCAATCGACCAGAATCGCCCAAAACTTGTCCCAAATTTGGTTCCAGGCTGATATGCATCTCAATTGATTTCGCTTCTGCTGACAACCGCACTGTCTCCATTGCTGCCGAAATTACAGATGTCAAATCAACCGGGTAGATATTCAGGCTAAGTTTACCTTGTAAAATCCGGGAGATATCCAGCAAGTCTTCAATCAGTTGAGCCTGTAACCTAGCATTTCGCTCAATAGTCTTCAGCGCTTGAGGAACTGTCTTTTCATCAAGTTTTTTAGTTTGGAGTAGCTTAGACCATCCTAAAATTGGGTTGAGTGGCGATCGCAATTCATGAGAAAGGACTGCTAGAAACTCGTCTTTAATCCGGTTAGCGTTTTCTGCTGCTTCCCGTGCCGTTTGCTCTGCCTCGTATAGGCGGGCCCGTTCCATCGCTTGAGCGCACTGCTGTGCTAGTGCCAGAATGAAGGGTCGATCATCCTGACTAAACTCCTGAAGTTCGGCAAAAGCTAGAGACATTCCACCTATGGCTCGTCCCTCGATGATCAATGGAATTGAAATCCAAGCACCGTAGTCAACCTGGGCGTATTCCTTAGCAAGATGTGAGTAACGAGCAATTCTCGCTGTTGTTGACTCTTGCCAGATAGGCTGTTTGGTTCTCACTGCTTCTGCCAGTGGTACGGATGCATTAATAGAGAATCGACGCCATGAATCTACTGCTTCTTGTTCATAACCAACTGCACGGACAATTTCTAGTTCAGTGCCGCTATTAGTCACTAGTGCTACTAAAGCAGAACTAGCTCCCAAAGCTGCCATACCTTGCTCTACCATTACTTCAGCAACCTGTGCCGGAGTCAGAGATTCAGAAAGTGCAGCGGTAATGCCTTGCAGACGCGCAGTGCGAGATGCTGCCCGTAAAGCCGCCTGTTGAGATTGCTGTGTTTCTGTATATAGTCGGGCATTATCAACGGCTACGGCAGCCCGGCGAGCTAACTCTTCTGATAACATTAGGCTTTTGGTATCGTAGCGACGGCCTGAAGAAGATACCAAAGTCATAGCTCCCAGCACCCGTCCCCGAACTATGAGCGGTACACTAATACCAGATGTAGGATTTAGTTCTTGCAAGATTTTTAGATGACTGGTATTGCGGCTTATCGCTTGTATCTGTTCATCAGAAATAAACTGAGTAATTTGTGATTTGCCTGTCCGTATTACCTCAGCAATACCTTTTTTTAGTGTCAAATCAGGCGGATAATTTTGTAACTGTTCTACCAATTCTTGTTTTTTTGGATCGGCATGGGTTGCTGCAACCCGGCGGACTAATTGATTGTCACAAATAATATCAACTAAGCACCAATCAGCTATTTCAGGCACTACCAAACGCGCTAAACTGGCTAAAGTTGTCTCGTAGTCTAATGATGCAGCCAAAATTTCACTAGCGTCAGCTAGAAAACGCTGCTCCACCTCCACCTGTTTGCGCTCTGTAATATCCCGCGAAGACGCTTGCATCTCCAAAATTTCTTTAGTTTGGCGATCGCGGATAGCTCGAATAGTTGCTTCCAACCAAATATAATGTCCGTCTTTGTGACGAGCGCGATGAGTAACAGTATAAATATCTGGTAAATCGGCATTGACTGGATAATTCCTGGCAATCTCTGCTAAATCATCAGGGTGAACTAACTTCTGGCTGTGATTACCTACTAATTCCTCTGGTTGATACCCCAATACTGGGTAGCAAGCTGGTGAAATGTACAGAAGAGTTCCATCTACTGTATGGCGTGAAATAATATCAGTTGAATTTTCAGCCATCAGCCGAAAACACGCTTCACTCTCGCGCAGTTTTGCCTCTGCCTGCTTGCGTACATTAATGTTACGGAAATAAAGTGATAACCCTGTGGGTGAAGGATAGGCGCGAACCGCAAACCATGCATCAAAAGGTGGGTAATAATCTTCAATCTCAAGGGGCATTCCTAGAGCAACTGCCCTTTGATAAAGTTGACCAAAGCTAGTATCAGCCAGTTCTGGGAACTCTGACCACAAATTTTTTCCGAGCAAATCCTCGCAGGAACGCCCCAGAGTTCTGCTTCCCTGATGATTGAGGTAGGTGAACCGCCACTCACTGTCAAAGGCAATAAAGCCATCAGTGATACTTTCTAAAATCTTGGTAACTTGCTCTTTGGCAGCTTCAGCCTCAACACGAGCCGCTTGCTCCCGCTCAAATAGCTGTTGACGCTCGACTTCTGCTTGCTTGCGTAAGCGAAGCTCGTCGTAGACATCGGTGATTTCTTGACAGATTGCACCCACCCAGGTGGTATCATTTGGTAGTTGAATCGGATAGTAATTCACCGACCAATGCCGCTGCTTTCCTGGCGCAGCGGGTGTCTCTCCACTGGCCTCTTGGGCAATAGATTCTCCAGTCTCGATTACATGGTGGAAAGCTTCCATCACCGCAGAATCTACCCCCGGTAGCACTTGGGCGACAGTCTTACCGATATGCGCTTCTCGGGGAAAACCGTTAATTTCAGCTAAAGCGTCATTCAATCGAACGTATCTTAATTTCTCATCCCATAGACCAATACCTATAGGTGCGTTATTGAAAAGGGTATCAAGCAGAACGTTAGCTTCAACCAAGCGAGTCTGTTCTGTTTTCAGTAACGCCAGTAATTGCTCACGTTCTGCCTCAGCTTGCTTGCTATCGCTGATATCTACGCACATTCCTACCCATTCCTCGATTTCGCTCGTTTCATTGAGTATAGGCACACCGCGTATCTTCATATAACGGTATTCGCCATCATGCCGCAGAACACGATACTCGGCAACTGCAACACTGCGTCCAAAAAAAGCCTGTCTCCAAATAGCAGTTACAGATGTACGGTCATCTGGGTGCAGTGCGTCAATCCAACCCCATCCTTTGTATTGTTCGGGACTTTGCCCAGTGAACGCCTCCCAAGTCGGAATCTCCTCAACAACGTTGCCCCAAGGCCCCGCGCTCCAGACAATGGATGCGCTTGCTTCTGCCAGTGAGCGGTAGCGTGCTTCACTATGACGCAGATTTTCTTCTACTTGCTCCTGTTCGCCCAAATATTGCCGCAAATCTGTAACCTCTTGAGCTTTTAGATAATCAATTAAATCTTTAACAAGGGGAAAATTTTCTTTCTCAATCGAGACACCTGAGGTTTTAAAAATCCGGCGACGTGTCTATCGGTTTTTCCATCGGTTTATACTGTGGAACGAAACCCCTAATATTGTTCCCAGTTTTACCTGTGAAAGTTTGAGGTACTACCGAGTCTATCGAACTATGCAATCCTTAGCTGTTCGATTGCAGGCATAAGCTAAATATATTTTTATTTTTCTGGTAGATATTGGAATATAGCAGATGCTATAACTCTCACTACATCTATCTAAAGTTATAGAGGTTGTAAGTTGGTGATTATGTACTACATCAACTATCATGCAAGCTATTTAAGCTAGTAATAGAGTTGTTTCAATCCAGGAGATGAGAATATGAGAGTTTGGCTTGCCTGCTTTTTAGTGCTGTTTGCCTTGGCGGAACTGTTTGACTGGTTGCAAGAATTTAATCTGCCATTACCTATCTATATTTTAGGTGGCGCTTTTTTAGCTGTTGCTTCTAACTATGAGAGGATATTTGGCTCTTATTTTGCTGATTCGAGCATTGAAGCATCACTTGAACAAACCCAGTTAGATTCATTAACTCTATCTACTAATCCTATTTCTTTCCCAATTGCCAGTCCTGTTGAAGATGCTCAAACACCTCAAACAGATGATTAGCAAGCAGTGGGCAAAACTGGACAACCAGTATAAATCCTAAAGGTATAGTCCTGATGGATCGCTTGTTTTATTTTATAGTTGATGCTGCACCAAGCTAGCTTTAAAAATAGGAGTACGCCAAGACTTCTGACCAGCAAGTAAATTGCTACATTAATAGAAGCTTCAGGTTAACTAACTTTTAACCTAGAGTGCGAAAATTAATTTCTGCGCCTGCAACATCTACCCAATTCAGGCTACCGCCACAACACCGTGATTAGTGGACTTTTAAAAAAACTCCGTGTCCTTTTTGTCAAAGTTCAGGATTCCCGTGAAACTTTCAAGAGCAAAAGCTGGCTGCAAATTATTTTTGTTACCAGTGTAGGAGTTACTGCCTTCATCTGGGGAATTCGAGAACTCAAATGGTTACAGCCTTGGGAGTTAAGAGTTTATGACCAGATGTTGCGATCGCGTCCTGTACAAGCACCCGATCGGCGAATTTTGCTCGTAAAAATCACTGAAGAGGATCTCAAACGAGAGAAATGGACTCTATCAAATCGTACAATCAATCAACTGTTAAAGAAAATAGAGTCTTATCAACCGCGAATTGTTGGTTTATATCTTTTTCAACCAGAAAACAATAATTTGGCGGCTAATTTCCCAAATCAAGATAACATTATCAACACTTGTTTTTTCAGCAGCTTGGGTAGAGATGAAATACCACCACCACCCAATTTTCCTATAGAGAATGTTGGATTTAGCGATGTGACTGCTGATAATGAAAACGACCAAATTCTTCGCCGCAGTCTGTTATTCGCTTACTCTACAGACAAAAAATGTACAACACCATTTGCATTTGGCGCTCTAGTTGCAATTAATTATCTTGGAAAACAAGGGATTGAATACCAGTTCACTAATAAAGGAGATTTTCAGTTAGGTAAAACCCTGTTTCCGCGTTTACAAGCTAATTCTGGTGGCTACCAACATCTGGATGCAGATGGCTATCAAATATTATTAAATTATCGTCACCCTGACAGCCTTGCCAACCAAGTAACTCTTACAGAAGTCCTAAGTGGACAAGTCAACCCTAATTTATTTAAAGACCGTCTGGTAATTATTGGCACTACAGCAGCTAATCTCCCTCCAGGTGGCTTTTATACGCCTTACAGCGCTTTGCCAGATCAACCAGCTAAAATGCCTGCTTTATTTATTCATGCACAGATAGCAAGCCAACTGATCAGTACAGTGTTGGATGGGCGATCGCTAATTTGGTATTGGCCAGATTGGGCGGAACTTATTTGGATATGGGGCTGGTCGCTTTTAGGTACTGTTTTGGCATGGCGCTGGCAAAATCCGCTGCTGTTGTTAGTGGTGGTAACGATAACTCTACTTTGCTTAGTAGTAATCTGCGTTGCTTTATTTTTGCAAGCCGGATGGGTGCCGTTAATCCCTTCTGCGCTAGCTTTGGTGTTTAGTAGTATCTCTGTAATTGCTTATACTAGCTACCAAAATCAGCGACAAACTCAGGTGATTATTTTGCAAGTTGAAAAACAACAAGAAGCGATCGCCCAATTAAATGTACTCTTAGAAGATAAAACAGCAATTCCTGACTCGTCTGTTGATTTTCTTCCCCCAATTGATTCACGAGAAACAAAATCAGGTGATTTGCTTTTGGGTGGACGCTACAAAATCTCTCAAGTTCTCGGTGCTGGTGGATTTGGTCGTACTTATTTAGCAGAGGATACTCAACGACCGGGTAATCCTACTTGTGTTGTTAAAAAGTTAATGCCAGCTCGTCAAGATACGCGATTTTTGCAAGTTGCTCGCAGGTTGTTTAATAGTGAAGCTGAAATTTTAGAATCTTTGGGTAAACATCATCAGATTCCTGAACTGCTTGCTTATTTTGAACATGACCAAGAATTTTATTTAATTCAACAATATATTGAGGGACATACCCTCAGTGAAGAATTACCACCTGTACAGAATGTACAGAATGAATCATTTGTAATTGAAATGCTCAAACAAGTTTTAGAAGTTCTCGAATTTGTTCACCAGCATCGAGTGATTCATCGTGATATCAAACCGACTAATATTATTAGATGCGCTCAAGATAATCGGCTGGTGTTGATTGACTTTGGGGCTGTGAAATTGATGCAACCGCCAAGTAGTGAGCAAACAGAATTAGCCACAGTAGCTATCGGGACGCGGGGTTATGCACCTCCAGAACAATTTGCCGGTCATCCCCGTTTATGCAGTGACATTTACGCTTTAGGAATGATTGCTATTCAAGCCATAACTGGGATACCACCGCAAGAACTTCACCCAGATCCAGAAACGGGTAATATTATGTGGCGGCAATCGGTGCAAGTGAGTGAAGAATTAGCGGCAATTTTAGATAAGATGGTTTGTTATCATTTTAGCGATCGCTATCAATCAGCCACCGCAGTTTTACAAGATTTGAAACGGATGTAGACTTGGTGATTAGAAATCGTGGCTATACAAACGTAGTCGGAATGCGCGGACTAATGGACAATTAATGCTTGCCATTTAGAGCGATTTTAAGAAGCGATCGTATCTTTTGACAAAGCCTTAAAATTTAAGCCAGACAATCCAATTAAACTTAGAAAATTATAAATCTCATTTAGCAAACATCCAGCAAAAATACCCAAGTAGCGACTTAAAATTTCTCCAAGAGTTTAGCGAAAGTGGATTTTATGGCAAAAAATATCAGCGACAAGTAGAAGCAGATTATGTAATTCTCAGTCGTGGATTAACGTTATTGCAAAATATCAATAATAACACTCAAGGTATTATCGACATAGAGCAAACTAAAAGCGATCGCACTCTCAATACAATTATAGCGATCGCAGGTGTTGGACTCGCAACCAGCCAAATAGCCTCCGCCGTCATTCTCGCCCAGCCCAATCAATGATTATCAACAACATCTCCGCTTTCGGGCTGAAGTTTTTGGGTGGAGTGTAGGCATCGGTGTTTTCTTTGCTGTGCTAATCTTTATTGACCTCCGCTTTCGCCGCTAAGTTTTCAGCAAAAAAAATCGCCCCCTAAATGTAGGAGGCGCATCACCAAGGTGGTGTAGAGACGCGGAATTTCGCGTCTCTCGTTTTAGCTAGCAATGTACTCTTTGACATTGGCACGACGGCGACGCAGATGAGCCAAAGCTTGATGCTCTAACTGACGGACGCGTTCACGGCTGAGATTCAATCTCTCACCAACTTTCGCCAATGACATTTCATTACCATCTTCTAAACCAAAGCGTAACGCTACAACTTCTCGCTGTTGCGGCGTTAGTTCTGCTAATAGGTTGTTCAAGTCTTGGCGTAAGAATTCCTGGTTGGTGTAATACTCTGGTGATGGGCCATCATCTTCGAGCATTTCTTGCAACTCAGTATCCTGGTTCTCACCAACTCGCACATCCAAAGACACTGGTTGACGAGCCATATTCAGATACTCGCGGATCTGAGCCGGTTCTATTTCCAGTTCTTTCGCAATTTCCGCTGGAGTCGGCGATCGCCCCAAGGTTTGAGCCAACTCGCGCTGCACTTTTTTGATTTTGTTCAGTTTTTCAGTAATGTGAATTGGTAAGCGGATGGTACGACCTTGTTGAGCGATCGCCCGGGTAATTGCTTGGCGAATCCACCAGTAAGCATAGGTTGAGAATTTATAACCCCTCATTGGGTCAAATTTCTCCACACCCCGCTCTAATCCTAGTGTTCCTTCCTGGATTAAATCCAGAAACTCCATATTCCGCTTTTGATATTTTTTAGCAATAGCAACCACTAAGCGCAAATTCGCTTCGATCATTTTTTGCTTTGCCCGCTTACCTTGCGCCACCGTTTGTTTCACCTCGGTTTCCGATTGGTGAACGTGGTCAGCCCACTCTTGTGAACTCGGTTCGCGTTGTAGCTTCTTTGTCAAAGCTTCTTTGGCATCAATGAGCGTCATCATTTGCTGCACCTGCTTCCCAAAGACAATTTCTTGTTCACGGGTTAGCAGTGGTACACGACCAATTTCTCGCAGATAGGTTCGCACCATATCAGCCGTGAATTTGGTGTTGAGGTTTTCAGTTTGGGTATTGACAGTAGGCATTGGTGCGATGTCCTCTACTTCCTAAGCAAAATGTATATTTTCTTACTAAGAATGGATTGAAAAAGGTAGTACATCTATCACAAAATATCGGGAGCTAACAGAAGTAATTATCAATTGATATAGCCGTTTTTAATACGGTAACCGCCAAATGATAGGTTCCCTACTTCCCTGAATTTTCAATCTCTTATAAGCACGCTGGTTGTTTTTGATAATTATTTATTTTTTAAACCGTTACTGACAGCAGATGACAAATCCGAAGTCGGTATGAGTTCTACTTAGTTTTATATTACGATAAATCAGGTAAATAGTAAACTATCTTAAGATAAAACTTTTAATTATAGTTCAAAAGCGGTTGTTAGAGAAAAAAATTTAAATTTCCTTGAAATTACTGACTACATCTATAGTGACGCGAAAAACTCCTCTTCTGTTGCCAAAAATTAGCCGGATAACCGAACTTAATTTGCTCTGATAATGGAGGGATGTTACGAATTAGTCATTGGTCATTTGTTACTTGTACTGAGCGACTCGTGCCTAGTGGAGCCGAGGTAAGCCGTTGGCGCAATCTCTGTCTCCGACAGGCTGTTCGCCTTCATAGAGAAGTATTGGTCATTCGCAAAGGACATAGACGCACCAGCGGCTTCCCGGAGGGTAGGACAACTGACAACTGACAATCTAAAATCCCAGGTCAGCTTTAGCTAGTTCAGCAGCAGCGAATACTTCTGCGTCAGGTTTTTCTTCCCAGGCTGGCTCACCAATTTCTTCGTAAAAAGTTGCGTCATAAGGTCGGGTACGTACTACTACTGGCATCGGAACAGCGTGACCCAATATTAAAGCTTGTTGCTTCGAGTCTAGCTTTGCCAACACCGATCGCAGTCCACCACCACCAGATACACCCGTAAAAATTGCGTCGATGTCTTTTTCATCATTGAGCAAAGCGGTAATGCGAGTCCCAATCTGGGACATAACTTCATTATCTATCCCTGACGGGCGTTGATCAACTACCAAAAGTGTGACAAAATACTTCCGCAGTTCGCGGGCGATAGTCCCAAAGATAGTACTTTGGACGATAGCCGGGTCAAGGAAACGATGCGCCTCTTCAATGGTAATCATCAATGGCGTGGGGCGATCGTTAGGATTTTTGCTTTGCAAGAATTTATCTGCTTTTTTGACATAATGCTCGTGAATGCGTCGGGTGATCATATTCGTCACCAACATATAAGAGAGCATATTAGACTGGGAACCAAATTCTATCACAACATTCTTCCCAGATTCCAGGCATTGCACAATTTTACTAATGTAATTCTGGGGGCAAACTGCTCGCATATACTTCAAACTATCCATCCGCAATAGTTTGCGCTGCAACGCCATAATCGAGCCTTTGTGTCCGCGCTTCTCGTCGCAGAACATCTCGATTTCTTCGTTAGTCATATTCAACAACTGGACAATCCAAGACTTGCCAAACTCGCTAAAGAGGATATTAGCGTTATCCAAGGCTGCATCAGAGAGTCCTAAATCTCGGCTACATAACTTAATATCTTCAACTTCTATTTGCTCATAGCTCAAATAAAGTTCTTGAGCATCACGCACACCACGACGCTTTGTCGATTCCGGGTCGAGGGTGTAAACTTCGACTTTACTGGGAAAAAGTTGTTTTAATCCCTTAACTGTATTTACGTTCTTCCCTTCTGCAACGGCTTCCCAGCCATATTCAGAGTGCATATCAAAAATCAAGTTGACTGCCGCATTTTTACGGATAACGCCAGCTAAAAGTAACCTTGTTAGAAAGGATTTTCCAGTACCAGATTTACCAAAGACTCCATTACTCCGTTCCACAAAGCGGTTTAAATCGATGCAAACGGGCACATCCATATCCAAAGGTTTGCCGATGGAAAAATTGCGCCTTTGGGGGTCATCTTCCCAACCAAATACCCGGCGAAAATCGTCAACACTTGCATCGTAAACTTGGCTAAAGTGGCTAGGAATAGTTTTAACAGGCAACAATTCCATCGTCGTGCTGGTTTGCGGCACAAATGAAGCCAAACCTGTCACCGATGGGAGAAAGGGGTTTACCGATTTGCCATTTGTTGGGGAGAAAGATTCTTCAGTTTCGGGAGTGAACATCAACATCGGCGCGAGGTTGATAGTACCATAAGTACCACTTCCGGCTAAAACATCTCGTAAAAAAGTGTCTTCCCAATTGGGGGGATTAGCAATAATTCGGGCATTAGCAGCTCCCAATGCTACATCTGTCAGCATACAAAAAAAACGCGATCGCATCCCTTGGACAACAAGAAACTTGCCCACCCGCATATCTTCCACAGAAATGTCAGGATGCAATCGTACTTCTAAACCTTCAGTTAAAGAACCTTGAATGACCGAACCTAATGGCTGTGCCGAATTCATTTGATTAGTCATTTGTCATTTGTCATTTGTCATTGGTCATTGGTCATTGGTCATTTGTTTTTCTTCTCCATCCCCTATGCCCTATGCCCAATTTCCCATGCCCAATTATCTAATCAATCTGAATCGAGGTTGGGGCACTTCCCGTTGATGAAGTACTAGTAATTAATGGTTTGCGGAATTGGGCGTAAAGGCGATCGCGCCAGGTAAAGAATGGTTCATAATTTATATTCTCGGCAAAGATTGGCAATCCTTTACCTCTAATAGAAGCTGGTAAATCTAAATAGGGGCCAGGGGGGAACTTGAGCAATATCGATAAGCCAGCCACAGACAAGTCAGCTAAAGTCGGCTCATCTCCTGTTAAATAAGGACTATCTGCCAATAATAACGTTAAGGCTTCCAAGTCTTGTTTTAGGGATGCGATCGCAGACTGTATCACATCTGGGCTGTAACCAACGCCAAAACCGAACAGTGCCAGGAAATCACTGGGTACTCCTCCAACCAGACTTTTAAATATATCAGGTGTTGAGGTGGGTAATAAAGACTTACGAAAATTTTGATCTTGACTTATGGCAGCAAATAGTGCTTTGCGACCTTTAATGCCTATAGACTCATCCGCCCATTCTTCTATTAATAAAGTTAAACCCCGTTGTTTGGGATCTTGCGGTATTATTGGGCGATCGGGATATTCTAAGTCTAAATACTTAGCTATCTCCGTAGAATCCACAATATATTTATTCCGATCCTTTAATACCGGGACTTGTCTTTGACCAGTCAGCCGGAACAGTTCTACTTGTCCAATCCCAGGCGTGACTTCTATTTTGCGGTAATCTAGTCCTTTAAAATCTAGAATTAGGCGCACTTTCTCTGAGTATTGAGAGAGTTCCCATTGGTATAATTCCAGCATTTATCTGTATACCTTGTAACTAGTCAACGTCTTAACTTTACAATTGTATCTTTAGTTTAAGTAATTTTTATTGTCATTAGTTGCTTAATTGTCTATTTAATTAAGATTAGAGTTTAACAGATGCCTGATTTTAGGCAAAATTATCGATTTTAAAAAATATTATTTTCTGATTGATTAAAATATCAAATAACTAAATAATTTAATTTGGCGTATATTAAATAAACCGAACCGCTCTGTCGTGACTCTTCAGCTCTTGCTTTAAGTTCTGTCACCCTTAACCTATGTTGATATATTTAGTTAACTAAATTTATGTCTATGCTTTGATTGAGTAATCAATGGTTAATTTAGAGATTTAGCCTTTTCCTCTACGGGATTCAAGATTTTTAAATCAATTATTATTTTACGTACAAACTTGTATACAAATTGGGTTTTAAGTATAATATTTCTCCAGGCTGATTGAAAATCACAACTTGTAGATGTAATATTTTCCCACTTTTATTAGAGTTGACGCTATACAAAGTGAGGCTTTTTAATTATTTTTGGTGTGATAGAGGAAATTTGCTCAATTTAAATAAGATATATGCTAAATATATCTCATACTTATCACCGGGATCTGAGGTTGGATATCTTAGCCTTATTAGCACAAATTCTTCTAGTGAAAAATCTTACTTCCTTATTTCGTTAGATTTTGTGCATTACAAAATGTTATAAATCTTTATGTAGTGTGTGGAAAATTAAAGACAAACAAAATTTATGAAGACAAATTACAGCAAATTGCTGACCACATTGGCAGGCATAGCAGGGTTTACTAGTTTCAGCCTGCTCATTACTTTACCATCTGATGCAAAATCTGCACTAAATCCTAGCCCCAGTGTTTTCAACGAAGCTCCTTATAACAAGGGTCAACGTGTTCAAGCAAATGCTCAATATATACCTGCCGAGGCCCCTTCCGAAACAGAAAAGGGCAATACCAAACGCCAACCAGTGGCACAAAACAGTGGTGGAAAGGTAAATCCCAGACCAAGTATTTTCAATGAGCCTCCCTATAACCGTGGTGGTAGTGCTACACCTAGTGAGCCTGTACCCGCTAGCCCAAGTACTACCCCAGAAACTCAACCTACCACACCACCTATTACGACTCCCCCACAACCAGGGGCAAGAGACAATCAAGGCAAAAACTTGTTAGCGTTGGCAGAGTCAAACCCTTCCTTTACCACCTTAACCAAAGCTTTGAAAGCAGCAGGCTTGACCGGAGCTTTGCAAGGCAAAGATAACTTAACTATTTTTGCACCCACTGATGCAGCTTTTGCAAAGTTGCCAGCTGATGCTTTGCAAGAATTGTTAAAACCAGACAACAAAGAAGTATTGCTCAAGATTTTAACTTACCACGTCGTATCTGGTAAGGTATTATCCACTGATTTGAAATCTGGCGAAGTTAAAAGTCTTGAAGGCGGCGCAATTAACGTTAAAGTTGATCCTGCTACTGGTGTAACTATCAATGATGCTAAAGTGACACAGGCAGATATCACAGGCAGCAATGGTGTAATCCACGCAATTGATCAGGTGATTTTACCTCCTGACTTGTAGTTTTTCAGCATCAGTACAACCTATAGCAGATTAGGTTGGCATAAAATATTAATAGGAAAAAACTCCGTTCAGATATTATTTTGGACGGTTTTTTTGTAATAAAGTGAGTTATAGCAACAGACAAGGCGGTTAGGACGCTAGGCGAAGTACATATTCCATAGCATCCCTGATACAGTCAAATTGAATAAGTTGTTGACGAATTCGACTCTTCAACCATGACC
>NZ_JACJSI010000510.1 GCF_014698065.1 Nostoc flagelliforme FACHB-838
CTTTAAATAATCTGCGTCTCATTATCCAACCACTTTTACTATTTTGGTTGATTTATCCCTGGTTAAGTATTTTCCCTAATTCACATTTATTCCTGGGATTCAATCATTTAATTACTGCCATGAATCAATTTAAACCCTGTTATGCTTCTGGATGATTAAGCTCCTGAACTACTTGCTTATATCGGAAAATGACAGAAGAGGGATATAGTAATCCTAAATGATTTGTGAGAAAACACTATATTCATGCAACTTAGGATAGTCAAAAATTTGACATCAAACCTGGAATCACGATTGCTGACCATTTTTTGGGAATCGATACCCTGTTATTTTTATATTCCTCATCTTTATAGGAAGACAGGCTGACCGCCAGTGACGGGAATAACCGCGCCTAAAACGTAACTGGCTTCGGAAGAAGCTAGCAGCACGTATACTGGTGCAAGTTCGGCTGGCTGTGCGGGGCGTTTCATTGGGTACTGCTGCCCAAACTGTGTCACCTGTTCGTTTGGCATCGTCGCCGGGATTAATGGCGTTCACACAGGGCTCGGCGCGACAGCGTTAACCCTTGCGATCGCAAGTTGAACATTTAGTAGAACTTATGATTTAGACGGCAAAGGGAAATGTCTCTGGTGGTTCAGTTGTTTCCCAAGGGGGAGTGCGATCAAGTGGTTGCACTCCCGTAGTATCATCAATATGGATTACAGCATCAAACTGGTCAGGTAGTCGAGCACAGAAATAGTGGCTTTGACGCTCGGTTTCTGGCGTATAAATTACACCGATTGCCCGCTCTAATCGCGATTTTTCTAGTCCTGTAACTGCTTGATTTTTTTGTCGTAAATTCAGCAAAAACTGAGGTAAACCTACTTCATGAAATAAAGCTTCGTAACTGTCAGATAATGCTGGACGAACTTGTTTAAGTTCAGGTAAATCACCCCAACCAGAAGCAGCCGTAACTGTACCCGTATAAGTTGTAAAGCCTACAAGTACAGCATCGTCACCATATTTATCTCGTACCAATTGCCCGACGTTGAGTTTATCGGCAATTCCCATATCGGTTGCTCGCACATAACCCAGGTGCGTGTTATGCGCCCAAACCACAATCTTTGAACGGTTTCCTCGCTTATCTAAATGGGCGACGAGGTGATCTAGGGTTTCTGCCATGTAGCGATCACGTATGTTCCAAGATAGCACCTGTCCCTGAAACATTGAACGGTAGTATTCCTCGGCATTCTTCACCAGTCGGGCGTTCTGTTCAACATAGAAAAACTCGTCTTGTGCAACCTGACCATCACGCCCTGCATAATCTGCAATCCGGCCTTGCAATTCCATCAATTGATTAACAACTTCTTTCTCACAAGACTCGCTCAGATCAAAAGCAGCCGCATACCCATAAGCTTTGGTATCTTCTTCAAAATGTTCCAAGCAAGAATATCGGCAGCGTGCCCGTTGTGCGGCTTCTGGGTCAACTTTATCCAGGTAAGTAAGAACCTCGCTTATTGAGGTATACATACTGTAAAGGTCAAGCCCGTAAAAGCCAACTTTGTTTCCATTCTGCGGTAATGCATCATTATACTGACGTAGCCAACCGATAAAGTTCACCACATCCGTGTTGCGCCACATCCAAGGTGGAAAACCCTTAAAGCCTGCGATCGCTTCAGCAGGTGTAGGGTCGTCACTAATTCCCCGTACATATCTATTAACACGGTAGGCATCTGGCCAATCTGCCTCCACTGCTATAGCCGTAAAACCTTTTTCTTGAATCAACCGCTTATACCAAATTATTGTGAAGCTGCATGAAACTATAGAAAGCTGGAATGATTGCCAAGCATACTTTCTAGCCTTTTCATTCTATGCAACTTCATACAAAATTGGTATCCGGCTTCCGGCTCAAGCGCTCTGACTTGACGGATCAGGGAGATACCATCATCATCTGGCATCCTAATATCTGCTAGAAGCAGATCGTATCTGCCAGGAGATTCAGTTAGAGCGGCGATCACTTCCCTTGCCGATGTAACAACTACTACTTCAGCCCCGAAGTCTGATAACATCCACTTGATTAAGTCGCGGCTATCGGCTTGATCGTCTACAGCCAAGATGCATAACCCTTCAAGGGTAAGGGATGAATTTTTACCATCTAATGTATCTGGAGTCTCTGATAAAAGGCTCGGTTTTAAATAAGTTGGCGGTGTAATTTCTGGCAGCATTGAGCGCAGAGGCAGCCTGATGCTGTATGTTCGCTGATTTTAAGGCAGTCAAAGGAATTAATTCCTTGAGAGGTAATGGTTAAGAGGATTTTTGAAGCAACTCCCTGATGAGAGTGGATTTGGGGGTAGTGTGAGTAGAGAATTGTGTTAGGTGATGGTGCATTGATGAGGGAGACAGAAGTAAAAATAAGCTCCGAGCGGATAGACGATATTCCATTAATAGTTGAATGGCTTGCTCAGATAGAGATAGCCAAACATATCGACCAAAAACTGAAGGAACCGCACGGAAACCACCAAGGAATGAGCTACGGGCAGTTGAGTGTATTATTACTAACGTATATAATTACTCAATCAGACCATCGGCTATGGGCTTTGTTGCATGGGTAGAAACACATCGAAAGATTTTGGAATTGACAACGGGGTGGTCGATAGGAAACAAAGATGTCAGCGATGACCGATTGGCAAGGGTAATAGAAGAATTAGGCAAGCAATCACTTGCTAGACAGGAAATAGAAATTAAATTAGTCAGGCAGATAATTAGAGCATACGAATTACCGACAAAAATTGCACGCACAGACACAACAAGCTTCAGTGTAAATCACGAAAATACTAGTCATTTAGAAGACAATCTATTGCGTCATGGCTACTCTAAAGATAAACGCCCAGACTTATTGCAATATCGTCAGTTACTAGCAACGCTCGACCCGATGGGAATGCCGTTAGTCAGCGCCACTCTTGAAGGCAATGGAGCCGATGACCCTTTATATTTTCCCACCTGGCAAAAGATACGAAAAGTAATTGGGCACAAACATTTTGTCTTCATCGCTGACTGTAAGGCTGGTTCGATCTCAACTCGTGCCAACATCGCATTAAATGGAGGATTTTACTGTGTTCCCTTGCCAATGAGCGGACAAAACCCCCAATTGCTCAAACAATGGGTAAAACAACCATCAACAGAAATCATCGATATTCGTTTACCCCAACAAGAAGAACACGAAACTGCTGTTGGTAGAGGTTTTGAGATTGAGTTGGGTAAGTTTTGGTTAAATCCAGAAACAAATAAATGGGTTCGTTGGCACGAACGCTATTTGGTAGTTTATTCCCACAAGCTTGCTTTAGGAGCGATTGATAGTCAAAACAAACGCATCAATCAAGCTCAACTTGCCTTGGAGAAATTAGCCAATAAACCAGGAACTGAGCTAGATGTGCTTACTCATAAGGTTGAGAATATCCTCAAACGCCATCGCGTTACTAATTTTTTATCAACTACGATTACAGAACAAACACTAACAAAAACTCGCCATCAAAGACGAGGACGACCCTCGAAGAATACTCTACAACAACAGGTTACTTCGACACGGCTTCAACTCCAATTTGAGAAAATTGATAGTGCAATTGTTGAAGCAGAAACTTTGGCTGGTTGGCGATTGTACGTAACTAATGCACCT
>NZ_JACJSI010000511.1 GCF_014698065.1 Nostoc flagelliforme FACHB-838
GCGAGCCGCTATGAATGATCAGTATATGCTTTCTGTGTTAGCCGCATCTCTCCCAAATTCAATCCTCTCCTAGAATCCCACTGTCAATAGGGTTTGAGACGCGCTAACCCTGCATATCTTCCTAGTTTAAACTATTACATCAATACGAAAAAAACTTAATTCTAATAGTGCTTCACTTCGAGTTAACAACTTGCCAGTGTAAGGAGACAACCAACACAAACCCGGAGGTTGACAGTTTTCTTCCTTCTGCCATCCAGCATCGCGTAATGTCTGCTCGTTGCGATCGCACTCCATAACCAAAGCAATAATTTCTTTTGCTTCTGTCAGCGTATCCACCCGCCGCAGGTTACTTTGATGGTGGTTTCTTTGAAACGGAGTTGCTCCGCTTCTATCTTCAATCAACCACCCCGAACTTGTATTACTCCGTCCGGGTATACCGTTAGAGTAATAGGTATTGCGGACATAAAACCTGCCATCAGGAGTAAGATATTCACCTGCCTCAATACGTTGCAGTTTCATGATGCTTCTAATAGGAATGGTCAGAATGTGCGATTACTTCACGCACGTAGCCTATCGCTTACTTTTATATTTTACATAGTTTACTATGTATTTACAATCTTTGTGTTGAATTCACCAACACCTGCAAATATATTTTTACGATGTCAGCGCAAGGCTTTCGTTGCTCTTTGAATGCGATCGCTTTTTTGAGTCTGACATGATCATGATTCTTTTCCACCCATTACTATAACTGGCTCAATCCAGACTAATTTTCTTTGCTGTCTGCCTTCCCCGTAAGGCTGATTGCGTAAAAAGCCTCTGCGCCAATGAACGCTTTTTGTACCATGTGTACCGCTACTGCCTTCGCTGCTTTGCGTCCCTTCACGTTTGAGTCGATATCCAAGTCCTAGCCAAAGTGGTTGATAAAAATCTTGCGCTTGGGCTTTGCCAAAACCTTTGTTCACCCTGACTAGTTCGCTTGTTGTATCTATAAGTTCAGGGCGGCACTCCATAATCAAAATCAATCGGAGAAAAATTGATTGTAGATATTGATTAAAATCTGTAACTACTTGGGGATTGAAATCTTGAGTGTCAGTATATGTAAATGTTTTTAAATTATCGCTAATTTTCAATCTGCGGCAGAAAACGCTATCCCTATCTATTGCAGCCCAATAAAGTAAGTCATCAGATGTATCACAATGCCAAAAAATTGCATCAATACTACGTTTTTCTGGGGAAATAACTACACCCTTGGGTAACATAAAAAATCCTGTTTTCATTGCCCACTGCAAATTTTCAACTTCAATATCTAAATTTGATTGCATCAATGCACTTAATAAATCATTATTTACCCAATAAGCAGGGCATTTGGCTTGCCCTACTTTAAAAAGCGTGTAGAGGGTAATATACCTTGAATCCTTGGGGTTAGTTCTTAATTGGCGCAGTAGCTTTTGTTCCTCCGAAGAGTAATAAAATTCTGCAACAATAGCGCACATCTTTTCATAGCTTTCGTAACCGTCTACATGAACAACGGGACGAATAACAATTTCATTAAACCAACCTCTAGGTTTTTTACTCATGCAGCACGCCTTGAAAACTCTTCACGATGCCATTGTAGTGAATCAAGTCTAGGATAGTACTGCTCCTGGGCGGGTAAGATAATGCGATCGCCCCTAAATTCCCGCATTGGTCTAGCGTTGGGTGAGTCTTCCCGCAAGTTGTCAGAGACGATGATAGTGTAATCGTCGTTAATGGTGAACCAAAAGCGGTCAAAAGCCCAGTGGTGATTTTTGCATAGTGACAGCCCGTTATCAATGCGGTCGTCGTAGAACTGGGAGAATGGTTTGATGTGTGAGCCATCAACGATGTTCTGTCCAAGTAAGTCGAGTATTTGCAACCCGCAAAAGGCACAGCGTTGGTTGTAAGTTGAAACTACAATTTTGCGGAACGCCCCATCTCGGACAATTACAGCTTGCTCATCTTCTAATTCCTCTGGCTGGTAGACCTTCCCGCCGGAGCGTTGCAACTGGTCTTGTAGTTCAGCAAAGGCGTTGACTTGTAATAATGACTTGATATCCTGTGTACGCTCGTTAAACCACGAATTAATGAGTGTGTGGGTTAGTACAGTGCGTTCGCTCTCGTTTTGCAGCAGTGACCAGAGTTCATCATCAAGGTAGGCGTACTCTACAGTTTGCCTAATGGTACTAGGAGTTCTGCTTTTCACCTTGGCAGCAATCAATGATTCAAACCCCAGTTTCATCTCAAAATACCAGAAACCGTCACTGGTGAAATGGTAAAAAGGTAAGCCTATATCAGGCTTGCGTACTGGTTCTAAGTGGCTCCACAGTTTGAGAAATGTGGCGATGAGTTCAGCAGATAAGGGAATTTGGTTTCTCAGTATCTGCCCAGTAGTTATCATTTCAATGATAGATAAAAGCAAAATCGGTTTATTGGGCGCACCAGGGTTAACATTTAAGCCTAGCTTCCCAACAACAGACTTGGGAGAAAATTTCTTAACGTAGTAAGCTAAATCTTTAGCCATTCGCAGTTATGAGAGAATATCGCTGTACACGTAACGCATTATACTTACACGACTGCACTGGGCGCGATGACATTAGAGAACGCCAAGGCTATTACATCTCGGCTGAAAGCGAAGAAGAAGCTTAGCAGAAAATGGCAACTAGGTTTCCTGAAGAAACTGAGGCAGGCTTTACCGTTCAAGAATGGGAAAGTTTTGATGTCACTGTGGTAGAAATCAAACGGGATGAAAACGGGAATACTATAGAGTAGCGTTTTTAACCTCTGCTATGTCATCGGGAAGCAAAATTATCAGTACAATTCTCAAGCACGATACAAAAGCTACAAGCTACAAAATTGCCTTGCTGCGTGCGATTAATGATGTTGTCCTCAGCTTCCCTGATTTGCGGAACCTAAGAGCAGACGTAGCAGTTCCTTTGCGTTTACTAGCACAGTTTTGGGTGGGTTACTATTGGCCGTTTGTCAAACCCCGCGAACCTATCTTGCAAGGGCAACGAGCAATACTGAACGGTCAATTGCGAAATGATATGTCATTTCGCGGTAGTTTACGAAGGATAAAAGAGCAACCGCCAGAAATATCGATGGTGAAATTAGCAGATACAATGAGCAACCTCCAAGCACCTCCACATTATTGGAATCAAGATAAAATTATTCGGTATCGAGAAGAAGGTATTCAGATTTATGAAGCTTTGCAGGATGCCAGCCCATTTCTAGCTTCAGGCTTGGCTACTAAAATTGAAGATTACAAGGCGTTTATTAAATAGTAGCGTTCGCCTTCAATTGCCCAGTAGGCATCTTTTAACACCTAAAATACTGCTATGGTCAATCACTACCAGATTGCCTTATAAGAAAAGTTAGATTGAATATGAATGAGACTTTAGCAGCCACACTAGGCGAATTACAAGCACAAATATAGTAATCGACCACGGGGCGATCGCAAATTACAAGAAAGTAAAACCCATTGACATCAAAGAGTTAGAGTTCAAAAGAAGCAGACAGCAGACTAATTCAATTTGGGAAATCAAACTGTATAAATTCGTGGGTTTTAAGCAGCATAATTGAGCAGCAACTTTACTCGGCAGGAACTTGTGGAAGTAAAGAAGGAGTTGGTTG
>NZ_JACJSI010000512.1 GCF_014698065.1 Nostoc flagelliforme FACHB-838
TTCTGATTGCTTTATATGCTGCCCCATTTTCTCCACCAGTTGTTTGATGCTGGCTGGAGTCTTTTCCCAATCTGAGTCGGAAATTTCAATTCCGTAGGCGAGGCAGTTTTCATCCATGCCTCTTAATCTACCATCTCAGTAACCCATTTTTGACTGTAGCGTTTCTTATCCTGTGAACGGTTACAAAAAATATGGGGATAGGTAAAGCAGTCGCCAGTGCTTCAATACTAACATTTTTAATAGATTGTAATAAATTTATCAGGATTTTTAGTAATAAATATTCTGCACGTCCCAATTCTCGCTTGAGGTTTGTCTCGTAGAATTCTGGTAACATTATCATTAAATAGAGCTTGTTGCAAATGAAGGCTCTTTTTCTTTTACCACAAATTGCTACACTCTTTGCAATATAAGCATTCTAAAGCATTTTGTCCCCCCGCAAGATATTTAATATAACCACAATTATCCTACCAATTTTTAGTATTTTGGTTAAAATGCCAGCTTTTTTGTTCTCTGTGATAAATCCTAATTTCAATACTAAAAAAGCATTTATATCTTGCAAAATACGCCAAAAGATGACAATATTTAATTTTGAAAAAACTCAATAAATTTTTATTCATTTTTACCTGTTCCCCGTTCCCTATCTCTACAAGTAGTTCAGAAATCAAATCGGATTCCTATATAAACGCACCCGCAGTTGATTTATACTGCTGCTTTGATTAATAAATAAAATAACAGATAAACATTTGTTTTAAATGAGATGTCCATGCAAAGAAGATCCATCTAACCACAGTGGTAACTATAGCGTTTTTAAGTGATTAGAAACTAGAAAAAAGTTGTTGTGGTTTACCCCAAAGGTCTAAATCAAACCAACCATCATCTTTCTGATTGGTTGGTAGTGAAGGGCCAATAATATTGACTGTAACTCCATAACGAGAAACGAAGTCAAAGATGATTGGTGTTTGGTGATAATCTTTTAAGATGCAAATCTGCAAGCGTAGTCGGTAAGATTGACTGTTTTTAGTATTTGATGATTTAGTCATAGATTCTACAGATATCTAGATGAAATAGCAATAGTAAACACCATAATCCCGGTCAAGAATGTGCTAATTCCATGATTTTTAAATGAAAAATAGCAGATGGGTAGAAATGACCCAGCTGCTAGTGAGAAGGGAGTAACGATAACTCTGATTAACCCTCTTCTAAGAAACCAGATTTTCTGAGGGCTGAGGAATAAGCTCAAAGCCAAAAGCCTGGGCTTTTTTGTGGAGATTATTGACCATTCGCTCACGATAACGTTGCTCATAATAATCCATGCCAGGATCGGTGTAATCTCCTCCGGTTGTCCAAAGTTTGTAAAAAATTCGCGCAATCTTATGAGCAGTGGCAGTAATGGCTTTAGGAGAGTCAAGTCGAGAACGTAAGCGACAATAAAACGCACCCAAAGCAGAATTACTTTTTCCGGCAGTTTGTGCTGCCATGCGAAAAGCGTTTGCAGCACGGTTGACTACTGGACGAGTTTGAGAACTTTTAATCTTGCCACCAGTAATACGACTACCAGGACAAAGACCAAGCCAGGAGGTAAAGTGCTTAACTGTAGGGAATCGGCTGCGATCTAAACCAACTTCAGAAAGAATAATTTGTACTGTCAGGACACCTTGACCGTCAACACGGGTAAATCTATACCACTCATGCGGTAAAAATGAGTACGCAAATCAAAGTTAGGTTCATTACCTTGAGGTTTGTGGCGAATATGCTTTCAACCGCTTTTTTCACTCTGGGGAAATAAAAATTGGGGCTAAATGATGAAACTTAGATTTAGCGGAAAGATTAGCGATCGCAAGCTAATAGAAACCTTTAAACAAAGCTCTACAGTTAAAATCCTATCTGGGCAAGGGTTACAGATTATTCTCTGCTGAAAGTGACAAAAGCGTCCGAGGAAAGCGATCGCATTCCCAATGGATGTAAAGAAACATTTCTGTTTCTTAGAAGAGGGTTAACTACCCAGCATGGATAAATTCTTTGGCAGTATTCTGGGAATGATTCACCGCTAAAGCAAACTCTTTGAGGACATCTTGCAATCTTTGGTCTATTTCTTCATCGAGTTGCACGCTACCATCTGACTGGATTTGAATTTGCTTATCGACTGCGTACACTGTACTCAATATATGCCGTGCGCCTAGTTCTGATAGCACAGGTTTTAAGGCATACTCTACTGATAACAAATGTGCTATGGTTCCACCTGTAGCTACTGGTAAGATGATTTTCCCTAGCAATGCTTTCTGGGGTAATAAATCTAGGAATGCTTTGAGTACGCCTGTGTAGGCTGCTTTATAAATAGGAGTTGCAATAATTACACCGCTTGCTTTTTCTAGCAGTGCTTTTGGCTGTTGTAATGCGGCACTATCGTAACGTCCATAAGCTAAGTCTTCGGCTGGTAAATCACGTACAGAGATGATATTAGTGGGTAAATCTTTTTGCTGTGACAGAATTTGAGCAGCGTATTCCAAAATAGCGTAGGTTCTGGAAGGGTGAGAGGGACTGCCGGCGATCGCTAATATATGTGCCATGTTGAGTTAAACCTTTTGGGATTTTAAACGCAGAGGTACGCGGAGAGAAGCGCAGAGGTACGCGGAGTGTTTTTTAATCTACGGTGGCGATTTGCTGTTTGGGGAATTCTTGGTTGGCTACAACTTCCCCAAAGGGACTTAATAGTTGCGGTTCTAATGTTGGCTGATTGTCTAGGGGTAAACGAGGAAAAAGTAATTCTGCTACCCGATATGCTTCTTCTAGGTGGGGATAACCAGAGAAGATAAAGGTATCGATACCTATTTCTTGATATTCCAGCATTCTCTGAGCAACGGTATCGGGATCACCTACTAAAGCTGTGCCAGCACCACCACGCACTAAACCGATTCCTGCCCATAAATTCGGGCTAATTTCTAAGGCTTCACGAGAGCCGTTGTGTAATTCTTTCATCCGGCGTTGTCCTTCGGAATCCATGCGGGCGTAGGCTTGTTGCGTTTTGGCGATCGCATCTTCATCTACGTAGCGAATCAAATTGTTAGCTGCATCCCAGGCTTGGCTTTCTGTTTCTCGCACAATCACGTGCAGACGAATCCCAAAACGTAATGTTCTCCCTTGGGCTGCTGCTAACCGACGTACAGAGGCAATCTTTTGGGCAACTTGTTCTGGTGGTTCGCCCCAAGTTAAATATACATCTACGTGTTTGGCTGCAATTTCTTGAGCAATCGGGGAAGAACCTCCAAACCACAAAGGCGGATGAGGTTTCTGGATTGTGGGAAATAATAGCTTACCACTTTGGATATTCAGATAATCTCCCTGAAAATCAGCAGTTTCTCCAGCTGCAATCTCTCGCCAAACTGCCAGAAATTCATCTGTTAATCTGTAGAACTCTTGCAAAAGTGTTTTGTGATATAATTAGGGGTTTGGGAATTTGCAATTAGGACTTTGAGGAGCAGTGAAAATAGAGAACGCCAAACAGCTTACTGCAAAAAAATTTAAGCGAATGACTAGAGTGAGCCGTAAAACCTTTGAATTAATGGAAGATGATGTTAAAGCTGATGAAAAAAAGAAAAAGAAATCTGGTCGTCGTCCTAAATTAATAATTGAAGACCAAGTTTTAATG
>NZ_JACJSI010000513.1 GCF_014698065.1 Nostoc flagelliforme FACHB-838
TATACGAACTGTCGAAGCTGGGGTCATGCTCTACAACTGCTGAAATGCTTTCTATATATACATTTTCGCAGTTTTTGATCCCCTTTTTTCAGATTTGGTGAGAAATCCGCGATATAGCAATCCTAAATGAGTTGTGAAAAAAATGGACCATACATAAATATCTTTGGAAAGTCAAAAACTTGATAATGAGTAACAAGTTCAAACAATCTCTTGACATGAGAAAATGATTTGCATAAGTGATAAAACTCTCGAATAAACTTTTTCGCGTGCAACCAGATGTCTTCTACAGGATTTTGTGTTGGATCGTTAGGTGCAAATCGAATACAAGTAACTTTATATTCATCTTCATTTAAGCCTTGATTAATAGTATCTAAATAAGCTTTAAATTCATTGGAACGGTGATAACTAGCTCCATCCCAAATCAAGGCAATACGGCTTTTGGGGTACTGAGAAATTAAATATTCTACGAAAGCGATTGCATTGCTAGAATCACCCTTTTTACAAGGCTTAATTAAAAACTCTTGGGTGTAATAATTTAGAGCACCGAAATAGGTTTGTCGTTGTCGTTCATTGATAACTGGAACTTCAATCCGTTCCTTAGTGTTTCCTCAAATATAACCACAAATATCTCCCCATAATAAGTGACATTCATCTTCAAAGAAAACTACGAGTTCGCTAGACACTATCTCTTGCTGGTGTGCAGTCAGCCATGCTGTTATTTCTAGTTTTTTTTTGCAACTAAATCCGGGTCTTTACGAAGATTATTTTTTTGTGTCTTCTTCCAACTTATATTAGCCTGCTTCAATAAGTCATAGTAACTTTGATTCGACTGAAAAACTACATTAAAGTTATCTGATAAATACTCTTTTAATTCTGATAAATGCCAGTAATTCTTCTGTTGTAGCCAGCCTAACAATATTTGTTTTTGTGTCGAATCAAGATAACTTTTTGATCCTTTGTATCCTAGCCTCAGTCCGCTAATACCCTGTTCTATAAATATATATTTCCATTTATTTACAAAACCTAGAGACACTCCTAAAATCTTTCCAATTGTTGAATGTTTATAGTTTTGCATCACCATTTGTACAGAAAGTGCCCGTTTTAATTCTCTGGGATCTGGGTTCGTTTGAATAAACTCTATCAACTCTTCCATCTGTACTGCTATGCACCCTATCACTACTGCCAATATTCACCATATCAACAACTGTGATTTTTCACAACTCATTTAGGATTGCTATATGCTTAAATATTCAATTCGTTTATTACTCCATTATCTCAAGTATGGACGAATACCTGTATTTAGTTGATTCATCCCGCATTTATGCAACGCCCAAACTTTTATTACGTACCTCATAAATCTGCAATACGCTGTGTTATTGCTATGCTTCAACTTGTTGTTACTAAATTACCATCTTGCATATCTACAATGCGGTCTGCAATGTCGAGGATACGGTTGTCATGAGTAACTAATAAAATAGTACAACCTTGTTCTTTTGCTAATTTCTGCATTAGGCTAACCACATCTCTACCCGACTTACTATCTAAAGCAGCAGTGGGTTCGTCCGCTAAGACAATTTTGGGATGACTAACTAGCGCACGCGCTATAGCGACTCGTTGTTTTTGTCCTCCAGACAAATCATTTGAATAATAATTCAAACGCGATCCTAAACCTACAGTCTCTAATATTTCTTGTGATCGAGTTTGCATTTGGGAAACTGAAAGGTTTTTATGTACTTCCAAACTCATTTTCACATTTTGTAATGCGGTTAAGCTACCATGCAAATTATGTGCTTGGAAAATATAACCGTTACTCCGTCGCACTTGGGTTAATTGTTTTGGGCTGGCATCACGTAATTCGTGTCCTAATACCCGTAAGGTACCTGATATAGCAGAACGTAATCCGCCTATTAAAGTTAGCAGGGTTGTTTTACCAGAACCAGATGGACCAGTCATGATAATAATTTCACCTGCATTAATTTCTAAATTAATATCAAATAAAACTTGCTTTCGCAACTGACCGCTACCAAAGTAGTGATTGAGATGTTTTATCAACACAACAGGTTCCATAAAATTTGAGATCCATTAGTTTTTTAGTTCTGAGTTATGATTACTTACTGCTATCTTGTTAACTGGAAGTTTGTCAACCGTTAAAACATATCAGCAGGGTCGGCAGATTGCAATTTACGAGTGGCGATCGCTCCAGAAATAATACACATTATCAATGTTAGTATTAGTACTGTAAACGCTCTTGCTAAGGTCATATAAATCGGAAGATTAGTTGCATTCCGCGTTAGTTGATATAATCCCATAGGTATTATCACACCTGGTATAAATCCTAACAATGCCAAAATGAATGCTTCTTCAAGCACAATGGTAAGTAGGTAGCGATTGTGATATCCCATTGCTTTGAATGTCGCGTATTCTTTGATGTGAGCATTTACATCTGTGGAGAGAACTTGATAAACAAGAATTGTGCCAACTATAAAGCCCATTGCCGTTCCTAATCCAAAGATAAAGCCTATAGGAGATTGACTTGCCCAATAATCATTCTCAAATTGAATAAATTCTTTGTGAGTAAGAACTTTGACATCATTGAATTTTCGGAAATAATCTTTAAGGTGTTTTGCTACTTCAACGGGATCGTAGCCTGGTTTAACTTGAATTAAAGCAAGATTGATACTACTTACCTTTTGTCTGGGAAATACACGTAAAAAATTATCGTCGCTAGTAATTAAGTTAACATCAGCCGCAAAAGAGGGCCCTAAACTAAATAATCCACCAATTTTGATAGTACGTCCTTCTATCTCGGTAGTAACAACTTTACCTTGTTCTACTTGCGGGATTACTTTTTCGTATTCTCCTTTGCTTTCGCGGTCGAATAAGAATGTATCTGGTAATTCAGTTAAATGCAATTGTTGCTCAACAGATGGCAAGTTAAAAGCTGAACTTTTGGGACTAATTCCTATGAGTTGAATAGACTTTTTCTTGCGAGTTTGGGGATTCTTCCAATCGATAATATTAACATACATAGCTTCTGCTGAACTTACCCCTGCTATATCTTTAGTCTGATACATTCGCCGACGTGAAAATGTAGACATATTTTGTATATTCCGGGCTTTGGGACTAACTAAAATAATATCTGTATTTAAAGAGCGATTGAGGCGAGTGTTACTATTGTATAGCGCTGATTGAAAACCTAGCTGCATAAACATTAGAACATCAGCAAAAGCAATACCTGATAATGCTACTAATAATCGGCTTTTTTCATGGCTTAATTGCAGCCATCCCAAAGGTGTTCGCGGTAAACATTTATTAGCATCAAAGCTACGTGCCTCTAACGTAGACCCGGCGGAAGGAGCATTAGAAGAGTTACAAAGAATTATAAAACTAATCCGCTTACGCTGGGGGGAAGTGAAAATTCTGATTCGGGGAGATAGTGCTTATTCTAGAGAAGAGATTATGGCATGGTGTGAATCACAAAGAGAGATTGATTATGTGTTTGGATTGGCGCAAAACAGTCGATTAATTCAGCTTTCACAACCAATTAAATACCGCGCTTCTCTTGAATATGAACAAAAACTGAAGCCAGTAGTTGAGTTTTTTGAATCCTTATTTGCACCAACACCGGATTTGC
>NZ_JACJSI010000514.1 GCF_014698065.1 Nostoc flagelliforme FACHB-838
TGCCCTTAACCGCATGATCCAGCTAGGTAAGCCGGACACTTATAAAGTCGAAGACTAATTCCTATCCTGACTTCGGATTGGAGTGTCCTTTTTTCCTTTCATGCAACAAAGCCATTCGTAACTCCTTAGATAGTGCGGAACTGAAGCCTTCAAGATTAGCTACAATCCTTGGAGAGTATGGCTTTCATCCTGCGGAACTCCGAGAATGGAAAACCAATGGTATCCCAGATGTTGCGATCGCAATTATCTTAGAGTACTACGCTTACGAAGCTGGGCGATACTGCACTAAACAAGCCCGATTGGTATGCCGTTCATTCAACACCATCGGTATTCGTGCCTGGATTCAAGATTTACTGGGCTGGACAAAACCGACCTCTAATAGCGAAACAGCGATGACACAAATACAGTTACTCGCTGCAATCGCTCAACAGATGGCACAGCAAGAACAGCATTTACTCCAACAACAACAGCAACAAATTGAAATTTTGCACCGTCTCAAAGCGGTTGAAGTTGAGCAAGACAGGGTAAACACACCATGCGAACATAAATACAGTGTTGTTGGATTCGCCAATCTTCAAGGTTTAGAAATCTCGGTCAAAGAAGCCGGTACTAAGGGTCGAAAAGCCAGTGCATTGTGTCGAAAACAAGGCATAGAGATAGAACGCATTCATGACCCCCGATTTGGAAAAGTTGGTTTGTATTCAGAAAGTATTTTGGTTGAGGTTTTTAAAGCCGAACAAAACTAATAGCCGTTTCAAAATTTGAGATAACTACCATGCAACAACTCAATTTATTTGCTGAATCAACTCCAGTTTTACCAGTCACTTACTACCCTGATTTCTTAAGTCAAGAACAAGCCAACTCGCTCTACCAACACTGTCTGAAACTGGAGTGGCAGCAAAATCAAATCAGAATGTTGGGTAAAACTCTGCCCGTCCCGCGCCTTGAGTGCATCAAAACAATTCGCAATTCGCAATTCGCAATTCGCAATTATTAATTAAGGACAAAGAGACATGAACCAAAATATTAGCATTGCTGACAGAACAAAAGCTTTAGCGATAAGAATAGTTAAAGCTTGTACTTTCTTGGATGAAAAACCTGGAGTTTGTCGAACATTATCAAAGCAATTACTCCGAAGTGGAACTTCCATTGGAGCTAATGTTAGAGAAGCACAATCTTCTCAATCTGACAAAGATTTTCTCCACAAGCTAGAAATTGCACTTAAAGAAGAACGAGAAACTGAATACTGGTTGGAAATATTAATAGAGTCATAACTGGTTGAGAAAAACAAGTTTGAACTTTTACTCCAAGAAACCAGAGAAATTGGAAAAATTTTAGTTTCATCTACTCGGAAAGTTAAGGAGAAAATTAACAAGCATAATTAATTGCGAATTGCGAATTGCGAATTGCGAATTGCGAATTGCGAATTGTGTTGATGCACCCAGGCTGCCAGTCCACTCATCTGCATCAGGTTCCGAAAACTAACAAAGTCATTAGCACGCGAATTAATCTCACGTTTCGACCGCATACCGGAGGCAAGAGATAACGCTGTAGCTGGCTGTTGACGATTTTATAGCCAGCACAAACTCTCCACTTCAAGTTGAACTGGCGGCATGGGTGCAATGCCGCTTTATTTCCATGCGTCAAAAAACAGAGGGAATATGCGTATAATCGAATCTGATTCTCAAGCTCTACACTTACAAGAATGGCTCAACAGCGGAGTTGACAAAGAAATCATTGCTCTGAATGTGCGTTCGCTCTACAGGACGTTACCCTACGAATATCTGCTCTACAGCCCCAAAATCTCCCGTCGCAATGATGGACGACTCAGAGACAGAGACTTGAAAAAATACCAGCACATAGAACTCGGCGGCTGGTGGTGCAGTGGCGTTGACCCACTCAACAACTACGTCCTAATGATGTGGGGCTGCTTCAAACCCGACCATCCCCGACGCGACCGCCAAAAGATCCACAAATTCATCAAGTACGAGCATCCTTACAGAGAAGAGACACGCGCTTTCTTCCTCTTAGTCCCGAATCGCATTTGGGTGAAAGTTTCTAATCGTAGCGGTATCCCTATCACCGAAGAAGACCTACAGCATCCTGGGGGTTTTTGGCACTGGGTATGGAAGCATAATGTACCAGTCACAATCGTCGAAGGTGTCAAAAAAGCGGGAGCGTTACTGACTGCTGGTTATGCAGCGATCGCAATTCCGGGAGTAAACGCTGGATACCGCACACCTACTGATGAGTACGGTACTGCCATCGGTAAACCATACCTCATCCCCGACTTGAAACACTTTGCAACTCTTGGGAGACAGGTTAACATCTGCTTTGACCAGGACAACAAACCTGAGACAGTCCAACGTGTCAGAACTGCTATCAGCCGTATGGGACGACTGCTGGTAAATGAAGGTTGTTCGTTGCGAGTGATTGATTTACCGTTAGGGGCAGAGAAAGGGGTTGATGATTTTATCGTTGCTAAAGGGCGGGAAGCTTTTGATGCACTCTACAATACGGCTATTGCACTGGAGTTGTGGGAGATTAAGCTGTTCACTCTGCTGACTTACCCCCCGTCAATCGCACTCAATCAAAGATTCCTCGGACAGCTTCTCGTACCCGAAGGTGAAAAGCTAATTATCCTCAAGGCTCCTAAAGGCACTGGTAAAACCGAATGGCTGGCAACGGAGGTGGCCAAAGCACATGACCAGGGGAGACGGGTATTAATCATCACCCATCGTATTCAACTTGGTGAGGCGCTATGTAATCGATTTGGTGTTAACTATGTTACCGAAGTCCGCACAAATGAAACAGGCACAATGTTAGGATACGGGGTCTGTGTTGATTCATTGCATCAAGAAAGTCAGGCGCGATTCAATCCTAATGACTGGGCGAATGATGTCATTATTATTGACGAATGTGACCAAGTTTTCTGGCATTTGCTTAACTCTGGTACGGAAGTGCAAAAACGTCGAGTATCTGTTCTCAAAAACCTCAAACAACTGGTACAGAATGTTTTGGGCAGCAGTCAGGGAAAGATTTATCTGTCTAGTGCGGATGTCTCAGATACTGATGTGAAGTATGTTTTATCACTTGCTGGTGAATATCGAGTTAATCCCTTCGTCATCGTCAACAACTATCGGCACGTAGCTGGAAACTGTTACAACTATTCTGGCAGTAACCCGAAGAATCTCATCGCTGCACTCGACAAAGCGATAGCCAAAGGGGGGCATCATTTATTATGTTGCTCTGCTCAAAAAGCAAAGTCAAAATGGGGAACTCAAGCACTTGAAGAACGGTTTCGCCGTAAATTCCCTCACCTGCGAATCCTGCGGATTGACAGCGAATCTGTTGCTGACCCCTCTCATGCAGCTTTCGGTTGTATCGCTCATCTCAACGAGATTCTTACCCAGTATGATTTGGTTATCGCCTCCCCAAGTTTAGAAACTGGGGTCAGCATCGACATTCGAGGGCATTTTGATGGTGTATGGGGGATATTTCAGGGAGTGCAGCCGGTTAATTCCGTGCGTCAGATGTTGGCAAGGGTTAGGCAGACAGTTGACCGCCACATTTGGGTCAGAGACTGGGGTATGGGCGTTGTGGGCAATGG
>NZ_JACJSI010000515.1 GCF_014698065.1 Nostoc flagelliforme FACHB-838
GTACGCTGTGGTTAACATCTGGCAAGCAGTTAGTCTAGATAATTTATTGAATTTGATTATTAGGGCAAGTCATGAACAAAAAATGGGCTGTCAAACGAATGACACTAAATCTCGCATCAGTTGAAAGCGAAAAACTTGAACGATATTGCGTAAACACAGGTAGACCTGCAACTGATGTGATTCGGGAGTTGATTCGCTCTCTCTCCATAACCGAGTTGTCAGCGTCTGAACAGACTATAACCATGTAACTCTGACCCCGTTGTACACAACCATTCTTTACCTACTCATTGTTAACTCAAATACCCAAGATTTAACTAGCACGATATACACAACGCATATATGCTAGGTCTTGGTTATGTTGTTAATAATGCAAAATACCCGAAAGCAATGCATATATCCATCACGTTATTGTATTGCTCTCCATCTTTCTTGTTGAGTTCCCAACCGAAATTAGCAGTATTCTATTTACGGCTTGCACTCAATTATATATTTCTCTTCAATGACTCAAGGCTTACTTTTCATTCGTTGCATTTGTAATACTATAAGTAATAACAATGATTCCAGTTGCGTTAATTTTTGATGATTCTGTTTTTAATATTAGACCTGATTTCAATCGTGAATCTGTGACAGTTGTTCCAATGAGCAGAGTACCCAATATTGGGGAATTTGTAGAGATTTATCTAAATCAAAACATCTATTCTCAAGCAGAAAAGTTCACAGTAACTAAAGTTGTTCACTGGGTTCTTTTGGAAGGAAGTTTTAGGGACTCGGAACCAAAAGCTGAAATTACTCTTGCTTTACAAAGCTAATTTGGACAAAATACACATCTTGCAAAAGTAACTTTTGCAAGATACCGGGTCAAGGGTAGGCTGCTGACTCTTGACACCTGCATATTTCATTCTCGACTGGATTCTTATCAAAAAATCCCGTATTTACGGGTATATTCTGATGCTGATATTAGGATAACCCGTAGATGGTAGATTGAGAACGAAATCAATCCAATATTATGCAAAGTTTAACAGACCTAGAAAAAAAATTATTAGAGGTACGCAAGTTACAGTCTCAAGTAGACAAGAAAAAAGCCGAATTGGACAAGCAAATCAGACAGCTACTCCAAAACAAGTCTGAACTTGACAAGCTTATGGAGCAAGCACGTCAAAAAGAGTCCCTTGTGCAATGCCAGATAGTAGAACTCAAAAGCCTAGAGGTACGAACACACCCACCAGAAGTAGAGTATTTTGCTACTGGCGCAAGCAAAAGTTTACAGAACAATTTACTAAACTTGCTTTCTGGTAACGGTTCTGTTGCTATCAGATTACTTAAACACCAACAACAGATTAATCCTGGAAAGTCGGCAAACTGGTATTGGGAGAAAGTCATTTACGATTTGAAACGGGATCGACATTGCTAATTCCTTGCAAAAATTCAACCGAGCCTCTTGGGCCTGTGTAGACACCATCCAGCTGCATTTTGACAACCAATCGTTGTCATTCGCCACTGAAGCGGCATACTATTATCGCCGCAAATAACTCCACACAGGGGCAATTGTGTGCGATGGCGTACCCGCCCACCTTCTTGTGATCGCTCCCAAGAGTGAAGTGCGCTATTCATCCAGCGATCGCTTACATTAGGCGTACTTTTACAGAAATACTCTACCGAGTTATTCACATCAATAGAGTATATATAATTACTATGGTCATCTTTTAGCAGCATTCAGTCTATACCTTCGCAACTATTTATACCTCTGTATAAGTACTGCAAATCTTGCTTGCAGCGATCGGATGAAGCACTGCATAAGGTCAATCAATCGTTAACCCCAGCCTGAAAAAGCGCATTTTTGGGTTCGCAGACTATTAGTGGCGGATTCTACCGTGCCTATTGTGATATTCAAAAATTACTTTAGCTAGATAGTGCTGCTAGCTCATGTTTTTGAGATTTTTAGCCACATCATAAAAATTAGAACAGCCAAAGCTTTTTAGCTGTTCTAGGATTACTATTTTCCCTATAGCGACAGTTTAATAGATGGTTATTATGATGTCCTCAGTTCACAAAAGTATAAAATCAATCAATTCCAATACTGTTGCCAAGCATAGCAATTCAAAACAGTGGTCAGATTTACCCGAAGCTGACAAATGCTTAAAAAATCAAAGCCTCATTTTGCCCCGACTCCTGCCCGAAACTTGATTTTTCGTCATGATTTTGATTACTGAATCATTGTTCTAGTCATATTTTGGGAACAAATTGGACACATTCGCCCTTCAGCATGAATGCACCATTACCCCAAGGAGCGATCGTAGGCTGTGGAGGGCGGTTGTTAATCGGGCAGGGATGAGGCGAGGGCGGCGATAGGGGAAGCTTGAGCTTTTTGCGATCGCAGATATAGTAATTGTCACTTCAGACAAGTTTACAATTTCATCTCCCGGCAATGGTAATCGGCAGTAGCACGGGTGTTCAAAGAATAAAATAAGTCAAAGTGGGAAAAGTGGAATCAGCTATGTACGCAAACGAACGGATCAACAGCGTTAAATCTGCAATAATCAAAGACAGCATTAAGTTTAAACGTATCGTTCATCTACGCTTCAATGCTCCCGTTGTAAATTATAAAATTTACAACTTCTGAATAAAAACAACCTTTTGACATATTGGGACTAGTTACTGGCTGCTCTCAATGCCATTCGTGTTGCTTCCATCAACACAATTCGCTAAGTTCTCAATGTCAGTATCTAAGCAACTTCATCTACCAATAAAAAATCAAATACTTGCTGCCATGACTAGGGCACAGTACCAACGCCTAGCTCCTAACCTAGAGCAAGTCGAACTTGAAGTTAAGCAAGTTCTCTACAAAGCGAATCAACCAATAACGCACGTTTATTTTCCCCATCAGTCAATAGTTTCTTTAGTTTGTACTCACAAAGATGGCTCAACTGTCGAAGCGGGCATAGTCGGAAATGACGGCATAGTAGGTGTTTCCGTAATTTTGGGGAGCAACACTACAAATACAACTGCATTTGTTCAAATTTCAGGCAGTTCTCTAATGATGAAAACAGAGTTGCTAATCGCCGAGTTCAACCGAAGTAGAGAGCTTCAAGGTTTGCTGTTGCGTTATACTCATGGGCTGTTTACCCAAGTGACACAAACACTTGCCTGCAATAGTATCCACACTATAGAACGACGGACGGCTTGCGCGTTGGTTGCTCTTCATCGCTGATCGCGTTCAATTAGAGACATTTGCGCTAACTCAGGAATATATTGCTAAAATGCTCGGCTGCCGCCGCTCTGGTGTCACAGTCGCAGCAGGCACGCTTAGTCGAGCCGGAATGATTAGCTACAAGCGTGGCACTATTAATATTTTGAATCGCTCAGGTTTGGAAGATGCGTCTTGCGAATGTTATTCCATAATTAAAGACGAATACGCTCGATTGCTTAGTGTACCGAGTCAGCTTGTTCTCGACAAAGGGAGCAGGGAGCAGGGAGAGGGAAAATGATTTTCCCTTCTCCCTGCACAAAAATTTTTGACTCAATACCTAGTAGTCTGCCAACCCAAAAATGCGCTTTTTCAGGCTGGGGAAAGAGGAAGGGTTAAGGGG
>NZ_JACJSI010000516.1 GCF_014698065.1 Nostoc flagelliforme FACHB-838
TAATCAGCAAAAAGCCAGCGTATATTGGGGTTTCCAAACCAAAGATGCTCGCCGAAAAATGCAGCGTTTATATCCGAATCTAACCTAGCAAAGTTGGCTTGGCAGACTACTAGATGCAGTCACTAAAAAAGACATTATTGGATGGTTCACCCACTGCTGTTACTATATTGCACCCAACTGAGAACCGCTATAAGGCAAGCTCCATAAGTGAAAGGTAGTAAAGCCTTAACAGTGGGAACAACTAAGGAGTGTGTCAGTGATCGCCTTTGAGATGGGAAAGCCCGGACAGCGTTCCAGCCAGAAGAACTCGCCGGCAGGATTAATCTCTAAGAAAACATACCGCCCGTCGGGAGTGAGAATCAGGTCGATCGCGCCGTAGTTTAAGCCGAACCAATCCATCAATCGTAGAAGCCTCTCTCCAACATCGTGGGGCAGTTCGTAAGGCTTCCAGGCATCAATGAAGCCAAGTCCGTTTCGCCGCCAGTCGTGTCGAGCTCGTTCAGAGACTTGGGAGTTGATAGCAGCCGCGAACACTTGTTTCCCAACTACCGTAACGCGCAGTTCAAGTTCTTTTAAAATCTGCTCTTGAAATGTCATTGGACATAGGGAGAGACTATTAAGCTCTTTAAGATCTTGTGGAGAAACTGGATTTGTGAAAACAACCTTTTCCTGCCCATGCTCGTCGTAGATCGCGAAAGAAGATAGCATCTTAGTAATCAAGCCACCTGAACATGTCTGAGCAAATGCTTGAACTGCCTGCGGGTCATTTGCGATCAGCGTGCGTGGTGTATCGAGTCCTACCTGCCGAGCTATCTGAAGCTGAAGTTGCTTATTTTCAGCACGGCGGATAACCGGAACTGGATCTAGGTGGAAAACCTGTAAACTCGCTATCAAACCTTGCACGGTGGCTCGTGATTCCAGCACTGAAGCCTGTCGGAGTTGCTTGTCGATTGTATTTGGAATCCTACCGCCGATATCAATGCGCCGATACCAAACGGCAGACACCTCGCAAAGATCCAGCTTACCCTGCTCACTAACAAGGGTAAGCTGCTGTGATCCACTGTCGTACCTGATTGCTAACTGGATTTCGGTCGGGAAGCGATCTGTGTCAAAGCGAAACGCTTGCTGTCCTCGCTCCCGAATAGCATCTATAACCAAGGAGACGGATTCGTTATCATTGCTTTTGGTGATAATTAGTACAGTCATAACAAAAGAGCCTGTGCGATCGCCTCTGAAATCGGATAATGTAAGTCCCGTTCGAGCATTCCCCATTCGCCAGAGGGGTTAACTTCAAGAAACACATACTCCCCATTTGGTGTGAGGATTAAGTCAATGGCACCGTAAATCAGCCCAAGTTCAGCCATAAGTGCTTTGAGGCGATAAGTAATTTCTTCAGGAAGCACCTCTGGCTCCCAGTTCAGCTCTTGAGGTGAAGCAAGCCGCCAGTCTACTTGTCCTGCTTGTGACTGAATAGAGTTCAAGGCACCCACAAAACAAGCTCCATTCACAAATGCTACACGCAATTCGTGCTTCTTGGGAATGTCCTCCTGAAAAACCATAGGGCTGTGGCAGAGCGACTCGGCGCTTAAGAGATCCTCCTCTCTCACCCTACTCGTATAGACGAAGGAACCAGAACCTTCCATACTGAATAAGGGAGACGTGAGCAGCTTGGTTATCATCGCTCCCTCTAGCTCCTGGAAGAACGCTCGTACCTGTTTAGAATCGTTGGTAACAAGGGTGCGAGGTATTTGTAAACCCACAGATCTGGCAACCTGAAGCTGGTAAAGCTTGTTTCCCGATTGCCGAATCTTGGGTAGACTGTCTACCCAGCGAACTGCTCCTAGTCCATCCAGAAAGCCTTCGAGAGCTGCTATCGACTCTCGCGTGCAGGCTTCTCGAAATTGTGGCTGGAGGTGTTCACTCAATTTTGGCATCCAGATTTTACGCATCCAAACGGCTCGTACCTCTTCCAGTAGCAAAGACTGCCCAAAGTCCTCGACTGTGTAGTAAAGCTCTCCCACGTCTAGGCGGCTGGAAAGCCGTACTTGTTGAGGAAACCGATCTGTATCAAGGCGGAATGTTCGCACTCTCCGCCGCGATAAGGCTTCGGCTACTCGGTCTACAGTAAAGTAATCCGCACTATGAGTAAGAAGCAAAACAGTCACTTTTTCACGAGCCTCTGTTTACTTAATAGGGGCTATCTAAAAAACCGGGAGGGAGTGCGTCATCCCCATCAGATGGATACTTCATTGTCTGAGCCATATCAGAAAACTTGTTACTACTGATTTGGAATAAAGAATTCCCTCCTACTACGGTCTTTTGCTCTTCGTCAGATAGTTGCCCCTCAAGGTAACGAGCGAAAAAGGGCTGCTCTAAGGGTTCTTTGGTCAAATCTTTAATATCTATTTCAGACATTTGTGGACTCCTTTTCAGTTACAATCAGTTTTAAATTCTCAACACATTAGCTTCATGCTCATAGGTGTTGCCACCTCACGCATGAGTTCAGACGGGTTGTAGTGATCGGTAATAACTTGCGGACAACGTATACAAGCTGCCTTGCCTTCTTGCTGCCACCAACGACAATCTCGGCGTATAGTACAGGGGGGAAGTTCCTCCACTACCGCAGGCAATTTCTCGATAATTCGCATTGCCAAACGACAATCTTTGCCATTAAAATGCTGACAACCCGATTCCGCGCAGGATGCTGCTGTACGAAAAATTTCGGCAGGTGTAACTGGGCGAACTTTCGCTATCAGTTCCTCTGTAACTGTTAGCGGCTGCTTGAGATAAGCTATATAGGGTTCTGCCACTGTTCCACCAATTACGCTGAAGATAATACTATCTGCTGGTTCTGGTCTAGCACTGGGACAAAGAGTAGTTTTGTTGACAGATATGTCTGACATTAATTGAACCTTTAGGAAATAGTATCTTTAAGACTCAAATACTTGACTTGCTATTGAGTTTTGTGGTGAGGGGGATTTTCCACATACAATCGGCGGGTCACAAGCTATTAAACCTACTTGAACTGGTTCAGTAGCTTTAGTTATGCCACCCACAATACTTCCCGCTTCTTCATTAGACAAAGCTGATAAAGCATCTTCTGAATCTATAACTTCATTCCGTCTGAAGACCGCATTTTTCACAGCATCATTAATCAAATCATTAATTTCAACTTGACCTTTGTACTTTCTTTGGTTTCCGTCCATTTGGAATTTACTCTTAATTTGTGACAGGGGTTATAGTTTAAAACTAAGCAGTGTAATTGCTTAATCTGCTGTCAACATTCTAAGCAATAGGAAAGTTATTCCCTCTTTTTTTGAATTTTTTGATTAGGTCATAACTAAAGGTTTTTTGTCCCCAAAATATGACAAATTTTTAAAGAAATTATTAACAAAGTTTAGTTATAATCCCTGCGTACCATGCTGCGTTTACTCAAGCACCTACCCCATAGAATCAGGACTTACGCAACTGGAACAAATAGCGAGCGGGGCGTAGCCCTACCACACGACAATTTAAATCAAACCAAGCACATAGGAATACTTGGGCGTTTTAGTTGCTGAATTAA
>NZ_JACJSI010000517.1 GCF_014698065.1 Nostoc flagelliforme FACHB-838
ACCTCAGCCAGTCTTCCAGAACGAGAAGGAGCGAAAAAAGTTCTCAACCGAGTTCACAATACAGGCAGTCAGGTAAAACGTTTAAATCTTATTTGGATGGACGGCGGATACCGTGGTGAAGAATTTATGCGTTGGGTGATGGATATGTTTCGCTGGATTGTGGAAATTGTGCTTCGACCATTGGAAAAGAAAGGTTTTGTCCATTTACCAAAGCGCTGGGTTGTTGAGCGAACTTTTGGTTGGCTTAACTGGTGTCGACGTTTAAGTAAAGATTATGAACGACTACCAGAAACCTCTGAGACTTTTATTTACATTGCGATGATCCGGATTATGGTCAGGCGACTGGCATAATTTTTAACTCGCTTCGACTTTTAAAACATCCTCTAAGGGTTGCTCTAAAAAATATTCATCAAAAATGGATTTATCATCAGTAGACACGCCCAGCATTGACAGCGATTGAACTGCTGACATTGCCGAATCACAGGGTATGCGCTGGGTTTCGTCTGCTGCGCGTGTGAACCACCAGCCGCCGTCAGTCTGTCCTACTTCGCCTAATTTCTCGTCATTCTGATAAATGCCGTCGTCCAGAATTTCGTAACCGTACTTCTCGCACTCGTTGAAAATCTGTGCCATGATTTCGTTGCCAGTAGTGCATAGTTTTGCTTCTTGTTCCTGCACTGGTAATGAGCCGTCTTTGTAGTGAGTGCAGATGAAGCGATGACAACGCATTGGAGTGTTGGCACGGAATATTTCTTTGTCGTTGACCATGACTACCCAACGTTGGGTTAAATGATTGTCGTCATGGCTGATGCTGGCTAACAGTTGATTACCAGCATAATATTCGTGATGGTCAAACGAGATTTCGACTATTGTGAGGGGTTCGGGAGCTACAACTTGGACTTGGTCAGCGATGTAGCTGTCGAGTTCGGCTTGGGCGAGGGCTTGGTTGTCGGGGGCAGTGGGGGCAACTTTCTGAATCTTGGTTGCCTGATAGTTAACAATGGCAGAAATCCAGGCATCCTTACAGCGTTTGTCGCTTACTTCGACTGTGCAGCCGATTTCGCTGTAGATTTGCTTGAGCCGGGCAATGGATTTCAGTTGCAGCTGTTGATAAGTGTAAATGGCGTAAGTCATAATAAATCAGTTCCTAACGGGACAGAAAGCGCTTCGATTACCAGTCTGGGGCGCTTTCTTTATACCTAATAGTGTAATCTGTTAATTAACAAGTTGTCAACTGTTTAGTTGACAATTAACATATACTTTTAGAATTGGAATTACGACTATGACTGTGAAAGTAAGACGGATTATTAAGTTAGAAGTAGATGTTCCTGGATTGGGCGATCGCATCAAACAGGCTAGAGAAGCTAGGGGGCGACCAGTTACACAGATGGCCAAAGAAGTCGGAATATCTCGTAACTATTGGTATCAGTTAGAGGCGGAGGCTGTTTTAGGTGGTGTAGCAGAAGAAACTCTTCGGAAGATTGAAGAGGTGCTAGGTGTAGATTTAGGGGTACAGTTTGATGATTGACCTTCATACTATTAATCCTCTTGCTCTCCCCTCTGTCTTATTAGAGAAGCGATACCTGGGTTGGGCTACAGCTATGCAGTTATCAGTTACATCCAGAATTTACGTTGCAATTGACTCTGAGAAAATCCCATTGAACTAGAAAAGGTGGAATCATGCCTAAACCGCCTTCTAGACGCAGCAAAGCCACCTCTCCCGCATCTACCGATTCAACTTCAGCAGCTAGCTCTGTAAACGAGGATATCTCCCAGCAAGTAGATCCAAGTTCAGCAACAATTACAGTTAGTGCTGTTGAAGTAACAGAGTTGACCCAGGAGGAGCAAAGCGATCGCTTGTACTTGGAGAGGAAAGTGGAGAGAGCGTTTTTTGAAGCAGGCAAAGCTTTAATAGAATTACGCGATCGCAGATTGTGCCGTTCCACGCACAAAACCTTTGATGAGTACTGTTTGGACAGGTTTGGCTACAATCGTTCCCGTTCTTACCAGCTAGTTGATGCGGCAGTTGTTGTGGACAACTTGCAAAAATGTCCACAAATTGTGGACATTTTACCGACAGCAGAGGGGCAAGTTCGACCCATGACAAAGCTTGAACCCCAGGAACAGCAAGAAGCGTGGCTAAGAGCAGTAGAGCTTGCTGGCGGGAAAGTGCTAACTGGTAGAATCGTCAAAGATGTGGTGCAAAGGATTATGGAGCGAACCCAAGTACCCAATACCTACCAGTTGGGGGAAGTGTGCCAAATTCTTGCAAAGGACAACCCGGAACTTAGAGGCAAGGGTGGCTGTTGGGCGATTGTCAGCGCAGTGAATGACTTTAGTTGTAGCGTGAGAATGTGGGATGGCGAGTATGCCGTTGGGTTGCAGCACCTGAAGTCCTTCAACTATCTGCCCCAGGAGTGTCAGCAGATGCAGGTGATTTGCGATCGCATCAATCGGGTGTATTCGGGTGGCCTGGAGGAATCAGTGCAGGGGTTTCTGGAGTCGCTGGGGAAGCTGAAGCGGGCTTATTTGACGGGGTTGGAAGAAAAGGTTTTGAGTTTGCTAGAGGTTGAAATTAAGGATTAATGCAACAAAAAAGAATGCACCAATGCTTTGTAGGATTGCATAAAATTAAATTTGAATTTGTGTATTGACGGCAATTTATTAAAGAGTTGATTGGCAATGTACCGCGAATAAAGCGATTGCGGCAGCGGTATCAAGCAACAACGCCAACTAGACTGGCGGGAGTACATCATCTGCCTATCGGCCAGTGAAAGGGTTTTCTCCACCACAAGATTCCAAGCTTGACAGCTTCCATTCAAGAAGTTTATTGGTAAATACAAAAAGTTTATAGGAAAACCGAGGTTTTCATCTTGCTTTCGGTTTCTGACTATGGCATTCTTCTAAAATAAATCGGTATCTCGGTTGATTAACCGGGGATTGATACTTTATTATTGCTCTATGCTGCTTGAGTGAAAGAGATGGAGCTGGGTTGATTGAATCAACCTATGGTTACGATTCAGTTTGCAATTAACCACTCAATCAGCCAGAACAGGAGAGAGTAATTTGGCAATTTATTTAGCAGAAAAACCAATTTTTGTCATCGGTCCAGAGCGATCGGGAACCACATTGCTCATGACCATGCTTGGCAGCCACCCTCGGATTTCGGTTCTCGAAGTTGCCTGGTTGTATCCCAGGTTTTATCCTTACCTCCATAGCTATGGAGACTTGAGGCAGACAAAAAACCTGCGGGTTTTGGCAGAAGAAATGATCTTCGGTTTGAAGACTCCTTTTTGGGGATTAGACGTTAACCCCAGAACAGTGGTTGATGACATTCTCTCCTTGCTGCAAGAGCAAAGCTTTGCTGGAGTCTATAGTGCCATGCTGGAATGGTACGCTAAACATGAAGAAAAACCGCGTTGGGGAGAGAAGACACCCTATAAGAGGCTATTTATAAAGTAAATCTAAAGAGGAAATAATCAAGTAGAAAACTAGCTGTAAGATACAAGCAAATAGTATATATACTGAAGAAGAATGTCTTGTAAACGGTATCCT
>NZ_JACJSI010000518.1 GCF_014698065.1 Nostoc flagelliforme FACHB-838
TTTTAATCCAATTGAGTTATGGTGGTCACAACTTAAATCTTTTTTACGCAGTTTTGCTCCAACTACAACAGAGATGGTTGATCAACTAATCTCAGCTGCACTCGACTTAATAAATCCTCAACATTTAAGAAACTGGTTTGCTAGTTGCTGCTACTGTACCTCATAACAGCCGTAAATGCTGTATAAGGTGGGATAAGGCTTTTGTATGGGAGGAAATTGGAGTTTTGCGCCTTGAACTTGCAAGTGGCGACCACTATAGGTTACTTCTTCACCTTGCATGAGCGATCGCCAAATTGTCAAAAACTCATCTGTGAGTTCATAACGCTGATCGTGATCTAAGAAAATCCCATCTTTTGCAAGTTCTTTTGTGTCGCCGCCAGTGACAACATTCAGAATAATTCGACCGTTAGAAATCTGATCAAAAGTAGCAGCCATTCTCACTGCCAAAGAAGGCGACATAATTGCCGGACGAAAGGCTACAAGAAACCGCAAGCGTTCTGTAACTGAAATTAATGAAGTAGCTACAATCCAAGTATCTTGTTTTTGTCCAGTACCAATCAACATCCCGCCATAGCCCAATTTCTGGCGTAATTGGTCTTAAACCGTAAGTTCGCCTTTCAATCATTGTTGTTAAAATATCTTCATCAATTTTGAGATGAGGAATAGTCAGTTTTACAACTTCCGATCGGTTTTTCTCACCCCATTGCCCTGTGTTATCTATCTCCTCAAGAACTAATCGCACTAATTTTGGATTTTCTGTGGCAAATTTTCGCGCTGCCATATAATATCTGCCTTGAGTAGAAATTCCACTAGCATCTCTCAAAAGGCGGGCATTTGCCTTTTTTTGTGCCACAGCTAAAAAAGGGTCCCAAGTTACCCATGCATCAATTTTCCCTTGAATAAAAGCATCTCGGGCTTCTGAAGGAGGCAGACTAATAGCTTGAATGTCACTATATTTTAAACCACCCTCTTCTAAGGCTTTTATTAATAAGTAATGGGATGCAGAACCTTTTTGAAAAACTACTTTTCTCCCTTTTAGGTCAGCTAAAGTGCGAATAGGGGAGTCTTTTTGGACAAGAATTCCACTGCTTTTACCAGTGCTGGGTTTATTGCTAGCAACGTAGACTAAAGATGTACCAGCAGCTTGGGCAAATATCGGGGGAGTCTCGCCTACAGAGCCAATATCAACTCTACCCACATTCATCGCTTCCATCAGTTGCGGCCCGGCGGCAAATTGCGCCCATTCCACAGAAATACCTAAAGGCTTTAGACGTTTTTCTATCAATCCTTTAAGTCTGACAATATCCCCAGAACTTTGATATCCCATTCGGACAACTTTGGTTTTCAAACCATTGGTTGGATTTTCTGAATTTGGGGTTTGGACTGAGCAACTGATTAAGGTTGTTGAGATTGTTAATAATCCAGGTAAAAGTAATAGTGAAAAATGTTGGAAAATCTTAACTCGTGGCTGTTTGAAGACGGGAATCATGGACGTGATACTTTGTTTTTTATTTGCTTTTGACTAGTCGTAGAGGCACACATTTGTGCACCTCTAGTGTTGTATTGCTCCTAACCTAAAGATTTAGACTTTTTGAAGCTGAAGGTTCTTTTGGAACAGTTCTTGAACGTTTTTCCAAGCATCGGCAGCAGCTTCGGCATTGTAGCTGGCGCGATGATTGCAGAAAAAGCCATGTCCTGCACCGGGATAACGAAAGATTGCATGAGTAATCTGATTTTTCTTCAATTCAGCCTCAATTTGTTCTGTATGTTCTAAGGGGATTCCCTGATCATCAAGACCAAAGAAGGCGTAGATGGGGCCTTTAATCTCTGAAGTGCGGGTGATGGTTGGTTCTCCACCGCCGGGAGTTGAGTTAGGAATACCGCCACCATAGAAGGAAGCTGTAACTTTAATGTCTGGTAAAGTGGCAGCTAGGTAAACAACGTGACCACCAAAGCAGAAACCAATGGAACCGATCGCATCTCCTTGCACATTTGGTAAATTTTTTAAATAAGCGATCGCAGCTTTAACATCACTCAATATTTCTTCTGCTGTTGTCTGTTCCTTATACTCTCTCCCTAGCTGGATATCTTGAGGGGTATATCCACCCTCAAAACCGGGAGCGATGCGTTGAAATAAAGTCGGTGCGATCGCTACATACCCGTCTTTAGCAAATTTCTCAGCAACTTCCCGAATGTGAATGTTAACCCCAAAAATTTCCTGAATCACGATCACAGCTGGGAAGGTTCCCTTTTGGACTGGTTCAGCTAAGTAAGCATCAATTTGCAAATCTCTGTTAGGGACTTTAACTTGAGCGGTGCGAATTTCTGTGTTTGTCATCTTAGAATTAGCCTGTAATTGCTTTCAGGACGCGATGTTTTATGGCAATTTTTGTAATATACTACTTAAAATGTGTCGATTTATCGTAGTTTAAAAGTAGTATTTCACAAACAATGTGTAAAGGCAAGTCATTTGATTTAGATGTAGATGGATATAAGACCGTGCCAAGAATCCGATGCTGAATTAGTCAGTGCGCTATGGGATGAGGTGTAGGCTGTTGACTTTGTGGGTTTTTAAGTGATGTTATTCACACAATAATGATGTCGCCTTTTCTAAAGGGAGTAAACCGTGAAAAAGCGCTCAAAACGGGAATCCCTTTTTTAGACATTAACCATGAACGTCACCATGCTTACGCTGGTTATGCAGGTTTGGTGGTACTAGCACGCGAACTACATGAAGCCTTATATAGTCCTATATGGGAGCAAATTAGCAAACCTGCACTTTGGGATAAAAAACTCGCTTATCAGTTATAGGCGCAACTTTCTTCTTACTTCCATCAGATAATGCACGGATCTTGTAGAACTAAGATGAAAAACTATTATTAAGAAGTAAGGATACTTTACTAATCAATGCCCAGCAAAACAATCGATGTCCGAGAGTACACCGTTAGAGCGCACAAGCGGGAAATTCATACTCGCGTTTTTAACTTCGTATGTAAGCAGTGTGAACAACCCACACAACGAGAAACCTTTGGTGTGCGACCTCTATATTGCGAGAAATGCCGTCCGCCACAAGCACCCAAGCAATCGAAAGTAGTCCCTATAGGCAAGAGGAAACCCAGAGCGATGAACTACAGAAGTGGTAAAGGTATTGGGGGGTGATTTGTTGTCTCAAGGTTTTGAGTGATCGCCTTCGGCGGGCGATCGCGCCATCGCAGGCTTTATCGTTCCATCCACAGCACTTTTGAGGAGTATTGCAAAGATAGGTTTGGATATTAGCGTCGTCATCCTTATAGATTAATGTGCTCAAGAGTAGAAAAGTGCGATCGGCTCTGTAAGTGTTGCGAACTGCAAACCATGTTCGCTCAAAACTGCAATAAGGCGTAAATAGAAGGTTCGTGTCACCAGGTGCAGCCTTAACCCATCGGTGAGAGGTTAGAATGATTGCACTTTTGTCAAGAGGGTGCAGGAAAAGGCGATAAATCCAGCTTGGAGACTGGCTTTCGGAGATATTTAACTACGCCTAAGTCTTGAT
>NZ_JACJSI010000519.1 GCF_014698065.1 Nostoc flagelliforme FACHB-838
CTTTAAATAATCTGCGTCTCATTATCCAACCACTTTTACTATTTTGGTTGATTTATCCCTGGTTAAGTATTTTCCCTAATTCACATTTATTCCTGGGATTCAATCATTTAATTGCTGCCATGAATCAATTTAAACCCTGTTATGCTTCTGGATGATTAAGCTCCTGAACTACTTGCTTATATCGGAAAGTGACAGAAGAGGGATAACAGTGATACAGTATTTATTTACAATAGATAGCCTGATTGCACAAACAGGGAAATGGTAATCTGTGGCATCGGAAATAACTCGGCGACAAAATTGGTAGGTACTAAGTCAATACTTTTCGGGTTTTGGGGGAAAGGGAAAGGTTTGAATTCACCTTTCCCCCAAACCCAGTAACCTTTTCTCAGACCAAAAGAGAGATTGTTAGGCTTATCCGAAAAGTATTGGGTACTGAGTAAGCGATAATTAACCTAGCGTTGCCTGTCTGATTCTAATGAATGCAAGCGAAAGTTTTCCGAGTAATGAACGTGAGGATTGCACCAAGAATCGATACTGCGAATTTCTGCCCTACGGGGAAAACCAAGAGAATCGAAATATTCACGCCAGCGGGGATTATTAACATATAAAATTTTTCGTGTACTTAACCACATTGATTGACTCCCTGTATTGAAGTGAACTGCAAGTTATAAAGCAGTGAATTGAAGAAGAATGCTGAATTAGTGAATTCAGCATTCTTGAGCTTAGGGGTTTTACCGTTTATACTTTAAGTCCAAGCAAGCTACATTCACGAGTTACACAGACATACATACAAGTAATAACAATTCGCAATTCGCAATTCGCCATTAAGATAGTCCAGATTTTTCCTGGGTCTCTGGCGCAACCATCTGTTGTTTAATGAGAAAAGAATTGGTAAGTTGAAAATTTTGACTGCAAGCTTAGTTGCTATTAACTAACAACATACTACTACTAAATTCACTAATCATTTCTTAAAAATTCAGTCAGTAGAATTGTAATTTACTATCAACAAAGCTATAACTATTGATACATCTATCCGAAAATTATCTCAGATAGATAGATGACAAAAATCAAATTTTATGGATTACATATTAAGCGTCATTACTTCTGATATCTAACATATTTTAACTGGATATCAGCTAGACCTTAATAATTTAACATATCAGCTAAAGATTTAAACGTAGACCAAATCAGTCTAAAATCAACTAAGTAGGCACAAGCCCTGAGAAAAGATACCAGCCGTCACAACCAATATCTACGCTACACAACGAATAAACTCGAAACACGGCTGGTATCTTTTTTTCTACGGTCTCCCCTAACCAATGCTCGTACTCAGGTTCAGCTTCAGCCAGCATATACGTCTCCAAAATTCGGGCACAATTGCAAATGTATCGGACGGGCTTTGAGTTTATACTTGTGCTTTGGTTGCACATTTTCGCGTTGCTTTTGGAGGTACTTAACTTGACTGCTGTTGTATTAAAGCACCTGCTATAGACACTGCTGCTGGTTGGGAGAAAAAATACCCCTGCCCATATTTGCATTGCAATTTTTTGACTTGCTCAAGCTGCACTAAGCTAATCGTCATTTAAATTGCACCATTTTTATGGTGATAAAAGCTGCAAACTCTCTCCCCTGCTCCCTGCCCCCTGCATCTGTGAGAGGTTAAGATAAAACGCATTTTGTCAATCAGTTAAAATACTCAAAAGAATTTAAATAAGAATGATAATCAAGATGCTTTTGAATAGCTGAAATATTAATTCAAAAACTATTGTAACGACTCAATACCTTGATAAAAATTGGGGAACATTATTCGGTAAATTCAATTACTAAACGAGTTCACAAAAAGTTTGGTTTACCGCCATGCCCAAGCGACCAAAACACAACTCTGACCACACACAAAAACATCATACTCCTACTATAGATAATGAAGCGATTGCTGCTCACTTAGAAGCTTTATTAACTCCGGCTATCTTTAATCAATAATCGAAATCAAAGTTGGTAAGACTAATTATTCTTATATTACTTCTGTCCTTGACCCACAAGTTTTACCTCCTTATGTCGTGGCTGATTTATACTGTCGAAGATGGCGCATCGAAGAGGCTTTTTACATTGTAAAACGTTTATTGGGATTATCTTATCTCTGGACTGGCTCTATTAATGGTGTCAAGTTACAAGTCTGGGCAACTTGGTTATTTTATGCTGTTGCCGATGAATTATCTCTACCATTTGACCGCATTTCTTTAGAGATGATCTTTCGTGGTTTGTATCATTTTAGTGTCGCTTACGACAAGGGGAAAGCTGACGACCCCATTAAGTACTTTGCTGCAAAAGAGAATCAAGATTTAGGAGTTGTCAAAGCCCTGCGAAAACCAGTCTCCAGGCTGGATTTATCCCCTTTTCCTGCACCCTCACAGACATTTGTGTAATTACCTTAACCTCTCACGGATGTTCCCTAGCAGACTAGACCGACTTGAACAAATAGTATTGGGGCTTGCTGAGAGACAATCCAATACTCAACAGCAATTAGACTCACTTACCAAAAATGTAAATCGTGTGTTAGCCAGAAGTGCAATTTTAGATGATGTAAGCTAATCGGCATTTAAGCTGCATAATATAAATGCAGAGTCGATTGAAAATAATTATGCCACCACCAGCCAAAAACTTTTTAACTTCGGAACAAGTTACTCAACTACAGCAGGCTCTTAAGGAGAGTGATCTACCGCACGTAAGAGAAAGAATTTTAATTATTCTGCTTTCATGTAAGGAATACATTGCTCATCGTCTATTTCAATCAGTAGATGAGTTAAAGTCTTTACTCGATAAGCTATTGAACCAGGGTGAGCTAGTCATTAAGTGGCATCGAAATATAAAAAACAGGGGTAATAGTGCCTATGTTGCAATTTAAATGCCGATTAGCTTACTACTTGAGTTACCAGTAATTTTTGTGACGACACTCTAGATAATAATATTTGAGGCACCTTAATGGATAGCATACACGCTGAAATTCTCACTAAAATTCTTACTGATAACGGGTTCACTTCTGGCACTATTGCTGAAAAATTCATCCAGTGCCGGACACCGGGGCATGATAATTACTTACTTAGATTTAGTTGGGATAATAATTCCGAATTAGTTGGAATTGAATTATTAGACTGCTGGGCAGATTCTCTAATTTCATCTTGGAAAACTTCTTCCGCCATGATCCATTTAGTTTTGAGACAGGTACAATTCTTTGTTAAAGAGTATGAAACTATTTGGCACTCATAACTTTTTTGACAATAGTATAGCCACTGATACCAATTTTTTATGAAGCTGCATATAATTCGATCCCCCCTAGCCCACGCCAGTCGCTCATGGGGGAAACCCCCAAGACCGCGCTGGCTCCCCTTAACAAGGGGGGAACCGGAAAAACATCTATCATAAGCTGTTCCACATCTAATTTGCATAAAATGTAAATTAAATAAACTCGTGGACTTACTGCTATGCCAGCCAAAGGATACTTAAGTAAATTACAGAAAGAGAATTTACAAAA
>NZ_JACJSI010000052.1 GCF_014698065.1 Nostoc flagelliforme FACHB-838
CATCGAAGCAAAACACCCATTGGCATTCAGGTACTGTGGCGAGGCTGGTTAAAATTGCATGACCTCTGTGAAGGTTGGCAGCTTGCAAAAGAGACTTAACGGGAAAAGTCAGATCGCTCAATATATATATTTATATTAGATGGACAAAATGAAGAAATAGAGCTAGAAACTACACCAGATAGTAGTATGCAACCATAAATAAGGTAAACTATGCAGCAATGAGCGACCAAGAGCTAAAGAGTTACTTTCTCACCAACAAGGATAATAAGGAAGCCTTTTATGCTTACATGGATAGACGAAAATCTCGTCATCGTGATGCTGCAATACAATTTAGATGATCCGGCTTGGGAAGAAAAAATAATTGCTGTGATTCAGAAACAATTAGGTTCTAATTGATAACTTAATCATTTCATATTCTTAATCGAGGTGGATAAAATTTTTTTAATCACCTCGATTTCTCACATAAATTTACCTTTGGCTAATACTTCCGCTCTTTTGGCTCAAACATGGTAATCGCCACCGGTCGGTATTGAATATCAATTCCAGCTGGTGAATAGTAAGCCATTGTGTGTTTGAGGAAGTTGCTATCATCTCGCTCAGAATAATCTTCGCGGAAATGAGCGCCACGACTTTCTTGGCGATTTAGGGCTGATGCCAAAATAGTCTGCCCTACTACCATCAAACTTCGCAATTCTAAGGCTTCTACGAGTTCCGTATTCCAGCAACTACCTTTGTCATCTAAATAAATTTGCGGGTATTTTTGTTGTATTTCTTCTAGTTTCTGCAAACCTTCAGTCATTAATGCCTGAGTGCGAAAAACACCACAGTACTCAGTCATACAATCCTGAAAAGCTTCACGGACTTGGTTAATCCGGTACTGTCCTGGTTGTTCTAACAAAGTTTGAATTTGTTGCTGGGCTTCTGTTACATACCGTTGCTCATCTACAGAGGGTAACTTACGTTTTTGCACAAATTTTGCGATCGCAGCCCCAGTTCTCTTGCCATAAACGACACATTCCAGCAGAGAATTACTCCCCAAACGATTAGCACCATGTACGGAAACACAAGATGTTTCACCCGCGGCAAAGAAAGCATCAACTAAACCATCACCACTACTGCGAACTTGCCCATCGGTGTTAACTGGGATACCACCCATACAATAGTGAATTGTCGGGCGGACTGGCATAGGTTGAGTTACTGCGTCAACGCCTACTAAGCGATGGGCTTCTTCCCAGCAGAAGGGAACGCGACTCATAATTTTTTCTTTACCCAGATGGCGTAGATCCAGATAGACAAAGGGGCCACCAGCACTTCCATTGAGATGAATACCACGTCCAGCGCGAATTTCGTAAGCGATCGCTCGTGAGGTAATATCACGAGGAGCCAGTTCCATCCGACTAGGGGCATAATTCGCCATAAAGCGATCACCTTCACTATTAATTAGATACGCCCCTTCCCCCCGTACTGCTTCCGAAATCAGCACCCCTACTGGATATAAACCAGTGGGATGAAATTGCACAAATTCCATATCTTCCAGGGGCAAACCTGCGATCGCAGTCATTGCTAAACCATCACCAGAAGAAGCGTAATCATTAGAGGTAGTGTTATAAACACGACCATAGCCCCCTGTGGCAAACATCACTGCCTTAGCCCGCACCACCTCGATATGCCCATCCAAAAGATGGAACATGACCACACCCTTCGCCTCATTTTCTTCCAAAATGAGACGCATCACATACCATTCTTCATAAACTTGCACCCCATAACGCCGCAAATTGTTAACCAATTCGTGCAGAATCGCGTGACCGGTTTTGTCAGCGGCGTAGCAAGTGCGATTGTGAGAATGTCCGCCGAAAGCCCGTTGAGCAATGCGACCATCGGATAAACGAGAGAATAATACGCCCATGTGTTCCAAGTCAATTACCACACCTGGCGCTTCTTGGGTGAGAATTGCTACGGCATCTTGGTCTGCCAAGTAATCAGAACCCTTGACAGTATCAAAAGCATGTGCTTCCCAACTATCTTCGGAATCAACATTTTTCAGCGACGCAGCCATACCACCTTGAGCCGCAACTGAGTGCGATCGAATTGGGTGAGTTTTGGCAACCACAGCAATATTTAAACTAGGGTCAATACGGGCAATTTCTACAGCAGCGCGACATCCTGCCAATCCACCCCCGACAATAATCACATCATGTTCCAGCATATTTAGTCCCCGACTGCAAACCCCTGCTGTTCTATTGTAGAGACGGGATTAATCAGGTAGTGCGTTGCAGCAGTAGCATCTTTCCAAAAAAATTCCCTGCCTATAAATGACAGGGATATAACTACAAATTTTGGAGTTAGGAGTGAAAAATTAAAAATGAAGAATTATTGGGACAGATAGAGTGACTCATAACTCCTAACTCCTAACTCTTAACTCCTAACTCTTTAGCTACTTGCTTCTACAGGTTGTTGCTGAGACACATTACCTGGCATGGGTTCCATTTTGGTTCCCGGGCCTACAGGAGTGACTTCAATATGATTTAACAAGGTAGTGACAAACGCAAACAACAAGAAAGGTAGTGATAGCAGAACGACAAGACCCGCTGTTGCTAAAGCATACACAGGTCGCTTGGCACCCATCAACGCTAAGGCTGATGCCAAACTTAGGGTAATTGTAATTAACCAAACAATTATTTGTCCGTAGATATCACCGAAAGTCAGGGTACAGACAAACCGATACTTTTGAATATTATTTCCGCTCATCACATTTGCCTCAAGTCTCTCCTAATAGGTTCTACGTTAGAACTATGTTTGTCTTGTAGACAATTTCTAAATATTTTTGCAAGCTTTGTAATATTGCTTCACAATCAACTTTTATTGTTACAAAGCCCAATTTTTAGTAAAGAGTGGTCTAAATAAACCAATCATCCCCTATGAGAAGCCTTTCTATTTTAGCCATCTAAGCATTAAAGTGCTTATTACAAAGTCCCTTAACCTGTAATAATGCCTTTTACAGACTATAAGTCAAGGCAAACACAAAGATTAAGAAAGCTTGGTATTGATGTGGACAATCCTGATAGCCTCCTCAATAAATAGACTCTTCACTTAAAGCCAAAAGTCTATTTGTCATCTATCAAATTCCAGATATTTAGGATATGATACTTAATTTTTTAACCGTAAATATTCAATAGATAAATCCAGCAAAATCAGGATGCAAAACCGATTTTTTGATGTTAAATTTTGAATATTGCCCAAATTTGTTGACTTACAGCAGAATTCAGAATTAAGGAGCAAAGCCGGAGATGCCCCGCCTCCGGTCAGAATGGGCTATGCCCCGTTGCGCTAACAGAAAGAAAACAGGCTTTATACCTGGCTTTCAGACTTAGCTCGTGTACTTCACAAACTTGAAATTCGCTGTAAATCAACAAAAAACTTTATTTTTCGTGGCAAGATTGTCTTAGGAGTGAATGTGAATACTATTTTTCTTCGTAAAGGTGTTTTTTGCTTGCCAGGTATAGCTGCTCTTACATTCTTGAGTAGCGGTTTATCTGCAACTGCTCAGACAGTAGACAAGGTAAGCAGTCAGCCATTAACCGAGCCTTCGGCAACCGTAGCGTCTCCCAAAGAGTTTAGTACAGAACTAGACACTACAAAGCAAAATCTCTCTACACAAACAACTGAAACATTTACAGTTACAAGTTTAACTAAAGCACAACAGTTGCCCAACACGGCTATACAGGAAAACATTGGCGTAACACCTGTTCCGGGCACAGTGGCAACCTCATCTGCAACGCTCACCTCTGAGTTTATACAACCGACTTCTCAAACAACTGTTCAACCATCTGATAGCAAAGTGGCGCAATCGGATATTGATTTAGGGACAACTACCCGCGGTGGCAGCAGCTATCTTGGCATTGCTGCTAATATTGGTTTGAGCGGTGGTGACACGTCTTTAGGCGACGGTAACTTCGCGGTAGTCAGCAAAATCGGACTGACAAATTCTATATCTGTGCGACCCTCAGCCGTATTTGGGGACAACACCACAGTTCTACTTCCTATCACCTACGATTTTACGTTTCAGCCAGCAGATCCTTTTAGCGAACCGTTAGCGATCGCACCTTATGTCGGAGTGGGTGCAGCTTACAAAACTGGCGATGATTCGCAATTTGCCTTTTTGGCATCTGCTGGCATTGATGTGCCGCTAACTTCTCAATTTACTGCAACGGCTGCTGTAAATGCCGGATTTTTTGATGAAACTGATATAGGCTTGTTGTTAGGAGTTGGTTACAACTTCAATGGGCTTTAAAAGTTAGGAAGTTAGAAGTTATGAGTTATTAATATTTGACTCATAACTCCTAACTCTTAAGTTTTTACTTGGGGCTAACTTTGTCAATTACCTTAATTTGGCCATCGTCTCCTACCGTCCAGACATCGTAAACACCAACGACATCACCGTTAGCATCAACATCAACATTGCCGCTAGCTCCTTGGTAGTTAATTTTTTGACCATTTTTAAGCAACTTCAGTCCCTCGCAGACATCAGTAACTTCTGTGCCAGTCCCATTGGAAACTTCACGGATTTTACTGGCTATGCCAACGCCTGTATTTTCCTTAGCAGCTTGTGCTGCCAATGTCAACAAAGCAGCCGCATCCCAAGCTTGAGGAGCGTATTCCCCTGGCGCACCACCCTTTTTATCCTTCCACAATTTATTGAAAGCTTCTAGTGCTTTACCGTTGGAACCGGGTACTGTACCGATCGCTCCAGTTAAAATAAATTTATCACCATCTTTGCCAACTTGTTCTGGGAAAGTAGGTGATTTAACTCCATCTGTCAGTAAAATTTGCACTCCCTTCGTCACACCTTGCTGATAGGCGGCTTTCAGGAACAGACTGCCAGTTTCTGCATATAGTACAGCTAGCACTGCATCTGGTTTACCAGCAAAAGCAGCAGCCGCTTCTGTATCAAATGTCTGGGCTTTTGGGTCGTAGCGGACAGGCTTATCTTTATTGACGATGGTGCCACCCAATTTTTCAAAAGTTTGCACAAATGCTTTTTCAAAGCCTACGCCATAGTCATTATTAATCACGACTGTAGAAACTCGCTGGAAACCTTTTTTTCTGGCAAGTTGGGCTAAAGCTAGTGCTTGGTAGGTATCCGGGGGAGCAGTCCGCGCCCAAAATCCTTTATAGTCGCCTTTTTGGGCCTTTTCAGTAAACACGGGACTGGTACTACCAGGAGAAACCAGCATGACTTTATTCGGCGTGGCGATGGAGACTGCTGCACTAGAAACACTACTGGCAAAGGAGCCAACTACACCTGCTACTTTATCTAAAGTTGCTAGCTTCGTCATACCGGCTGCACCAGCTCTGGGGTCGGTTTGGTCGTCTACTTGCACCAAGGTAACAGGTTCACCATTGACTCCTCCACAAGCGTTGACTGTATCGACTAGTAAAGGGACGGAACCTAGCATCTGTTGTCCTACAGAAGCCAAGTCGCCTGTTGTCGGTAGCAATGAACCAATTTTTAGCCCTTTAGTATTGCTTGTGATAGTTGAGTTTGCTGCTGGGGTAGCGGTACTTGCGTTGTTAGCTGTGCCATTAGGCGTACTGCTATCACCACAAGCCCCAACTAGAAACCCAGTTGCTAGGGTAGCTATACTTAAAGTTAAGGCAGCACTAATTTTTTTCATAAATCACTTATACTCCTCAGATATTAAGGAGACTAAAAGTTAAGAGTCAAACTAGGTTTGCAACTTAGCTGGATCTTATCAAGACTCCAAAGGATAAATCATATCATCCATCTTTGGGAGTAGAAGTGTTTACCCCTACATTGGTATTTATTTTAAACACGGGTTTATTCCGTGTCTCAAAAGCTGGAAAACGGAGAGGGAGGGATTCGAACCCTCGGTACGGAGTTGCCTGCCGTACAACAGATTAGCAATCTGCCGCTTTCGACCACTCAGCCACCTCTCCTGACTCACGAATATCAATGTTACCAGACTTGCTCTTATGAGTCAATAGTCATTTGTCATTTGTCATTGGTTATTAGTCATTTATAACAGACTAAGGACTAGGGACTAGGGACAAATGACTAATTTCTCAAAGGACTTGCGATCGCATCCAAGCTAAGGGCAATGTGCGTAACTTTTTCCACTGGGGAACATAAGCTCGCTGACTGAATACATCGTAATCGTTGCGTTCAATCACCTCTAAAATCTGTCCGTACAGCATTGATGCTGCCCATACAGGCCAACGGGCATCAGATGCTAAATAAGTAATTCCCTGGTCGGATGTGGTGTAAAATTGGCGGGCGCGGTCAATTTGAAAGCGCATCAATGCCCGCCAACGCTCATCTACCACACCTTTGAAGAAGTCTTGCTCGGTATAGTTGAATTTTGCCAAGTCCTCAAGGGGAATGTAGATCCGCCCCCGTTTAGCATCTTCTCCCACATCCCGCAGGATGTTGGTGAGTTGATTGGCAATTCCCAGAGCGATCGCTTCTTCTATGGGAACATAAGGTTGTTTGTTCTGTTGCCACGGAGCGGTGTATATGGTGCTATCCACACCCATAATTGCTGTTGACATTAAGCCAACAGTGCCAGCAACACGGTAACAGTAGAGGTATAAGTCCTCAAAGGTTTCATAACGACTACGATATAAGTCCATGCGCTGACCGGCAATCATATCCCGAAAGGGCTGAATGTCCATCGGAAAGCGCTGGAGGGTATCAACTAAAGCTACATCGTAATTTTCTAATGGGTGTCCCGCAAAAATCGATTCCAGCTGCTGTTCCCATAGGTCTAGGGTTTCTGGCGTGGTAATAGCAGATGCGGGCCCATCTACCAATTCATCTGTACGGCGACACCAAGCGTAAATTGACCAAATAGATTGACGTTTTACCGGACTCATAAGCAAAGTACCCAGGTAAAAAGTCTTGGCATACTTTGCTGTGAGATGTCGGCAAAGTTTGTATGACTCGTCTACAGAGACCAGCGTTTTCATGCGCGGGGGGGAATCAGGCAGTTGCAGCATTCGTTGCGGGCGGTCGGGTGAGCGTTTGCAGGTTTGAGGAGTTTGCTACCGGGAGAGCCTCAGAAATTGCCTGCGCTGTCAGCTTACCAGAAAGTACGGCACCTTCCATACTGCCTAAGTAGCGTTGCATGGTATAACTTCCGGCGAGATAGAAGTTGGCAATGGGCGTAACTTGTGCGGGACGGTACTGTTGACGACCTGGGGTCGCTTTGTAAACTGAACGCGGCGTTTTCACCACATGAGATTTCAGCAATGTTGCTGGATTGTCTCCCCCAAAGTGATCGGGGAAAAGTTTTTCCAATTCAGCAAGCGTTGCAGCTACAATCTCCTCATCAGATTTGGCAATCCAATCTTTTGCCGGAGCTAGAACTAATTCCAGCATTGAGCGATTGGGGTTGGCGTATTCACGGCAGGTATTGCTCATATCAGCATAAACGCTTAGGAGGGGCGATCGCGAAAAAAGCAAGTGATCAATTTCTGTAAGTTTCCGGTCAAACCACAGATGCAGGTTAATCACTGGTACTCCTTCCAAACCTTCTAGCTTCTTGAAAAACTCCATAAGCTTCCAAGGTTGAGGCAACATGACCTTCAAGGGGTCAACCGACATGGCAGATACATACGAATCTGCTGTGATAACTTCATCTTCTGCCCCATTTAAGCCTCGAATCAAGTATCCTTTTACAGTGCCATCGGCATTGAGCAAAATCTCTTTCAAGGGGGCATTCAAACGTACTTCTCCACCGCGTTCTGTGATGTAATCTACGATTGGGCTACATAGACGTTCTGTAGGAGAACCATCCAAAAATGCAATCTTGGAGCCATATCGTTCTTGCAGAAAGCGATTGAGTGCAGTTAGGAGAATTGTTGACGAAACTTCATCAGGATTGATAAAGGTGAGCGCTTTACACGCGGCGATAAAAACGTCACTAGTTACCCGCTCGTCAACACCTTGCCTTTCCAACCACTCTAAGAAGCTGTATTTGTCCATTTCTTCAACATACTTTTGACCCCGAACCACTGCTGGAAGTAGGCCAACTGCAAATCGAATCTTCTGCTCCCAAGTCAACATATCTTTGTTGCGAAGAATCGATGCAATCACGTTGAAAGGAGATGGAATATCTGGAACATCAAAACGTGAGAGTGTTCCAGGCTTGTCTGGTTGATTAAAAATTAACGTATGCTCTTTCCACTGGAGTCTGTCTTCAATGCCCAACTCCTTGAGCATTTGGAGCATATTAGGATATGCCCCAAAGAAGGCGTGTAACCCGGTTTCGTACCAGTCGCCGTCAGAGTCTTTCCACGCCGCAACAAGACCACCCAATACGTCCCGGCTTTCCAAGACAATGGGAGTGTGACCTGCGTCCGTGAGATATTTCGCGCAGGAAAGTCCTGCTAAACCAGCACCCGCGATCGCTACTCGCATTTAACCCTAATGCCCTTCAATATTTCTTAATGGTTTTGTCGATTCTCATTATACGTTGCAATCCGTTACATTTGGCAGCTATTGTGCGATCGCTTCCCTAAAAAACTTTTGCCAAAGGGAATTTTACCTACACACACCTGCCCAAGCAAATTGTCAATACCATTGTTGGCAATAGGTTTGGGCGAGCATTTTGTCTATCTTTACACACAGAAGATTTATCAAAACAAAAGTATTTCCTTTGACTGAAAATAAGCTAATCCCAAATGTTGTCTGAAAGTAGTTGATTTATTTGGTAGTTCGTGTATTTGTTCTGAAGAAATATGTGGAGTATTGCCTAAAAACTACTTGGGAAACTTCCGCTGACCATAAAGGTGTACGATAAAAGTTTATGTCCTCTAGGTTGAACAACCCAGTTGTTTACCGCACAACTTATAGGTAAAAGATTATGGGTGTATCGCAGGAGCTAAAGCGCTTTGGACATCACCTGATTTTAGGTATTTCCGGCACTAAATTAAGCGATGACGATAAACGTGCACTCAATGAATTGAAACCGATTGGGGTAATATTTTTCGCTAAAAACTTTTTGGATGGTACCCCATATCAGGTTTGGCTGGAAAGTTTCAAGGATTTAAACAGGCAGATACAAGAATATACTGAACGTGATTCAATGTTCATGACTCTAGATCATGAAGGAGGCCGTGTAATTCGTACACCACTGCCAATTACCCGCTTTCCTCATGGGTTATTGTTGCGATCGCACGCATCAGAAGTAGCAAAAGCCACAGCTGTAGAACTAAAATCACTGGGTATTAACTTATCTTGGGCACCTGTAGCAGATATTTTTTCCCATCCCAATAACCCTGTAATTGGCCCTCGCGCCTTTGGTCGCACACCCGAAACTGCTGCTCAAGGTGTCCGTGACTATTACCTTGGACTTCGAGATTCAGGAATTTTGGGATGCGCCAAACATTTCCCCGGACATGGAGACACGAGCAAAGACTCTCACATTGAGCTACCAATACTGAATTTAACTTTAGAAGACCTGCGACTTCGAGAACTTATACCCTTCAGAGCTTTAATCAAAGTGCAGATTCCTTTGATCATGACTGCCCATATATTATTTCCCACAATAGATGCCCAAGTGCCAGCAACGCTTTCCCAGCCTATCCTCAAAACCATACTTAGAGAGGAACTTGGCTTTGAGGGAGTGGTTGTATCTGACGACTTGGATATGAAAGCTATCTCAGATATGTTTGTGAAAGCTGGTACTGTGGCACGGTCATTTCATGCAGGCTGTGACTTGTTTATTGTTTCGCGCAATATCAACTCATCATCTATAGAAAGAACTTATCAGATTGCCGAAGATTTTGTCGATTCTCTGACCAAAGGTAGCTTAAACGAATCAGTAGTAGAGGCAGCCAGGGAAAGAATTGAGAAACTACTGGCGGTAACACCGCAATATCCCATATATGCTCTGGATAAAGATATATTTTTGCAACATGCTCAACTAGCGATCGCTAGTTCCTATTCATGTGCGATTCGTTGATTAGTGAATCACGGTAAAAAGTCCGTACATAACTAATCCAGCCCGACAGCAGATTACTGTCACTAAAGGCTGAACTCCCGGTCAGATGTAGGTGAAAGCCCTACCATTCAGACTCAGAACTGATTCCTTATCTGCCCACACCGAACAAGCTCGGTTCTTGTAGAGTGAAGCTCTTAACTGGGCGCAATCAGACGACCGTTGCGGGTTGACACTGGCGCTAACAGGGAGTTCCTATGATGAAATAGGGTCTACAAAAGCAACCTAGAAATAAACAGGGCGCAACACTAAAACCCCTGATTTTACTGGAACTTATTCCCGCCGCAAAGTATGGATGTTAGCGGTAAGAGTCCTGGGAATCCAGTGGTTGAATTGACCACACCTAATGGAACAATCAATCTACCGAGGGAACGAATAAAAACGAGTTGTGGGTCAAGGGGCTGTCGAACCCCAAGTAGCCCAGACGAGCGGAGGAATCCCCACAATTCGGGTAGGACAGACCGTAATTGGTCTGAGGTGTTCAGAATACACAAACCAGAGAAGAGTATGATTAGGCACAGTTACAAAACTAGTGAATCATGGGTAGCGTTACCTTGGAAGAAATTCCGCCGTAACCTATTCCGCCTCCAAAAGCGAGTGTACAAAGCTGTTCAAGTTGGCGACAAGCGGAAAGCGCGGTCACTCCAAAAGCTTATTCTAAAATCCACCTCGGCTCGATTTCTTGCAATTAGACTTGTATCTCAGCTAAACGCTGGTAAAAAGACGGCTGGTATTGATGGTAAGAAATCCCTCTCATTTGAAGAACGCTTCAACCTTGAAGAATTACTAAAAATGAACAGTGGAAATTGGAAGCATCAAGGCTTACGAGAAATCCCCATTCCTAAGAAGGACGGGACTACCAGAATGCTTAAAATACCGACCATCGCAGATAGAGCTTGGCAATGCCTAGCAAAATATGCACTTGAACCAGCACACGAAGCCACTTTCCACGCTAGTAGTTACGGGTTTAGAACTGGGCGCTCTGCCCATGATGCACAAATGTACATCTTTGACAACCTACGCTCACAAAGTAACGGAATAGATAAAAGAGTTATAGAACTCGATATTGAAAAATGCTTCGATAGGATTAATCACTCAGCAATAATGGACGAACTCATCTCCCCCAAAGGCTTAAAACTCGGAATATTCCGATGCCTCAAGGCAGGAGTTAACCCAGAATTCCCCGAACAGGGTACACCCCAAGGGGGAGTAGTTAGCCCACTACTAGCAAATATCGCGCTCAACGGAATCGAAGATATCCACAAATATCATCGAGACTATAAAAGGGGAAGGAGAATTACACGCAATACTTCAGAAAAGCATATCGCCAAGCCATCAATCCGTTACGCGGATGATATGGTCATTGTACTCCGACCCGAAGATGATGCGATAGAGATACTTGAAAGAATCAGCGAGTTTCTCCGCAAACGCGGAATGAATGTAAGCCAAAAGAAAACCAAAGTTACCGCCGCGACAGATGGGTTTGATTTCCTCGGCTGGCACTTCAAAGTACAGAAAAACGGAAAATTTAGAAGCACTCCCTCAGTGGACAACTTCAAAGCATTCCGTAAGAAAGTAAAACACATCGTCAACAACTCGAATTATGGGGCTACCACAAAAGCTGAGAAATTAGCTCCGGTAGTAAGAGGTTGGAGAAACTACCATAAGTTCTGCAAGATGGACGGGTCAAGAAACTCGTTATACCACATCCAAAAAAGAGCTTATATGGTATTCAACAAGGAAGCCAAGAAAAATCGCTACTCTAGCAAGAAATTAGTAGACAAAGCATTTCCGAAGGTTTCCTTCTCCGAAAGTAACCACGTCATGGTCAAAGGAATTAAATCCCCTTATGACGGAAATACAGCCTACTGGAGCGAACGTAACAGTAAACTCTATGACGGTGAAACCTCTAAAGCTCTTAAGAAGCAAAACCATAGATGTGCCTCCTGCGGTCTAAAATTCATCGATGAGGAACGGGTTCACCTGCATCACATCGATGGAAATCACGCCAACTGGAAGAAAAATAATCTGGAAGCAATTCATGAGAGTTGTCACGATTACAAACACATGAGCAAAAGCGAAAGCTGAGAACATCGGAAGCTGGGTGCGGTGAAAATCGCACGCCCAGATTTAACTGAGAGGTGCGGGGAATAATATCCCCCATCGACTCAACCAATGGGTGGTATAGGGGTCGAACCTATTTCTGCGAGTTAAGAGCTATTTGCACAGCCGTTATGCCAACCACTCTGGTTATTTTCAATAAAAAATGGGCAAGTGCGATCGTCTATTGACATCGCAAGTGTTGTAATACCAACACTAAATATAAATCCACCAGGGAGGTACTGCCCCTCCTATTTCTGTGTTATCAGCACAGCGCCTTGCTTTTCGGCTTCAGGTGGAAAAAGAGGAAGATGGAGAAATCGTAGCTTGCTTCCCGTTCGCGGAGCGTCCCGAAGGGAAGGGTACCTGGAATCTTCGCCTTTAAAGTTTATAAGCTGCAACCCAGCAACAACGAAAAGGTTATTGCTCTCAGTATTGATGATGGCCCGTGGCCAAAGACAACCCTAGAAATGCTAGATATCCTCAAGCAAAATGATGTTAAAGCGACATTCTTTTGGGTAGGACAAGCCTTACAAGCAAATCCCGATCTAGCCAAGCGTGAGGTAGCTGAGGGACACGCCATTGGCAACCATACTTGGCATCATTGGTATCGGCGAATGGATGAAGCCACAGCCAAGAGTGAAATTGATCACACAGCTGATTTGATATACAAAACTACAGGAGTGAAAACTGCTTTGTTTCGTCCTCCTGGAGGCTTTTTAAACAACGGACTAGCCGCTTACGCTAAAAGCCAGAAAAATGCTGTAATTATGTGGTCGCTAACTTCAGCTGATACCGATCCTCACGCCAAACCGCAGGCATTTGTAAATAATGTCCTGAAAGGCGCGAAACCAGGTTCTATTGTTTTGATCCATGACGGTGGTGGCGATGTCTGGCGACAAGCCGCTGACGCTCCTTCTCTGCGAGACGCTACGCGAACGTCGCTACTGCTTCGCTAATGCGTCTACGCCAAAGAATTATACAAGCATTGCCACAAATCATCAGCAGACTCAAACAGCAAGGCTACCGATTTGTGACAATTCCTGAACTGCTGCAAATGGGGCAATAAAGGGTGAGAAATTCTACTCACCCTACTATTTCATTTATTCGCTCATGACAGAAGCACTAATTTCTTGAGCTTCTTGCCAAAGTTTGTGCAAAAAGAACTCAGCACGATCGCTCATAGTGGTGAAAAACACACCTACAGCATCCTTAGAACTATCTAATAGCCAAGAACCCCGCAGGGTGACTTCCATATATTCAGCATCGCAGGCAGAGAGGGCAATAATTTCTCTGTCATCTCTTTTTACCTCAGCCTTAAGCACTTCTACTCCTGGCAAATCAACAGGAAGCAAAAAGGAAGCGGTACTGGGTTCAATGCATAAACTTTGCCCAACTCGCAGGGCTAAAATCACTCGCTGCGCTACCCATTCTTCTAGCGACAAAGTGAGACATTCCAAATAAAAACTGCTTTCAGTGTAAGTTAATTTCAGCATTCCTTATGCTCTCCTGTTATTCCAGGCTTCCTTGCATATTTATCCAAAACTGTTCGGCAAAAGAAATCGCGGGGTGCATTGGTGCTTTGGGTTTAGTACGCAGTTGCATACCAGCCTCAAACAAGGTGCAATTGCCTTCACGGGAGTTACATCTTTCACAAGCTGCGACTACGTTATCCCAAGTGTGAGAACCGCCTTTAGAACGCGGCATCACATGATCTAGCGTTAGATGTTTGCCGCTACCGCAATATTGGCAAGTGTAATGATCTCGTCGCAACACTTCTCGCCGATTCACTGGCGAAACTTTCCACATCCGCTCATTAGAAGTAATTGTCAAACGAATGTGCTTTGGTACATCAATTACCAATCTGGGTGAGTGTATTCGCCATCCGCCTTCTGTGGTAAAATCCAGCGGTTGGGCTTTGTTGGTTACTAACAGCACAATTGCCCGCTTGATATTGACCTGGCACAGTGGCAAGTAATTTTGAGAAAACACCACCACAGATTGCTCTAACACTTGCATTGCGTTCGCGCCGCGCATGGAAGATATCGTCACAGCTTAACTCCTTATAAAAAAACCCCCGCTTCAAGTTTTTGGTGAAGCGGGGGTTAGAATTGACCGGAAAATTTTCTGGTCTTATATCGGTACAGTATTTCTTTGTCTGTACCCCCCGCTTGGTTTATCTAGTTCTGGCTTTGCAATTAGCGCACTAATGCTGAGATATTTATATTCATCATTACCTTCTGTGATTTGCCCATGATTCCGGCTACCATCGCCCATAAATAAATACTCCACTTCCATCGCAGCTGATTCCCAACGGGTTCGGCAATTGGTAGCGTACAAAATTGAAGTAGAGATGGGGTAAATGGATTTCACAGAAAATTTCACCTATTGAATATCGCTTTAAACATACTACACTTGTATTACTATCTTGTCTATACCTCTAAGGAGAAAAAGTGATGCATACGATCGCCCGCACCCCAACCACCGATATGGAAGTTACCAGCATCCGCCTTGAGCGGGAACTCAAAGATAAACTCAAAGAAATAGCTGGGAATCAGGGATATCAAGCTTTAATCCGAGATATCCTTTGGAATTATGTCCAGCAAAAATCAGGTGAATGGAAGCCTCGATTTTCGCGAGCCGACATTCGAGCTAGCATCGCTGCCACAGCTCAACAAGAAGAACGCTGTGTGCTCACAGGTCAACTAATTCAACCTCAAGAACCAATGTTGTTAGGACTGACGAGGAATGGCGATATGGTTCCTCTAAGTGTCGAGAGCTTGGCTGGATAGTCTTATATTCAGACGAATGTAGCCCATTATTAATTAACGCAATGTGCAACTTATTCTTAGAACCCCCCTGCCATTCCTCTTCCCCAGTACGAGAGGCTTTGATTCTTGTTCCCCAACGCTAGTAGGGAAGGGGTTGGGGGTTAGGTTTGAGAGAAAGTTGCACACGGCGTTAATTAGGACTTACGCAAAGCTAAACGCGCTCTGGGGCAATTTATGAATTGCCCCTACTTTTATTGGTATTTTACCGAGAGTTACTGAGATAAAGGAGTAGCTACTTAAACCTACTAGCTCATTTTAAAAATGTAATAAAATTTTATAAAGTGAGTTAAGTAATTTTACGTGAAATGAAGGGAAATTCTGCAGTAATTCCAGAGAAATTACGGTTTATATACACTTACAGACAGGATAAGGTTAGTAAATTATTTCAACATAGAGCAGTAAAAAATAGTCTAACTGAAGTATTTATAGGATATCTTAAATATTCTATTTACTTATGTAATCATGTAGCAATTTGCTTGATATGTAGAAATTCGGCCATCTGAGATAGAAAAGGGCTATAACAGGTGAGAGAAAGTATTCGCACAAAATTTGTCCATTATCAGGGTGTAGCAACACAACTAACGGTGAAGAATATGCCAAAAGGTTGGGTGCAAAAACAATGGGGTTATTATCCGAGGGCGTGCCAAAAATGAAAAAACCTTTATCATCGCCGCCACATTACGTAGGTGACAGAGATCGACTAAAACCTTACCAAGTCAAGCTGATGCAGCATCAGGAAGAACGTGCCCGCCAGTTGCAGTTGGTACAAGAGATTAACCAAATCATTGCCAATAGCTCGGCTACGGCGTTGATGCTGCAAGATATTGCCCAATTGCTAGGAGTTGCTTTTCATGTAGATTGCTGCTGCTTGGTTTCAGTAGCAAGTGAGACATCTAAGGAAGCAACTACTACTAATTGGTGTGCTAATGAGTATTTAGGGTTGCCACACCCGGAAGAGATGTTTTCGATGGAACAATTGCTTATGCACTCGCCAGTGCTGCAATGTGCTTCTCAACAATTGACTATTGAAGACATTTCCATCATTCAGAACAGTCTGGTAGTTGGGTGTCAATATTTGCCACTACCGATAAAAGCTGTTTTGGCAATTCCCACCCGGTTTGGTGGCAAGAATAATGGAGTGATTAATCTGATTAAATTCCAACCTTATGAATGGAGTGAATCAGAAAAACAATTGCTCAAAGAAGTGGAGTCGGCTTGCGCGATCGCTTTTTCTGGAGTGGCACAAGCTCAACTCATTGCTCATCAACAGCAGTATGTGCAAAAGAGCAACCAGCATCAAAGCTTGATCAAGCAATTAACTATATTAAATCGCAGCAACTTGGAGCTTAATCAAATGCTCCAGTTAGTTGTCGCCTCGACTGCTGAATCTCTTCAGGCAGATCGTGGTTTGCTTATACTACTGAAATATACAGATCCACTATTTAGGACTCAAGCTAAAAAACAAATACCCAAAGCGAAAGCTACCGTGATTGGTGAATGGGCTAGGGAAACACCAAATTCCGGCACTAGTGAACTAGACACCTTAGCTGAGTCTTTCTTGATTTCGGACTGTGGTTTATGCCAGCGTGCCTTTATAGATTCTGGAAAAGCAGTAATTTTCGATGACTATATAGACCAAAACGATACTCTAAGAGCTGCTCGATTATTTGCCATAGATAAATTGCCTGCCGTACTTTTAGTGCCCTTAGAAAGCCAAGGTAAAATCTTAGGATTCTTGGTGCTACAGCAATCTGTGATTCGCAGTTGGCAACCAGCAGAATTAAATCTTGTGGAAATGGTTTGCGCTCAAGCGAGTAATGCCATAATTCAGTCACAGACATTGCGCCAAGTGCAAACTTTGGTAGATGAACGGACAGCGAAACTCCAGAGTAGTCTGGAACTCCAAGCGAAATTGCATGAAAGAACACGGCAGTATGTTGAGCAACTGCGGAAACTTAACGAACTCAAAGATGAATTTTTGAGTAACATGAGCGATCGCTTGCGCTATCCTCTGACAAATATGCTGATGTCAATTCGGAACTTACGTTTGCCAGGAATCGCGCCAGAGCGTCAGGCTCGATACATGGATATCCTAGAGCAGGAATGTACAAAAGAAATTAACTTGATTAATGACTTGTTGACACTCCAGAAACTAGAGTCGCCTCACGAAGCCCCGCAATTAGAATCTATAGATTTAAATACTAGAATCCAAAATATAGCGGCATCTTTCGAGAAAAAACTCGCAGAGAAAGGATTAAAGATTTCTGTAGATTTACCAGAAGAATCATTAAAACTGCAAACTGAACTGGAGAGTTTTGACCGCATCCTGCAAGAGTTGTTAACAAATGCCTGTAAATACTCAGAGCATAATACCATTGTCCACCTTGAAGCCTCTCACCAAGTTGATAAACAAATTGATCAAGTTATCATGAAGGTGACGAATACAGGACATGCTATCTCTGAAGAAGAAGCGACCTACATCTTTGACAAGTTCCGTCGGGGAAAAGGGCGTTGGACTCCAGGGACTGGCTTGGGGCTTGCCTTAGTCAAGTCTTTAGTGCAGCATCTGAATGGAGCGATCGCTGTTGAAAGCCTCCCAATCTTGGATTCTGAACAGAGCGAAATTTGCTTCACCCTGACTCTGCCCCAATTTTCTGACGAAAGCAAACCATAATTCTGAAAGTGACTAAAAAACAGAACACAACAGAGAACCCTGATTTGCAGTCTCCAATTGATAACATCAACCTAGAAGGGGATTTGCCTGTTAAGGTAGAAGTTCAAATTGAGAAAATCGCAGAGCGACAGCGGCAAATTAGTGCTAAAGTCCAAATTCCTCAACCCGTGGAACAAATCTGGAAGGTTCTGACAGACTATGAAGCCTTGCCTGATTTTCTTCCCAACCTCGCTAAAAGTCGTCTAATCAAGCATCCCAATGGTGGAATTAGGCTGGAGCAAGTAGGCTCCCAGCGCCTACTGAATTTCAATTTTTCTGCGCGGGTGGTTCTGGATTTAGAAGAATGCTTCCCCAAAGAAATTAATTTCTGCATGGTAGAGGGAGATTTTAAAGGCTTTTCTGGTAGCTGGTGCTTAGAGCCTTATTCTCTCGGTGAGTTTGTCGGAACAAATCTGTGCTATACAATTCAAATTTGGCCTAAACTCACTATGCCTGTGGGAATCATTGAAAATCGCCTGAGTAAAGATTTGCGGTTAAATCTTGCGGCTATTCACCAACGTGTAGAAGAACTAGCCAGCAAAGAACCCTCTGTATAGTTAAACCATCATTCAGGTTGATTCCTGAATGATGGTTTTGATTCGCAAACTGGAAACAAAAAAGCTTTTACTTTTTATTGTTTTTAAGTACCCCCAGGGGAATTCGAATCCCCGTTACCTCCGTGAAAGGGAGGTGTCCTAGGCCTCTAGACGATGGGGGCATCGGACTCAGACCTTTTATAAGTTAACCAATTTCCTGGCAGTTGTCAACAGGTTTTGCAAAAAAAAGTTTGTGGCGGCTAAACTGGGTGGAGGCAAAAGCTTGAAGAGGATACAAAAACATGAAGACAAACAAAAAAGTTCAAAGATGCTTCTGTGAGAAGCCGCAGGGTGTATCAACGGCAGGCGCTGGGAATTTAGGAGAACGCCCGGATAGCAAAAACGCTAAATTCAGTAATGGACAAAGGGTATGATGTTGTACCGTGTAAAGTTAATATCTACGGTTTTTTACAAAAGATTTTGAAATAAATCGCTCAAAATCTACAACATGGAAGCATCTTTTGAAATTACCATACAGATGGCGATCGCTGTCTTTGCTGGCATTAGCGCCCAAGTGCTAGCTGCATACCTTCGTGTCCCCAGCATCGTCTTGTTATTGCTGTTGGGCATTCTGTTTGGCTCTGATGGTATAGGGCTATTGCATCCCCATTCGCTAGGCGCTGGACTAGAAGTTATTGTCGCCCTTGCCACGGCAATAATTTTGTTTGAAGGCGGACTTAACTTGGATTTACGAGAGTTAGGCAGAGTTTCAGTCAGCCTGCAATTGCTGGTCACTCAAGGAACGCTGATCACCTTGCTAGGTGGGAGCATGGCAGCCCATTGGCTGGGCGAATTTCCTTGGAACATAGCTTTTCTCTATGCTTCCATAATTGTGGTGACAGGCCCAACCGTCGTTGGCCCTTTGCTGAAACAAATCAATGTAGATCGGCAAGTGGCAACACTTTTGGAAGGGGAGGGGGTTTTAATTGACCCTGTAGGGGCTATCCTCGCCTTCGTTGTCCTCGATACGATTTTGAACGGCGATGCTGACCCCATCAATGCGATCATTGGTTTACTGATGCGCCTGGGTGTTGGCGCGGCAATTGGTGGCGCTGGCGGTTATCTGATGAGTTTGATTTTCAAACGCGCTAGTTTTCTGTCATTTGAGCTAAAGAACTTAGTAGTATTGGCGATACTTTGGAGCCTGTTTACTTTATCGCAAATGATCCGCAGTGAATCGGGAGTAATGACAACAGTAGTTGCAGGGGCAGTATTTGCGAACTCCTCAGTCCCCGAAGAACGTCTGTTACGAAGCTTTAAGGGTCAACTGACAATCCTCAGCGTCTCGGTGCTATTTATCTTATTAGCTGCTGATTTATCTATTGCCAGTGTGTTTGCTTTGGGTTGGGGTAGTTTATTCACCGTTTTGGTACTAATGTTTGTCGTTCGCCCGATTAATATCCTCTTGTGTACCTGGAATAGTGACCTAAACTGGCGACAAAAAGTATTTTTAAGCTGGGTTGCTCCGAGAGGAATTGTTGCCGCCTCTGTCGCTTCTTTTTTTGCGATTTCGCTGACACAGCGCGGCATTAACGGCGGCGATTCTATCAAAGCTCTAGTATTCCTGACAATTATCATGACTGTTGTCTGCCAAGGGCTAACAGCTGGTTGGGTTGCTCAATGGCTACAAATCACTTCCAAAGATGCAACTGGGGCAGTTATTGTGGGTTGTAATCCCTTGAGTCTTTTGATTGCTCGATTCTTTCAAGAACGGGGAGAAAATGTCGTGATGATTGATACTGACCCCCAATATCTTGTCCAAGCCGAGGCACAAAATCTCCGGGTGATTGTCAGCAGTGCGTTGGATGCTGCTGTTTTGGAAGAGGCAGGACTTGCCTCTGTGGGTACTTTTTTGGCTATGACAAGTAACGGGGAAGTGAATTTTGTTTTGGCTCAACGAGCAGCTGAGGAGTTTAATCCGCCTCGCGTTTTAGCTGTTTTCCCCCGCGATCCACAAACAAATATTTCGATTAGTAATAAAGTTAATCAAGCTTTTATTCCAGACTTAGCGATTAAAACTTGGAATGAGTATTTGAATAATGGGCGAGTGAAGTTGGGAACAACCACACTTGATGAGTTGGAATTTTCCACTCAATGCGATCGCATCCAAGAAAAGATTCGGACTGGATTTTTGATACCCTTATTGCTAGAACGAGAAGAACGCTTACAGGTAATGCCAGCTAACCAAGATTGGGAAATTGGCGATCGCATTATTTACCTGTTGCATGACCCCAGACCTAGCCTTTTAAAACGTTTATCTGGTGCCACCCAATCCACTCCCCTCTCCTTAGAAAAGTTACCGGAGGTTGAAGACTTATCTCTGGCCCAATTATCTCAACTTTCTCCTAGTGAGGTTCCTAGGGGATGAGGAGATTGGGGATTGGGGACACAATAGTAACTGCTGTACAGAGGCGATTAATTGACTCTCTCCTGTACAGAGGCAATTAATTGCCTCTCTCCTAATTCCCCTTGCGATTCTTGCCAGAGTAAAGCAGACAAATGTACTACAGCAAGAATTAGCGTCGTTACGGAAATTAGATAACTGTGTATTGTGTAAAGGTGTTCGACGGTAATTGTGTTAATGGCTCCACCGCCAGTCAGGATGTCGCGCAGTTGCCCACCAATTAAAGGAATAGCTTCGATGGTTCCTAGCTCAATGCTAAAACGCCAATATCCTTCCTGAGTCCAATCTAAAATCATTGCTGTCCAATTCAGCCCAATTGCACTTAGGGTCAACAAAATCACGCTAATCCAAGCAGCCAGCCAACTCTTGCGAAATTGCCGACCTAAAAACATCACCACAATTTGAATTAGAGCGATCGCAATTATGGCGTTACCAGCAATATCGTGCGCTCTTAAAAACAACCAGCCGTATGGCAGTTGTGTATTAATCATCTTTAAGGAATTGTAAGCTCCGCCTGCTGTTGGTTCATAGTAAAAAGCAAGCAAAACTCCGGTAGATACATAAATTAAACACAGAGTCAGAATCACGACTGATAATATCGTCGCTATTCGTCGCAAAATCTTATCGAACTGGGTGCTTTGCATGGCTCACCCCTCCTGTTCTTAACTAAGTATTTATTACTATTACGATTTTAGCTAAGAAATATTAATAAATGTTGTATTAAGATAAAGTTTTTTAAATCAAATATTGCACCCAAGCTTTTAAGGGTTCTGGTGAGCCATACCAAATTCCCGGACTTCTCGGAGAATGCCTCACACCTTGAATCACCAGATTTTCTGCCCCCTCTAAATGAGCAGCTTCAATGGGTGTGATTCCATCTCCCCAAGTGTTACCCTTACCACAGGTTAATTGGTAACTATTGTAAGCTAACCAACTACCAGGCCGCCTTTCTCCAAAGATAGTTTTGCCAGCTACACAAACGTAACGAACGTTTTTATAAAAAGCTCCTGGGTAGTTGTTGGTAACAAAATTTAAATTAGAGCGTGTCCAGCGTTCTTGGCTAATATGGGGTGTGCCCAAAGTTATGAAAGTAGCAACTAGGGGATGCCCTTCCCAGAGAAACGGTTTGACATTACCGCCTGCCAAATAGGGCTTTTCTCCCATGTAAATGCGGGATATCCAACCTCCGGCTGAGTGACCAATCAAGTTAATTTGAGTAGTATTATATTGACGCAATATATACTTGATCGTCTGATCGAGTTGTTGCAAAATCGATGTAACGGGTCTTCTTCCAATAGTGGGGAGCCAGTCACGCCGTCGTAGTGGGACTGTAACTGTGGGAAAATCTAACTGCTGTAGGGATTGTTCTAGTTGGCGGTAAGCGATCGCACTTTCTAGATATCCAGGCAAAATAACTATTGGTAACGGCATTTTAAATTTTGGCTGCAATGATTCAGGGTTTGAACTTTTTTGAAGCAGAAGTAGTCAGATTCGGAAGCTAGAATTACGATTGTATTATCGACTCCTTTTATCAGAACTCAAATAGCTTTGGTGGAGTTTAGGGCGAGAATTTCAATAGTAATTGTACAATTTGCAACAGTTTTAAGGGCTGCTGATGTGGTAGTATTTTCACATAGGGTCTATCCTGGTAACAATCAAGTGTGCCATCTGCTACAAAAGCTCAGTTGACTGAAAAACAATAGAAAAACAAGGCAACTTCCGCAGATGTTGGGATGTACTGAGATTTGGGTGTTCACTTAAACTTTATAAATATCCCAGATATTAATTTTAATTGTGTGCGTCATAAGAATCAAAAATCAAAAACAGTAATTTTTCAAATTTCTCTTTAGCAAGCTCAAATTTGAAGATATGAAACACCGTTATTGATCAATTAGAAACTTAAATAAATGGCAACTTTGGCGTTTTGATTGCCAGTAGAGGAACTTATTATTTCCTCGGAGGAACGCATCTCTTGCCAGATATTGCAATATATTCGGAAAGAGAAAATCCCTAGTCAACTGCAACTGAGTGAGTGAACGATAACAGCTATGTCTTACGTCTCCCTGCTGAAAAATATACCAGAAATCTTAAGCCAACCAATTGGGATAGCAGCTATAGCTTCCCTTGGCATTCACGGTGCGATCGCGATGATTGTGCCATTGATGCCTGTGGATTCTAACAAGCCCAAAGAAACAGCATCATCTAAAACAGTCGGACTTTTGGAATTGAGCCAAGCCGACCAAAACCGTTTACCACAAACCACGCCCCAAATTGGTTTACAACAACTTCCTCCAATAGCCCCACTTTCTACTCCAAACTTTAGCACCCAAGCTGGATTATCACCATTAGCACCACCGCCATCCAGCCAGTTGGTACTACCTCCGCTGCCCCCATCATCAAATAACTATCGGGTTTCCTCCTTGCCTCCAAGGCAGTCTTTGCGGATGATTCCTAGTAATAATTTGCGGTTTGACGCGTCTAAATTTGACAATTCTAAATTTAATACCAGCCCGAAATTTTCTCCTTCAATTTCCCCTGTAAATAACACTGCCAGCAAATACGAGCCACCTAAGCCTTTGGATGTAAATAGGTTGCCAGAATTGCAGTCGCAGAAAATACCTGATGAGATTCTGCAAAATGCCCAATCTCCCAACTTATCTGACACTGCTCCCATTGCAACAGCGCAGGTAAATACAACTTCACAAATGACGCAACCGATTAATGATGCGTTTAGAATTCCTCAAAACCAGTTGATAAGTTCTTTAAAACAAGCTCCAAGAAGTGGGGATACTTTAATTGGAACTAGGGCAAGCACATCCCAGATAGGCGATTTATCGGCGAGGGGAACTCAACAGGCAATGTCTAACGACAAGCCGCAAAGCGTCTACACACAGCTTGACTCCTACGCCAACCTGAGAAAAAAAGTCCAGCAAGAATACCCTGACGCGGAACAAAAACCAGTCATCCGTCAAACATTACCCACGGATAAGCCGAATCTTCAAGGTGCTGTTTTGGGTGTATTAGTGGTAGATCCTGATGGTAAGGTCTTAGATATTAAGTTTCAAGACAAGCTAGTCTCACCGGAATTGCAATCACAAGCAAGAGAATATTTCAACAAGCAATCCCCCAAGGGAGATAAACAGATTAGTTCCTATCCATTTAATCTCCTTTTCCAAAACAACGGTAGCAATAGTACAGCTACCACCCAAGAGCAAAAGCCCTCGTTATTATCTGCACCGGGAACAAATAACAATCAGCTTATCCCCTCACCAGCAGCATTACCTGATTTGCGAATCAGAAATAACCAGCCTACGTCTTCACCCGCAGGTACTCTCAAACCATTATCTGAACTGCGAATCAAAAATAACCAGCCTACGTCTTCACCGACAGGTACTCTTAAACCATTATCTATACCGGGAGTCAATAGCAATCAACCTATCCCCTCACCAGCAGTTACTTCTAAACCATTCTCTGAATTGCAAATCAGAAATAGCCAGCCCACACCTTCATCGGCAGCTACTACTTCCGAACCGTTATTGCTGCCCAGAGTGAATAAGAGTCAGCCTACACCCTCTGCTGAATCTGATCAAAAATTAGTAGAACGGTTGCGTGAAGTGAAGGAAAACAGAGAAAAGTCTAATCTAGAGAAATAATCACCAGTGGGTGATTTTGGATTAATAAATAAAAAGTAGGGTAGCACATCTGTGCTACCCTACTTTACCAACCATGTTCTGCATTCTGAAAAACATAAGCAGCGACCTCCAAAATCTCCTCAGGGCTTAACTTGCCTTTAAAGGCAGGCATGGCATTTTTGCCATTTTGCACTTGATGGATAATTGCCTGGATTGAGTCGCTATCATAATTTTCTAGGTACTTTGACAATGCTTCCTTTTTCAAGGTTTTCTGGCTAATCAGGATGTTGCCGCCACCTATATGGCAAGAGGCACAGTTAGCCTCGAAAATTTTAGCACCGTTGGATGTTTCGGCAGCTAGTGCTGGACTAATGAATGCCAATTTGAATAGAGCGATCGCCGACAGTAGGATTAATAAAAGTATTCTCAAAAGAATTTCCTCGCAACAAGCCTCCAGCAAGAGTATAAACGCGATTAATCTCTGATTAAGTCAAATTTGATCAAAATTGGCGGTAAGAGTTCATCCTTCCATCGCTACAGGTTGTTTAGCGTCTTAGGAGATTGATAGGACTCATTACCGCCATTTCATGAATTTTGTGCGTCACTCTAGGAGTGTAGCGTGTTGCTATGAGCTAATTTCATTGAGAAATTATCTTGTTGTCAACGGCGATGTTCTTAGCCTTCGACAGTGATTGTACCAACCATGCCAGCACCACGGTGGGGTTCGCAGTAGAAAGTGTAGTCACCAGCAGGTGCGTCTGCGGGAAAGGTAGTTTTTTCCTTTTGACCAGCACTCATCAGCAAATTCTTATGAGACAGAGATTTTGCTAAAGTAGCATCCTTGGCGGGGTTCTTGGCAGGATCAAAGACAACATTATGGGGAGGAACTTTATTGTTCACCCATTCAACCGTGTCGCCTGGTTTAATGGTCAACTTTTTCGGTTCAAAAGCCAGCATTCCTTTGTCGCTACCCAATTTCACCGTGTAGGTTTCAGCCGAAGCACTGGGAGTAAAAACAGCAAAGCTGCTAACAACTAAAAGGATTGTCAACACAGCTAAACTAAGGCGTCGCAAGCTTGCCGAAATTAATTTCATACCTCTCTCCTAACATATAATTTTTTTCCCTTTCTCATTTTAAATAAAATCAACGCCAAATATGACAATCTGTCATAGATCAATTTTTTTTTTAAGAATGGGGAGCAATTTATGGCAAAAAGTTGTGCAAACAGTAATAAATACTAGGTTGACATAGCACAAAATGCCTGCCAATAAAGGTAACAGTAAAATAAGATATTTTTCTTTTTACTTTAGGAATATTTTGACTTTTAAAAAATTTTTTGTGCCCTTGTGAGAACCGAAGCAGCCAAACTTTGGTGAAAACTAGGGAATGGGGAATGGAGAATGGGGAATGAATTCTTCCCAATACCCAATACCCAATACCCTATTCCCAATGATTCAGTTCCAGAATTTAGTAATAGATTTTCCCGCCTCCCCACTTAGTGCCAACGATTTTAGGTTGTAAGAGAACATGACCGGCGATCGCCTCCAAGTCCTCATCGGTTAGATTTCGCATTGTTGTGAAAATATCGGCACTTTTGATACTGGGGTGTATTTCGGAAATTTCTTCTTCCCCGTCGTAAGTAGTGGGATTTTTCAGGTAATCTACCAAGCCTTCAATGTTGTTACGGTTAGGTGTTGCCAGTGCCAGATCCTCTGGTGTGAGTCCCACGTTCTGGTTTGTTTTGGTAACTCCCCCCGCATGACATTGGGCGCAAGCGTAATTAAATAAGCGTTTGCCTTCTTTGACTTGTTTAAGGCTGAGTACAGTTGTCTCACCCTGAGTATTTAATGGCACTGTTCGGGTAGCTTCGTCCAATTCCACTGCTGTCGCGCTACCGACAAGCAACTGAAACGAGAGTAAAACAGTAACCACCACAACGCCAATTAGTCTTCTAAACATGTTTCCCCTTAAAAATTTTGACGCTCAACACAACTAAGAACGCGATTCTCAATCTCCAAGCTGCTAATTGCTAATGACTCATTGTTTTTTGTCATTAGGTATCAGTGATTAGCCAAAGCCGAGATAACCCTTCAGGTGGCTTCGTTGTCACCCAGCGAGTCGCTAGTACCTTTTGGGCGTATTTCAGACGATATTTGGGAAATAATTGCCTTTGCATCTTCTAACGCCAAACGGGTCTTTTGGTGTTTGTAGGCGATTCCCAGTTGGTTGCACAGAGAAAACACTTTTTCTACAGGAATGCTGTAGTCGGCTGCTATCTCTGCGATCGATAGGTCTGCAAAACCCATAATGCTTATTTAACTGATAAATAGAGATTGAGTCTCTGTAATACCAATATCACGTTAGGAGTGCAATTTGTTGCCCAAAATACTGTTTGGCAGGGGGAGTGGGGAGTAAAGAAGAAGGAAAGAGTTTTCCAATGCCCTATGCCTATTAACCTTTCCCCCGGTAAAGGCGACGTTTTGAATAAAGTAACGATTAAAAAAGGCGTAAATACCTAAAGTCGGCATGAAGATTATAGAAGCCGCCATAATCTACTTCCAATCGCTGATGTATTTACCTTTAAAGGGGTTCAGCCCCAAGGGAGGGTAAACATTTCTGGCCCAAATAGGATAACTATAGGCAGTAAAAAATTATTCCAACTCCCCATGAACCCAAAAACTGGCTGCGCTGCTAGTGCTGGTTTTGCTAAAGGCTAAGACAATATATCGGAAAATTCCAAAGGTATTTAAGCCATTGAGTTGTGCTACTTGTTTTATTTCTTTAGGAAAATTAACGAAAAACTGCCGCATCATAAAGAAAAAAATCGCATTCACCATGCTAGGCACAATCATGCCTTGGTAAATTTTTCATGCTCTTTTTTGCCTCTATGGGAAATCCAGCAGCTGAGGAAAATTCGGTGGCGCAGCGGAGTGCCTGGTGCGGACTGCGGCTGTCTCTGTTGCCAAGGCATAATCTTGATGTCCGTACCAGCTACCACCGAATTTAGCCCAGCATTGCCCAGTTGCATCAACGAAGAGGCGAGGGGGCTATTAGCAGGGAGAAATGACGCCTTCCCCCTGCCTCCCCTGCTTGCCTTCAACCGTCATTTTTGTATTGGTCGATTACTAGGGTGTCGTCTGCGGTGGATTAGTAGGATTAGGATCTGGGATAATTGGCACGATTATAGGCTTTGCTTTCTCGCCTTGCAGTTGAATCTGGGCTTGATTGCGACCGTCGATTGCTTGTTGGTAATTAGACTTGTATTTTATTGCTTGATCGTAAGACGCGATCGCATCTTGAAACCGTTTCAAATTTAATAGCGCATTACCTCTGCTATACCAGCTTTCGGAATGGTCTGGTTTATAACGAACTGCCTTATTATAAGACGCGATCGCATCTTCGTATTTCTGCAATATATATTGTGAATTTCCCAGATTATACCAGACTTGATAGTCATTTTGCTTAATTTTTGCTGCTCTATTATAAGTTTTTATTGCTTCTTCATAGCGTTGACTTTGATGCAGCGACCAACCCAGATTATACCATGCTTGATAATTACTAGGATTGTATTTAATTACTTGATTAAAAGATTCAATTGCTTCTGGATAACGTCGTAAATTTAACAGGACATTACCTCTTGACAACCAAGCTTGATAATAATTTGACTGGTATTGTACAGCTTTATCATAAGCGGTGAACGCATCTTGGTAGCGTTGCAAACTTACTAGTGCATTCCCCTGATTATACCAGGCTTGCTCATAGTCTGCTTTTAAATCGACGACTTTTTGGTATGCTGCGATCGCTTCTTCATATCGCTGAGAACTTTGTAAAGCTAATCCTTTTTTGTACCAAGCTTCATAATTATCTGGTTTGAGTTCAATCGCCTTCTCGTAAGATTTAATTGCTTGGTCATATTGGTTTAAATTACTGAAAGCTTCACCCTTCGCATTCCAGACTTCTGAATTATCATTATTTAATTGTAAGGCTTTGTCAAAAGAGGCGATCGCTTCTTGATATTGGCGCAAACTTCCCAACACAAAGCCCCGTCCGCTCCAAGCTTCAAAATAATCTGGCTGAATTTGAATTGCTCTATCATACGCTGCTAAAGAATCTTTGTATTTTTTTAATTTATACAGCGTTTTGCCTTGACCATTCCAGCCTTGAGCATAATCTGGGCGGATATTAACGGCTTTTTCATATACTGCTAGCGCGTCTTGATAGCGTTGTAAATCAAAAAGCGTATTTCCTTGTTTAGATAATTCTATGGCATTATTTGAATTAATGTGATTCAAAATAAATATTGATGCTACTCCGCTAACACCAATAAAAAATATTATTAGTAAAATTTTACCTAATATACCTTTTTTTGGTTGAGGTTTATTTATATTTTTTGGTGGAGAAATAGGAGTTAATGCTATTGTTTGGTCAGGTGGTTGTGTTAACTCTTTCAGCGCTTGTAATGCTACCGTTGCCGAAGGATAACGTTGCCGAAAGTCGTAGCACACCATTTTATCTAAGAATTGAGCAAATTCTGGCGTTACTGTCGCTTTATCGTGCCAGATAATTTCGTTAGTATCAGCATCTTTTGCTATTTCCTCTGGTGATAATCCAGTGAGAGCCTGAATAGCAATTATTCCCGCAGCATAGATATCACTGCTTAATTTGGGCGTACCATGAGCTTGTTCTCCAGGGATATATCCAGGTGTACCTATAGCTACTGTTGCTAGAGTTTGACCTTGCGGTGTAATAACTTGAGTGGCAATTTGTTTAACTGCACCAAAATCAATTAAGATTAATTTGCCATCTGGTTTTCGTCTGAGGATATTTCGGGGATTAACATCACGGTGAATTACATTCTGTTGATGGACAAATTCTAAAATTGTCAAAAGTTCTTGTAAAAGTGAAATTACTTGCTCTTGACTTAGGGTTTTTCCTGATGTTAATTCTTCACTCAGGTCATGACCTTCGATCAATTCCTGTACGAGATAGAATTCGGCATTATCCTCAAAGTAAGCTAAAAGTTGGGGAATGCGATCGTGAGTTCCTAATTTATACAGAACTTGTGCTTCTGTATCAAATAAACGCCTAGCTGTCTCCAAAGTTACGGCATCAGTTGCCTGGGGTTTAAGTTTCTTAACGACACATAGGGGTGAACCGGGTAATTGGGTATCGCAAGCCACAAAAGTTTCACCAAAACCCCCACCTCCCAAGTTACTAATAATTTGGTATCTTCCTACAAGTGTGTTTCCCAGCATCTCGTTTGCCTAATTAAGTGCGATGCGATCTGATTTCAATCTTGCCACACGTTTAAGGGGATAAGGGGAACGGGGAGTAGGGAGTAGGGAGTGGGTAGCAGAGGAGCAGATAGGAATATCTGCTGTTTCTTAATTATGAATTACGTTAGCGTAGCGTTAGCGAGTCTTCGAGCGTCATTATGAATTACGAATTAGTATGATTCCTATTAGTGATAATATTCGTTGTCGGAGTAAGCCAATTATTAATTATTGGTTAATTGGTATTAATATTGCCGTCTTTTTATGGGAACTTAAACTAGAATTTAGTGGTGAATTAGGATATTTTATCAATAGTTGGGGTGTGATTCCAGCGCAGATTAGTGGGGCAATTACAAATGCACTCTTTTTTAACAACTCTGCTGCTTGGATAATTGTAATTTGGCGAACATTTTCACTACTTTTGGGAATATTTCTGCACGGCAGTTTTAGTCAAATATTAGGAAACCTACTATTTTTGTGGGTTTTTGGGAAAACTGTAGAAAATATTTTAGGGCATGGACGCTATCTAGGATTTTATCTGGCTACTGGTGCGATCGCATCTTTAGTACAAATTCTGGCTGAACCTAGTTCGACAGTACCATTGATTGGGGGCAATAGTGCGATCGCAGCTGTTTTAGGAGTATATATTATGAAGTTTCCTAAAGCTAAAATTGACACAATTTTGCCGCTAATAGTTTTCTATATTCCCCTCGAACTTCCAGCCTTTTTCTATATATTTTGGTGGTTTGTACAACAATTATTTTATGGTATCGGTAGTTTAAATATTCCTCCCGTTGGCGTAAATCAATCGGGTGCTGTCTTCTGGGGGCAAATTGTAGGATTATTGATTGGTGCAGCTTTCATGCGTCTAAAGAAATAAATTTAGCTTTTCAGTAAGTAGATAAAATAAAACTTTGTTACGCAATTTTAAGAAGGATTGAGAATTCCGAATCAAGATGCTCTTGACGAGACGCTGCACCTAGTTTACTTCTTTGCAGGAGTGCGCGGACTCGCTAATGCTGCGCTATCCGCCAGTGGTACAGAATAGCCAACTGAATTCTGACGACTGACACCTTTATTATGTTTTGATAAAATTAATTTAATTAGCTCCTAAGCTGTTCCAAATTTAACTTACATCTATTGAGCAGTGACACCCGCACTACTACGGTTATTGGAACTGTGTTTTAAATTTTTGAATTTTGAATTTTAATTTGTTTATGTGTCTTTTGATGGATTGCATTTGTTAACTTAAAAATCCATACTTATAAAAATAGATGATACCTACTCTTCAAATCAATATTGATTGTTGGAGTTGTGAGCAGTGTGCAAGATGCCAAATGTTGATAAAATTCACCTTCAATTAACTGATGAATTAGCATTTTTACGTCAGCGTGTAGCTGAGTTAGAACAATCAGAAATATATTATCAACAAAGGCAAGCAGCGCTTGAAGATCAATTAATACAACTAGAAACAAAACTGGCTATAGCAGCACAAAATACCCAGATTCGAGTTGGTGAGTATGATGTAAAAAAATGGCATTTTGAACAGGCGACATCCACAGCCTTTAATCTGCCTACAGATATGACAGTAATTTTACAGCAACTTCAACAAGAAATTGCCCAGCGGCAGCAGGTAGAAGTCTTGCTGGGGGAGAGTGAAAAAAGGCTCAAGCTAGCTCTAGAGTTTTCCCAGATGGGCTTGTGGGATTGGAATATTGTTACGAATGAAGTCATCTGGTCTGAGAATTATGAAGCGCTTTTTGGTGTGCTTCCCGGTAGTTTTGACGGCCCTTACGAAACATTTCAAAAGTGCGTTCATCCTGAAGACAGGCAATCTGTAATGCAAGGGATTGTCCAGGCTTTGGCACAAAAGACTGACTACAACGATGAATTTCGCATAATTCGCTCAGACCAAAGTCTACATTGGATTTCTGCCAAGGGAAAATTTATCTATAACGACCAGGGAAAACCTGTGCGAATGATCGGAGTTTGTATGGAAACTACTGTGTGCAAGCAAGCAGTAGAAAGTACTCGTGAACTCACGACGCAAGTCCAAGAACAGGCAAATATTTTAAATGCCATCCTCACCGCCTCAGTCGATCACATTTACATCTTTAATCGTAGAGGTTGCTATCAGTACGTTAGTCGTGATGGAGCTACTTTACTAGGCTTTAAGCCCCAAGATATTGTGGGTAAAACGATGCAAGAACTGAATTTATCTACAAATTTTGTAGAGCAGTTAGATAATCAACGACAAGTTGTGATGGAAACTGGGCAGCCAATTAAGGATGAGTGTAAATATGTTACTGCTGATGAGGTGCATTATTATGAATACATCCTCACACCATTACGGAATTCCAACCAAACTATTGAAGGCGTGATTACTGTTTCTCGTGATATTACAGAACACAAACGGGCAGAAAAATCATTACGTGAAAGTGAAGCGCGATTCCGGCGTTTGTTTGAATCTAACTTAATCGGTGTCGCTTTTTGGAATCTGGATGGCTTAATTGTTGATGCTAATGATGCCTTTCTTCAATTAGCTGGCTACACTCGTGAAGAGTTTGCCACTTTAGGTAGAATTAATTGGAAAGAACTTACTCCTGTCGAGTATGAGCATTTAGACGATCGCGCCCTTTTGGAGGTGCAAGCCACTGGAGTTTCCAGAATTTATGAGAAAGAGTACGTCCAGCGCAACGGTAAGCGAGTACCAATTGTTTTGGGGATAGCCTTGCTGGATGACTCTAAAGATAATGGTGTTGCTTTCTTACTGGATATTACCCAACGCAAATCAGTTGAGAAAGAATGCAGTAATTTACTCCAACGAGAACGAACAGCACGCCAACAAGCAGAAATCGCTAACAAAATTAAAGATGAGTTTCTAGCGGTTCTCTCCCATGAACTACGAACCCCGCTCAACTCCATTCTCGGATGGTCGAAAATGCTGCGAACTCGCAATTTTGATGAAAAAACTACTAACCGAGCCTTGGAAACCATCGAACGCAACGCCAAATTACAAACCCAGCTAATTGAAGATTTGTTGGATGTGTCTCGCATTCTTCAAGGAAAATTAAACTTGAATATCTGTCCAGTGAGCTTGGTAATGGTAGTTGAAGCAGCACTAGAGACAGTACAGCTAGCAGCACAAGCCAAGTCAATTCAAATTCAGACCATATTTGATCCCAGGTTGGGACAAGTAATGGGCGACCCAAATCGGCTTCAACAAGTTGTGTGGAATTTGCTCTCCAATGCAGTAAAATTTACACCAACAGGAGGACGGGTAGAAATTCGACTTATGGAAGCTGGTAAGCAGGCTCAAATTCAGGTCAGCGATACAGGTAAGGGAATTCCGTCAGACTTTTTACCTTATGTGTTCGATTACTTTCGCCAAGCTGATGGCACAACTACCCGAACATTTGGTGGATTAGGTTTAGGATTAGCGATCGTGCGTAAAGTTGTAGAGATGCATGGGGGAAATGTTCAAGCCGAAAGTCCTGGAGAAGGATCGGGTGCAACCTTCACTGTTGAGCTACCGCTTTTGGTTAGAAGTGAACAGATTCGGCGTGAAGAAAATGAATTTTCATCTTGTGCGCCTGATTCCCCACTCCCCTCACACACTCAAATTTTGGTAGTGGACGATGAGCCAGATATCCGCGACTTAATTACCTTTATTTTGCAAGACTACGGTGTACAAGTAACTGCCGTAGCATCAGCAGAGGAAGCATTACAAGCGCTGTCTGAGTCGATTCCAGATATTTTAATTAGCGATATTGGAATGCCAAAAACAGACGGTTATATGCTGATGCGTGAAGTGCGATCGCGATCGCCCCAACAAGGAGGATTAGTACCAGCGATCGCTCTAACAGCTTATGCAGGCGAAATGAATCAGCAGCAAGCAATAGCAGCAGGATTTCAAATGCATATTTCTAAACCAGTAGATCCAGATGCATTGGTGAAAGCGATCACTGATTTGATAAATTAGTCATTGGTCATTGGTCATTTGTCATTGTGCGTTGGTTATTATATCAATTCATGCAATTCATGAAAATCCTGATAGATATAGATTTCTCGTAGGGGCATGGCATTGCCATGCCCCTACGAGCGTGCTTGCAATACGGTTCGGTTAAAGGGGAAAGGGAAAAGGGGAAAGGTTTTAAATACATCCTTTACCCGCAAACCCATTCCCTAGACCACAAGGAAAGTGAAAAATGCTTATCCGAACCATATTGAGCGTACTTGTATCATTTTTCAAAGTGAAATAGTATTAGTCATTACAATCGCATTGTTAACCGATACAATTTCAATTCCCTTGCTACGTTTTTCTACGGCGATGGTTCGTTTAGGATTGGGAAACACCATTACCTCCAAAACGCGATCGCCCTTGATACACTACTAACGGTACTAGTTATCCTTTTGAGAATCGCTATAAGATGAGTAAAAGGGTCTTCTACGTTTGGATGGAAATGACTGAGCAACGTGATGCTGACTCACCGTCAACTAATTCTCAGCAATTGAGTGAACCGACCGATGGAGCAACTACCAAATCGGTCAATGATTTCTGGACAAACCGCATTGGTGGTGTTTGGAACAAAGCAACAACACATCTAACGCAACTCCTACCCGTAGAACAAGTGGCACAGACGCTTGTTGGATGGTTTAGTGTGAGCGAAACTCAGGTTGCAGAGATTTTAGAGAAAGTTCGAGCCGAACTGCCAACCACTGAAGCCCTCCTAATTGGTAAACCCCAAGCTGGAAAAAGTTCAATTGTCCGGGGATTGACGGGAGTTTCTGCCGAAATTGTTGGTCAGGGTTTTCGTCCTCACACGCAGCACACCCAGCGCTATGCTTATCCTTCCAATGACCTGCCGTTGCTGATTTTTACTGATACAGTAGGGCTAGGTGATGTTAAACAAGATACTCAATTAATCATTCAGGAATTAGTTGGCGATTTAAAAAAAGAGACTCGTTCCGCCAGAATCCTGCTTCTCACTGTCAAAATTAATGATTTTGCAACTGAAACGCTGCGACAAATTGCTCAACAGTTGCGCCATAAGTATCCAAATATTCCCTGTTTGCTGGTAGTTACTTGCTTGCATGAGGTTTATCCTACCGATACCGTCGATCATCCTGTCTATCCACCAGACTATCAGGAAGTCAACCGCGCATTTGTCGCAATCCAACAAGCCTTCGCAGGAATAAGCGATCGCTCTGTACTCATTGACTTTACCCTAGAAGAAGATGGCTATAATCCGGTATTTTATGGCTTAGAAGCACTGCGAGATTCCTTAGCAGAATTACTCCCAGAAGCAGAAGCCCAGGCGATTTATCAACTATTAGATCAAGAAGAAGCTGGGAAGCAACTTGGTAATCTTTACCGAGATGCTGCACGCCGTTATATTTTGCCATTTTCTATTATGTCTGCCACTCTTGCGGCTGTACCTTTGCCATTTGCGACAATGCCCGTACTCACTGCCTTGCAAGTATCAATGGTGGGATTGTTGGGTAAATTATATGGGCAAACAGTTACTCCATCTCAGGCGGGGGGCGTTGTCAGTGCGATCGCAGGTGGTTTTTTAGCACAGGCGATTGCACGGGAATTAATTAAATTTATACCAGGTTTTGGTAGTGCGATCGCAGCGTCTTGGGCAGCTGCCTACACCTGGGCATTAGGAGAAGCAGCCTGCCTTTACTTTGGTGATTTAATGGGAGGTAAGAAACCCGATCCCCAGAAAATTCAGTTGGTAATGCAAGAAGCCTTTCAGGCGGCGCAAGAACGGTTTAAGGGAATCAAACGGTAAGAAAATGTCAAATGTTGGGTTGGCTGCTTCAACTCAACTTACGATGATAGGCGATCGTACTGAGTTTAATCTAAGCTACAGTTTTGTTTGTAAGATACTTACAAAAATCATTTATCATAATATTTAGTAAATATGTACTATATATTTACACGCTCCAATTATAATAGTATGTGTGAGTTACTCTTGAAACTTGTTAAAGTCGGAAGTCTGTTTTAATTTGCGGATCTGAGTATGATCGATTGTCTTAATGCAGCTCGCTATTTTATCGCGAGAGCTTATGAGGACAGTATAGAAGCAGAAATGACCAATATGAAGGTTCAAAAGCTTCTGTATTACTCACAAAGCTTACATTTAGCCCTGTACGATGAACCATTGTTTGAAGAAGAAATCCAAGCATGGCGATATGGCCCTGTGTGTCCTCCGGCTTACAGGTTTTACAGTGAATTTGAAGCTAAACAATTACCTATCCCTACTCAAGAGTTCTTGTTACAGATTCCTAACGAAAAGAAACAACTTTTAGAAGAAATTTGGGAATATTTTGGTAGCTATCATGCCTATCTACTTAGTGATATGACCCATTTTGAGTTTCCTTGGAAGAAAGCTCGCAAAGGGCTGCCACCTGAAGCTAGATCAACTGAACCGATTCTTCTTGAGGATTTGAAAGCGTTAGGCTATCAGAAGCTAGACCTGATAGAGCGTGACAATCCTGTGTATAAATATGTAATGTCCGAAACCTTGAAGGAAGCTTTAACTTCGGAATCATCAACTCGTATTCGCAAAGGAGAAGTGCGTGACTGGCTCAACTCCCTTCTCGATTGAAGAATGCGAGAATTTCATACGTTCTTTCAAAAAACTTGCAAAAGTTCACAGAGCAGATTTTGTTGCACTTGTGGCAGAAGTCTTGGAAGATTTGATTGAAGACCAGTATCCTATCAATTCTCGTAACGAACCCTTACCTGCAAAAATTAAATTACCTCAAGGATGGTCATTTCACAAGCTCGAGTTAAAGGTTTCCAAAGGAGCTCTGGACAAATCAGATTGATGTATTTAGTCAATACAATTGACTGCGTAATTAAACTTGTATGGATTTATAGTCACGAGCAGTTTGCAAAACGTCCTGCCGACACAGATATAAAAAGCGTTATCAAGGACATCTTAACCTCTTAGCCCCTGTTGGATGTCCTTGTACTTTCACTTATGCTTTAAATGTAATTACATTAAGCTGACAAAATCTAATTGGCCCTCTATCCTACACTTTCTCTTTTGCTGCTGGCACAATACCAAACTTATTCAAACCTGTATCGATTTCTTTCAGTAGTTTAAAATCCGCCTCTGGCAAAGGATAGCTGCTACTGCTGAACAAACCCGCACTGATAGCAGGCTGCTTTTCCAAAAAAGAGAAAGCTTGGCGAAACTGATGCGGCTTGGCTTTAATCGGTGAATCAAAGTGGCAAGGAATAATCCACTCGAAGTCCCAACTAGCAACTTTATCAGCCCAGTCGATGGTTTCTTTCGGTGCGCGGTTGAGAATCAGCGTCTGTAAAATTGGCGCGACAAACAAACGCCCATCACCTCGCAGAGCATCAAATGATCGCTGCCAATTTTCTTCCCATTTAAAGGGATACAATCCAAAATAAGCTTTCTTTGAGCGTTCTGGTGCTTTCAAGGCATCTTGCAACACCTGACTCCATTGGCGGATATTTAGTGCATTGGGTTGAAAGTACAAAGCAAACAACGAGATGCGCTGCCAACCCTTACGGCGATTTACCTGAATATCTGCAACAACATCAGTAGCATCATCCTTAGCATGGAATAGTAAGGGATATGGATCTAAAAGTGCGATCGCAGGTGGATCTTCTGGGATAGACAGTACAGAATCTGTTACTAAAAGAGTATGCGATCGCTTGTGGAAAAAAGCAACTTCTGCAAACCGACCAGGGCCAAGCTCGATGGGCCCGAGCATTGCATAATCAAACTCGTCAGCAAAGGGTGTTTTGCTACTATCTTCTGGAAGTACTTGAGTTCGTTTCGGAGGTAAGCCAAGCCAACTAAGTGGGAGATTTAGCGGGAAACTCCACTGATGGGGAGCCACAAACACCTGTGCATTCGGAAAGTATCTAGCAAAGGGGCCGACGAATACCTTATGTTCTATACCGGAGATAGTTGGCAGGATAATGTACTTAACATTACCGTGTTCCGCCACCAATTCATTCACAAGCCTGATACACTCTGGGGTTGGTGCAACAGGTGCGTAGATGAGAAGACCCCCGGCTTCGAGCTTAACAACAGTCATGCGAATCGGTACAACAACGTAGAAAATGCCCTGAATCTGGTCAAAATTCCAGATTGTGTCTTTGACCACTTCTTTACGGATTGTCTGCCGCCTGCCATAAGGGTAGAGTGGCACAACAGGCCATAATCCCCATGAAAAGTCTTTTGGATTTATCTGTTGTGCATTGACTATGCGTTCATCATCAGCCACTCTGCAACCCCTCCAAATTCCCTGCTCAAATTGTTCTTATTTGCTATCCCTAAAGTTGGAGTTTAGCAAATTATTGAGATAATCAGATCAATTATTAATTCCTAATTGTAATTCGTAATATCTCCGGTGTAGTTCATTAACAATAAAAATCATGAACAAATATAGAATTTTAAAACCTGAGCAAAGTTATACTTTTAGTCAATACTTTTTGTTACCTAACCCAACAATAGATGTAGTAGCTGAGTTTGAGTACAGCTATGCTCGCACAGAGCTTGAATTACCAAGATACTTTGCTGATATTAGCTATCTAGAATTTTTGCAAAATTACTTACAGCGCAATATAAAGCTTTTTAATCCAACGGCTGAGATATCAATCAGAGAATTTATGATTGCTCCTATCCTTGCTGAAATCTGCGATCAGACAAAAGCTCAACTATATAGTGAGTATCCAATTAATGTCAATGAAAATCTCAAAGGTACTTTGGGTTATTACTTACATAAATCTAACTCTCTATTGGTGATTGAAGCAAAACAATCAGATATTAGAAGAGGGTTTACACAGCTAGCAGTAGAATTAATAGCTCTGGCTCAAACTCTAGATGATCAATCATCAATTTTATTTGGCGCAGTTACTAATGGAGATGACTGGAAATTTGGTACACTCAATAGACAACAAAAGCTAATTACAGAAGATATTAAACTCTATCGTGTTCCTGAAGGTTTAGAAGATTTGGTACGAGTACTAGTAGGCATCCTTTCATCTGAAGCTTGACAGAAATAGAAAAACAGCTTAAATACTTATTATTTAAGAAAACGCTTTTACGCAAAGAGTTTTTTGATAAGTGATTAGGCAGATATGATATGACTCATTACATTTTAAAAGCTACTAAGGAAACCGTGCATTTGGGTGGTTTCTCCCATCTGCTAGAACCAGCACTCACTATTGATTCTGGTGATACGGTTGATGTGGAAACTTATACTGGTTACTACGTTTATGACAAAGCACCACCTGAATTTGTCACACCAGAATTTATCGACATCTGCCACAATCTTCTATCAGAACGCAAAATTGCTGGGGGGCCGCATTTACTTACAGGGCCGATTTATGTGCGCGATGCCGAACCAGGGGATGTTTTAGAAGTACAATTAGATGCGATCGCACCTAGTTTACCTGTTGGCTTTAATGCCCTTCGTTCAGGTTGGGGAGCTTTACCACATCAGTTTCCTAAACCTGCTTTAAGATTCATTCCTCTAGATTTAACAAACAATATCGCAGAATTTCCGGCGGGTGCTGGCATAAAAATTCCGCTCAAACCGTTTTTTGGAATTCTTGGTGTCGCTACTCCAGAAACCTCTCGAACTTCTGTTCCACCAGGTTCTTACGGCGGTAATATCGACAACCGAGAATTACAAGCTGGTTCTCGTTTATTTTTGCCAATTTTCGTACCAGGTGCATTATTTTCTATTGGTGATGGGCATTCTGCACAGGGAGATGGTGAAGTAAATGTCACCGCCATTGAAACTTCCATGAACGGTAGAATTACCCTCAAGCTTCGCAAGGATTTACAACTAACAACACCAATTGCTGAAACTCCAACTTATATCATCACAATGGGCTTTGCTCCAACCTTAGATGAAGCTTTAGAACTGGCTTTGAAAAACATGATTAATTTTCTGGAACGCTTTGTAAATTTGTCGCCAGAAGATGCTTATGTATTGTGTAGTTTAGCTGTGAATTTTCATATCACTCAAGTTGTAAACAATCCCCACAAAGGTGTGCATGGAATGCTACCCAAATCAATCTTTTCCCATAAAATTAATTTATAATTTTTAATCTAACGATCATTTTTATCAAACAGAATTCAGGAGTCAGGAGTCAGAATTCAGCATGAATTCTGTACGACTGGTGAATGAATCTAGGGGTTTAAGACCCCCGCTAAATCTTCTCTTTCAGAGACGCTGCGCGAACATTTAGCGGTCTACAATGAGTGGCGTGTCTGAATCCCCCACTCAATGATTCTGACTCCTGAATTCTGAGCTTCTGAATTCTTCTTCAAGTCTAATATTTTTATCCAACTGTTGTTAATTGGTTTAGTTTCTGGTGTTGCTGGCGGAATGTTTGGTATCGGTGGCGGCGCAATTATGGTTCCAGCAATAGTATTAGTAATTGGTTTAGATCAGAAACTAGCTACAGGAACTTCTAAGGCTACTAAAATTTTGCCGATTGGCAAAATTTTAGTAGCCTTAGTTTACCATCGCAATGGTAATTTGAATATCAAATATGCACTAATTATTGCAGTTGCTTTGATCGTGGGGAACTTATTCGGGGCATTGTTTGCAAATCAGCCATTTATTAGCAGCGAGTTGATGAAAAAGCTGTATGGCATCTTTGTGCTAATGATAGGTATTGGTTATCTACTATCAAATTGAATAATTTAATTAAGCTTCAGCAATATTTTTGTTAAGCCATCGCCTAGCTTTTCAATAGATCCTTGCTGTTTAGGATCTACTAACGTGCCATCAGGATTAAAGGCTTCGTAAGCTTTGGTTATTGCAATTTGGTCGGGAAGTACCAAAACTTTGATGTTTCCCAAAATAGACCGCAGGTGAACCAATCCCCGCAAACCACCAAGAGCGCCTGGGGAAGCGCTCATAATAGTAGCAACCTTACCTGCAAAAGCAGCTAACGGCGCTTCATTCGGGGCTGGACGGGATGCCCAGTCAATGGCGTTCTTCAAAACTGCTGTGAGTGAACTGTTATATTCCGGCGAGGCAATCAGCAATCCTTGATGAGAAATCAGCAAATCCTTGAAAGTGCGGGCGTTGGCTGGTAGCCCTTCTTGAGCTTCCAAATCTTCATCATACAGAGGTAGGGGCAAATCGCGGAGGTCTATATAAGTCACTTCTGCGCCTGCTGCCTGAGCGCCAGCCGCCGCGATTTTTACCAATTTTTTGTTGTAAGAATCAATCCGGGTGCTGCCTGCAAAGGCGAGAATTTTAGGTATAGATGCCATAGTTAGAGGTTGATGGGAAGGATTAACCTGTTCAGGTGCATTATCCTGTTATCAGGCGATCGCTATTTGCTACCTTTAGGTTTTCTTTATAAACTGTCTCTAAGATTATAGCTAGTTAGTCGAGTTTGACCTTTTACCTTTCATCCACATTTCTGGATATTCAGCATCATGCTAACCGCAGACGGCTCACGTTGGTCTGCAACAAAAATTGCAACCCGAGTTGATACAAGTTTTTATGCAGACCTCCAGTGCAAAAGGAGTTGTGTTAGCTGACCAAATTAAAACACTCGATTGGAAAGCTAGAAGGGCAAAATTCGTTGAAAGTGTTTCACAGGATTTAATAGAAGAAGTACAGGCAAAGCTCGAAACACTAATTTTATAAAACTAATTTTATTTATATTTTAGAAGGGCGATCGCAACTTTAATTGCAACGTGAGCTGATGCATTATATCATGTCCGCTTGATTAGATTGAGAATCGCTGGCGCTGGAATTTTTTGATTTGGCAGACTTACCTACGCTAATGCCAAACGATCGCCCTGTTTTAGAAAAGTTTCAAGAATATAAAAAAAGCGGCAAATTCCTAATTTTCTAAAGCATTTTTTCCAAGAACTGTTTAGCGCGATCGCACTTAGGATTTTGGAAAAACTCGCTAGGAGTAGCATCTTCTGCTAAAATTCCCTGGTCGAGGAACATAATCCGATTAGCAACTTCTCTGGCAAAGCCCATTTCATGAGTAACGATCGCCATTGTCATTCCAGAAAGTGCTAAAGCTTTCATCACTTCCAGTACATCCTTAACCATTTCGGGATCTAATGCAGAGGTAGGTTCATCAAACAAAATCATCTCTGGTTCCATTGCTAATGCACGAGCGATCGCTACTCGCTGTTTCTGTCCCCCCGATAGTTTAGAGGGGTACACAGACATTTTTGACTCTAAACCTACCTTAGCAAGCAATTCTAAGCCATCTGCTTGTGCTTTTTGCTTGTTAATTCCTTTCACCTTTATGGGTGCATAAGTGACATTTTGCAGCACATTCATGTGGGGAAACAAATTAAAATGTTGAAATACCATCACCAACTGCTGACGCACCTTAGCAATGTTTGCCTTGGGCTTGGTGATTTCTTGATCGTGAAAATAGATTCTGCCTCGGGTGGGTTGTTCTAGTAAGTTTATGCATCGCAGAAAAGTAGATTTCCCTGAACCAGAAGGGCCTAATATGGCAACCACTTCCCCTTGATAAAATTCAGTGGAAATGTCTTTGAGTACGTCGAGTTTGCCAAAGGATTTACATAAGAATTCCGTGCGAATTACTACATTATTCACTTTCCCGTAACCTCCTTTCTAAAGCGGATGCGCCCAAGGTCATACCCATTACTAAAACATAGTAGATTAACCCTGCAAATAGCAGTGGTTCAAAATAAATATACTTGTTTGCACCAACGATTTGGGCGCTGCGTAATATTTCCACCACCCCAATGGTTGACACCAGCGCGGAATCTTTGAGCAATCCGATAGTTTCATTTACCAATGCTGGGAGAATATTCTTCAATGCTTGGGGCAAAATCACATCCCACATCATCAACCAATAGGGAACACCCATAGACATCGCCGCTTCACTTTGCCCTTTATCTACCGCTTGAATCCCACCCCTAATAGTTTCCGACATATAAGCACCAGAATTTAGGGTAAAAGTTAGCACCCCAGCCTGCAATGCTGAAATGTCATAGCCTGTAAGCTGAGGTGTTGCGTAGTAAACCAACGCCAACTGTAATAGCAAGGGTGTGCCTCGAAAAACAGAGGTGTAGGCGTTAGCAACCCAGGTAAGCGGTTTGATGCCGAGAATTTTTAATAGAGACAGTATTGTTCCCCAGATTAATCCCAAGGATACAGATAATAGGGTAAACAACAAAGTTAAAGGGATTCCCCGCAGAATAAAGGGAATGTCTGGAAGAATTCTGGTAAAGTCGAGATTTAATCCGCCTTTGGTAGGAGTTGAAGATGCAGAATTGGCGGTAGTGTTCTCTGAAAACCACTTGGTTACTAGTTTAGCCAATGTGCCATTGTCCTTCATTTCTTGAAGGACTTTGTTAAACGGTTCTACTAAGGAAGAACCTTTAGGAAAAGCGATCGCAGATCCACTTGCTTCCTCTGAGGGAATAATATTAAATTCTAAATCTGGGTTAGCTTGGGCGAATCCTTTAGCGACGGTATCCTCAATAATTGCTGCATCAATTCGTCCAGATTTAATTTCCTGAACTACTTCCGGCACTCTATTGAGTTGCTTTAGCTGAATACCCGCAAATTTTTTAGCAATTTTCTGGGCATTTTGTTCTTGTATCGTTCCTAGTTGTACACCAACTTTTTTTCCTGATAAATCTTGGGGCTGCTTCAGGCTGCTACCTTTAGGAGCGACAATGGTATCTTTGGCTTCGTAATAAATAATTGAAAAGTCAATATTTTTCTGACGTTCTGGAGTCGGAGTCATTCCAGCCATTACAAAGTCAGCGCGATTTGCTTGGAGTGCAGGAATTAACCCATTAAAATCGGATTCCATTATTTGAAGTTTAAACCCTAGTTTTTCAGCAAGGGTTTTGGCAATATCTATATCAAAGCCAACAATTTGGCGATCGCCTCCTTTTGTATCATAAAACTCATAAGGGGGATAATCTGGCGAAGTAATCATCGTCAGCGTATCTTTACCTAAAGATGAGACAGCTTTTAGAGAATTACTATGTCCGATAATGCTGATTACTAATGCTACAACTAGTATGGTTGATAGCCATATTTTCTTTTTCTTCATGAACTTGATAATTAATAAATCATTTAAATTCCGCATCTTAAACGCGTAGAATCGTGGGGAATTGAGGGTTGAAATTTAAACGCAGAGGAACGCGGAGGTAAGCGCAGAGGTACGCAGAGTAATGAAATGTTGTAATTAGCGACTGTCAAATTCTTACTTTGGTCGTCTCCAACAATTTGACGCTGGCATAAATCGCATCAATATGAGGTGTGGGAATTTGAGTAAGTTTTCCCAATTCTGCGACTGCGCCAACAATAGCATCTATCTCGGTGGGGCGTCCGGCTTCGATATCTTGTAGCATCGAGGTTTTATGAGCGCCAACATTTTCTGCGCCATTAATTCGCTGTTCTAAAGTGATGCCAAACTTTATACCCAAATTTTCCGCGATCGCTTGAGTTTCTGTCATCATTTGCCGCGCTAGTTTACGGGTGAGGGGATAGCGGCAAATATCCTCTAGAGTAGCACCAGTTAAGGCACTGAGCGGATTAAATGCCACATTTCCCCACAATTTAATCCAAATTTCTGTGCGAATTTGATTGCGGATTGGTACTTTGAATCCTGCCTGTTTTAAAGTCTGTGCTAATAATTGAATGCGTTCTGTTTTAGTGCCGTCGATTTCACCAAGAGTAAAGCGATCGCCTTCAATATGCTTAATCACACCTGGTTCAATTATCTCAGTTGCCGGGTAAACAACACAACCGATAGCGCGGTCAGCGCCGATACTAGCTTCAATAATCCCATCTGGGTCAACAGATTGAATCCGCGTATCTTCATACTCACTGCCATACTTGCGGAAGTACCACCAAGGAACGCCATTTTGGGCTGTCACCACCATCGTATCAGGGTTGTAGAGTGCAGGGAGAAAAGGTGCGATCGCTGGAACACTATGAGCCTTGACAGTTAAAATTACTACATCTTGTGGCCCGGCTACCTGAATATCGCTAGTTGCCAGAAATGGAGTTGCAATTTGGCTAGAACCGTCTGCCATGAGCAACTTCAGCCCATTTTTTTGAATTGCCTCCAAATGAGAACCACGAGCAATTAGTGTCACTGTTTCACCTGCTAGTGCCAGTTTTGCCCCTAAATATCCACCAATCGCACCCGCGCCAACAATACAAACTTTCATTTTGTTTAGGAATAGTTAGCAAATAATTAACTAATTATTGACCCTCAAACAGCTAGGCTTTCCGTCGCTTTCAGCAGGTCTTGATGAACCGATTCTGAGGCAGCTACGAGCAATCCAGGTAGGCTATAGTTTTCACAAGTATGCAGTGGTGGTAAAGTCGAACCGTCTAGAGTAGTTACAATCCAGCCAGCCTCTTTTGCAATAAAAGCGAGTGCAGCACTATCAAGAAATTTACCCGATTTGATGACTGCTCCACTTAAATCGCCACTGAGAATACCATTGAGACTGGGAATTTCAATATCACTAGAGTAATCAGTCGCTATATCGATGACTTTATATCGATCTTTTAGTAAATCTGCGATCGCATTCATTCCCCATCCCAACAAAATAGCAGGTTGGGCGGATGTTATCTGTAATGGGGCACAGGCTTCTAAGCTCATTTCCAGCGTCCCTTTAAAAGCACCTTCACCTCGAAGGGCATAAAAATAAATGTTTTGGGCAGGAGAAATGGCAATTACTGCTTCAAACTCATCCGAATTTAGAATACTGAGAATAATTTGGTAATTAGAATGTCCATCCATGTAAAATTTTGTGCCATCGATGGGGTCGAGTGTGACTAAATAATCACCTTCTGAACCGAGGTCGGTAGCGCGAAAATACTTGGTGTTGTTAGAACTTTCATACTCTTCACCATAAAAACGAATATCTGGGAAAGTCCCCAGTAACACTACTTCTACTAAATTTTGAATAGCCACATCTGCATCAGTCAGTGCGGCACTAAAAAAGTTGCTTTCTTGTCCTTTAGCGGGAAGTGCAGCAATTTTTGGTTGAAGAAAATTAGCATAAGCTGCTGCTACTTTCAGATGGGGGAGTAAAGTCTCTAAAATTAATCGAGTAGTTGGTGTTGTGGACATGACAGCAAACTCCTTTTAAAAATTAATCTACCGTTGGTAGGGGCGATAGAGTTCTATCTCTAGACAAAATTACGGTATCAATTTGAATGCAAAAATACCACTGTTGCTATATTACTTTCATCTGTATCGTCTCAAAGAGCCTATAGAAACATCACAATTTTTATCGTCCATTTAGGAGTTTAAAATCCGCAACATCAACACGTAGCTTAAATTTCAGTCTTTACCTGCGGGACGCTACGCGTAGCTTTTTTGCCTGCAAGAGTACAATGATTTTAAGAAACTTTTTCGAGTTTCTTCTGAGTTAATTTGGATGGATTGTTACGTTTGAGTACTAAAGGTACGCCAAGAGTGCCGATGATGAGTAGGCTAAAAATAGAATTGGGTTCAGGAATGGTGATGATGCTTGCAGAAAAACTAATGGGTAATTCACTATCTTCCAATCCTAAATTTTCAAAACCCGGTATAATTGGCGGTGCAGAAAAAACTTCTAAGTAACCTGGTGTCGGCAAAAAACTAGCGAAAAATGGACTAGAATAGTTTCCTCCCGAAGTGGAATACCCAAAACCGTCACCTGTTAACTGCACAGTATTAAGACTAATTAAATTGTCAACATTAAAAGGTTCATTTCCTGGTATTGGAGTTCCGGCGGGTTGCAGACCAGTAATTGTTTCACCATTTCGTGTACCAGTAATTTCAGAAATTAAGTAAAAACCCAAATCATTAGGAGTGTCATTAGTGATAAAACTACCGTTCGCGGCTATGCCAGAACCAGAATAATTCCAGTCCCAACTTAAAGCAGAGGCGGCTTGCATTGTCCCGAAAACGAATCCAGCTGTGGTAGCGAGGGCTATGGCAGATAGAGCGAGATTTTTCATAGATAATCGTTAGCGCGATCGCAAATCTTCTAGAAGGTTCCCGTGTATTATACGGAAATTGGTACAATTAGGATTATTTATTCCGCAAGGATAATTCCAGAACGATATAAGGTATTAGCAGCGCTCAAATAGCCATGCCAAAGCAGCATCAACATTACTAACTTGCTCCCCTGGCGGTATGGCTGGACGATTTACCATCACAACTTTCACGCCTAGTTCTCGCGCGGCAATAATCTTGGACTTTGTGGCATCGCCACCGCTATTTTTACTCACAATCGTATCAATGTTGTTGTGAATCAGGATTTGCCTTTCATTATTGAGAGTAAATGGCCCGCGATCGCACAATACCATCCCCGGTGGCACTAAAGCATCATCGCCAGGAGGGTCAATCATCCGCATTAGAAACCAAATTTTATCTAGGTGAGCAAAAGCGGCGAGTTCTTGCCTACCAACTGTCAAAAATACGCGCTGTGCTTGGTTTTGCAGAGATGCTGCTGCGGCTTCAACGCTATCAACTTCAATCCAGCGATCGCCACTTACCTTTTCCCAAGGCGGACGAATTAACATCAGACGGGGTACTCCAACTTCTGTTGCCGCATCTGCCGCATTAAAGGAAATCTGATTAGCAAAAGGATGGGTTGCATCAATTAATAAATCTATTTCCATGACTCGCAGATAGCTAGCCAATCCAGCCACGCCACCAAAGCCGCCAACCCGTAAATCACCCAATGGTATTGAAGGTTCACGAGTGCGCCCAGCTAGAGACGTAATTACTTCTAACCCTTGGCTAGTCGCAATGGCAGCTAATTCTGCGGCATCTCCCGTCCCACCCAAAATCAAAACGCGCATCATTAAGATAAAGATGGAATCTTTGCCAAAATGCCTTTTTTCAACGCTTCTGGACGCTCTGACCAAGGTAGTAAACCATCTGCTTTAGCATAGTATTGGCTAGCACATTCCAGTACCGCAGATGCACTAGTATCAACGGCTAAATCACCAAATAAATATGTTAATTTGCCTTTAGCAGAAAAGGCGACTACACAAGAACGATTACAGGCACTCATGCATTCAACTTCCTGAATTGGGAATTGATCTCGTAGATCCCAATCTTGTGCAAGTTGCTGAAGTTGGTGTAGAAGTTTTTGACCACCACTTTCACCTAAGCGTTTTCCATCTTGCCAAGTACTGGCACAGGTTTTGCAAACAAATAAAGTATGTTCAGCAACACCCAAGGGGCTAGTTGGGGAAATATTTACAGTAGTAGTCATCTGTACCTCGCAGAGATGTGGAACTGATAAATTTATTTCGGCGGGCATCCTGACTTACTCAATTTGGGATTTTCGATTACTTAGTTACTTAATCGCAAATTGGTTCACAGTTGCGGGACAGCGCCGGATTTGCACCGAACTTTCCCCGTTACCTCTGGTAGCTGACTCCCACCAGAACCGATTAACCTTATTAATCATACACTAGGCTCATCTGAGAATACGAAACGTCGTGCGATCGCAATAACTAATATTGGTCATTTATCTAGTTATATCATGTTCGGCAAATCACTTATAATATGTCATTGCGAATGCAACGAAGTGGAATGAAGCAATCGCAAAGGTTTGGGATTGCCGCGCTACGCTCGCAATGACATAAGTAGTAAGTCGAACATGATATTAGCGGTAGGTTGGGGAGCTACTGCGCCCTTGCGGTTTCCCGACTTGTTCGCGTAGCGTCTCCCCTTGGGAGAAGCAAGTGGCGTTTGAGGAACGAAACCCAACACTAATAATTTTTAATTTTGTTGGGTTTCACTAAAGTTCAACCCAACCTACAAATATTTTATTTTTTCAGAGTAATAAAAGACGTAATACCAATTTTTTATGAATCTGCATAGAATTCGATCCCCCCTAACCCCCCTTAATAAGGGGGGAACCGGAAACGAATCAAAGTCCCCCTTTTTTAAGGGGGATTTAGGGGGATCTCCAAGGGTTAGGTGTATACAGGACTTACGCAACTGGAACAAATAGCGAGCGGGGCGTAGCCCTACCACACGACAATTTAAATCAAACCAAGCACATAGGAATACTTGGGCGTTTTAGTTGCTGAATTAAAT
>NZ_JACJSI010000520.1 GCF_014698065.1 Nostoc flagelliforme FACHB-838
AGGATACCGTTTACAAGACATTCTTCTTCAGTATATATACTATTTGCTTGTATCTTACAGCTAGTTTTCTACTTGATTATTTCCTCTTTAGATTTACTTTATAAATAGCCTCTTAATTTAAAAAAGGTTAATTATTTACCACCTTGAAAACGCTCATGTCCAATGTTAACTTGCCACTCCACAACTCTAGTAGAGTCTGAGAACATCCCATCCCGCACACGCGGACTACTGTTAACAATGGCTTGAGCCGCTTGCTCATTCTCCGCCTGAATCACCCACAGCCCCGTTCCATCATGGGGAAAAAACGGGCCGCAGCATAATAGTATTCCTTTCTCTTGTTGCTCATGAAACCAAGCCAGTTGAGCTTGTCCGTGTTCTGGGTGAGCTTTGCTATACTCGTAATACGCGGGAACGGTTGCTACGACAACGGCAAAGAGTTTAGACATATAATTATTTTTTGAGATGAGCAAAAATGATGGTAATAGATATCTATAAAGGTAATATAAAATAGCCTAACTACCACGGTAGGATTAAAATGTGAGTGTTGTATCGCAGATATTACAGATGGCGATCGCTTCCACGCCTTCACTTTGCAGCTTCTACGGAACATCACCCTGGCTTTGGTTTTTTTGTGAAGATGTAGCATTTTGAGTAAGCCTCTGCTTCAAAAGCCACCAAACCTGGAAGTTTTGTTAGTTGCTAAGATTAATCAATTTCTGTCACTAGCCATTGCCACTCGGTGACTACAGAGTTGGGGATATTGAGAACCAATGGCTTTCCACTATACGTAGGCACATGAAGTTTGAGCGCATCGGTGGTTGGCAATTTGGGTAAAATATCAGTTAAGTTATATTCACCTACATTTGGAGCGGGTGCAGTTAAAGCGTAGACATCTGATGCCAAAAGCAATTTAGCAAGTTTTGTCTCAATCAACAATGGTTGGGGGTGAGCAATTTTAACGACACCAGGAAATCCTACCACGCGTAACCTTAATTCTTTGACAGGATTGTTGTAATTTTGTTTAAACAATAGCACCTGCCAAGCATACCCAAATTCATCTTTGATAGATACTTGTGAGTGGTAGCGCAATGTACCAGGGGAATCATGATGTTGACGTAGCAGTGCGTGTGCTTCTTCTACACCCCATCCATATATGTTTGCAGTTCCCAATACATATAGAGTCAATGTTAGAAAGACTACCAGGGCGCAATGCCAAATAAATTGTGTAAATCGATACATATTAATTTTCTATGAGTTCACATATCAGTCTGCGATCGCTGCGATTGCACCGCCATGTTGGGTAATCACTTGTGCAGCATTACTAACCGATAATTAATTTAGCTTAGTTTGTACCTATTCCTCTTGCCATTATTGCTGCCAATAACGGAATCAGGGTAAAGCCAACCAGTTCAATTCTAATTAGCCAGATTAGACGATTTAGTTTTAGTAATTCCAGCTTTGGCGCTTGCTCTTGTTGGAGACTTTTCAACCAACCAATGAAAGAAAAAGTGGGATAGAGAGATAGCAAACCTACCACGATAAAAACCACAACTTTGGCATAGAAAACTGGGTTGCTTAAATAGTAATCTGTGCCTTTACCAAAGTAGATAACACGTAAAACGCCTGTGACAAGAACAATAGTTGCTGATATGCCATACACTGCATCAGCTATGACAATTTTCCAAGCCTCATTTAAACTCAATTCTTTTTTTAAATTGAATGCTTCTAACGCCAAAGCGCCAAAACACAACATAAAGCTTAAATAATGTAAATACGCGACTATGGCACTTCCCCACATATTATTTTTAGTTTTTGCTAATTTACTGTTTTTATATTGGTTTTGAGGCAAAGATTTGCACCATCAAACCCAAACTAGCATTAAGACAGCTAGCCAAAAAGTGACCAATAATTCAGATTTTCATTGACTAGGAACCCACAATCATTAGCAGGGGTTGCTACTGCATCCCCTGATGATTCAGCTTCGACTCGCAAGAACTAGCTGATATCGGCTTTGTTGTAGTCTTTATTTTAAAGTTTGATGGTTGTAGATGAACATAGGAATAATCCAGCCTTACAGTAACGGGTTTTTAGAAGTTGTACCAGAGAGCGATTATTGGCAGATTGTAGCTATACACATCAATGGCCAAGCCTATTGCCCTACACCTCGGCTTTATCATTCAGAAAAAGTGGCATTAGCAAAAGCTACACAAATTTATGATTGGCTAGCTGACAACGAACACCAAATCAGTGATGGGACTTGCTACTACTCTGAATTGAAACTCATCTTATGGCAGCAATCGAAAGTTCCTTAGCTGACCTTGTATTAATAGCTGCTTAGAATAATCCTGTAGTCCCTACCTCAAGTGTGGGGATTTTATTTTGTTGATAGGATGCCAGGCATCACCCCCTTTAGCCCGATCAATTTCTTTCAAGAATTTTATGGAGGCGGTTGATTTGAAAAACTCTAGTAATTGACTAAAAAGCCACAAAAAAGCCGGATTTTTGTGTATGCTCTGTGACTAAGTGCCTTAGTAACACATTTCCGGGAGTAAACATGGAACGCGCCATCTCTGCGTTGGGAATCTTAGTTTTTATTGGTATATCTTACGTTTTCTCTATTAATCGTCGTGCGGTGCGTTGGCGAATAGTGGCGTGGGGATTGGGATTGGAGTTTGTGTTTGCAATAGTAATTCTTAAAACTCCTTGGGGTTTGAATGTGTTTAAATCTCTGGGAGATATTGTCACCGGATTTTTAGCATTTTCTGATGTTGGTGCCAAATTTGTTTTTGGAGACAATTTTAAGGATCATTTATTTGCCTTCCAAGTGCTGCTCACAATTATATTTTTTTCTGCCTTCATCAGCGTCTTGTATTACTACGGCATTTTACAGCGAGTCGTAAATGTGATCGCGTGGGTAATGATAAAGACGATGAAAACATCGGGTTCTGAATCTTTATCCTGTGCAGGTAACATCTTTTTGGGGCCCACAGAGTCGGCGCTGATGGTTAAACCATACATAGCGAATATGACGCAATCAGAACTCCATGCCGTGATGACGGGTGGTTTTGCCACAATCGCGGGTGGAGTACTAGGGGCATATCTTTCCTTTGGCATACCAACAGAACACCTGATTGCTGCTTTCTTTATGACTGCTCCTACGTCGTTAGTGGTATCAAAACTACTTTACCCAGAAACAGAAGTATCAGAGACGGCTGGAAAGGCACAAGCTGATGTAAAAACTAATTATGTAAATGTAATTGATGCAGCTACTACCGGAGCAATTGACGGCGTAAAGCTAGCAGTGAATGTGGGAGTGATGATTATCGCCTTTTTAGGATTATTAGCTGCCCTGAATGCTCTACTGGCATGGTTGGGGGCATTTGTGGCTTTACCGCAACTCTCACAGGACTTACGCAACTGGAACAAATAGCGAGCGGGGCGTAGCCCTACCACACGACAATTTAAATCAAACCAAGCACATAGGAATACTTGGGCGTTTTAGTTGCTGAATTAAAT
>NZ_JACJSI010000521.1 GCF_014698065.1 Nostoc flagelliforme FACHB-838
ACTCTCTTGATATGATTGTGATAATGTATCTTTAAGTTCATCTTCACCTGTTAAAAAAACATTTCTCTGGATAGAAGGATTTAAATCTAGATTTTGTTGGTCTTGAATAGGTAGATATTCCTGGGGATTTTGAGAATTGAATGGTATAGTTAAAAACTCAACAGATGTGGCAGAAGGCGGAAGAATTAAGGGGGAATTGGGGTTAGGTAAAACTGGAGGTAAATCAGGAGCAGGAGGAAAATTTGACGGTGTTATATCATTACTACCGGGGAGAAGTTTAGGCAATAAATATGCCATCATCTCTTCTACTTGTTCTATTTCCTCATCTGTTACACCTTCAAAGTTACCTTTAGACCATTTCCAACCACCATCCTTATCAGGAGTAAGAAAATAAGTTTCTTCTCCTATTTCAATTTGACATTTTAAATCAATAGCTAATTCGATTGATTTATAAATAAACTCTCCTAAAGGATAAATAAAAGCTCTAATAAAATGCTGACTAGCTTTAGCGTAAGCAGAAGTGAGTTGCAAATGTCGTTCATCAAACATATTTTTTGTTAATTATTTATACACTGTGCGTAAGAATTCAGGAGTCAGCATTCAGGAGTCAGAACAGTAGAAGAACCAGAAACTCATTTGACTCAAAAATGTACTCGGAATATCAAACCTTTTATAAATTCTGTTAGCGTAGCGGGGCGCAGCCCATTCTGACTCCTGAATTCTGACTTCTTACCACTGTGCCTTGTGCTGTATTGTTTAAGAACAACAGTTGCATCGGCTCTGCAAATATTTATTGTTAGCAGGGTTTTCTAAGATCCGAGAACAAGATTGACGTAAAACCTCATATTGTTGCCAGTTAGCCCCCAAGTATTTGATATCAATGAGCTTACCTTCTGGAGTAACCCGATTAAAAACAATATGAATGTAAACATTACTTGGATTAATATCAAAAAAGCAAATATACTGCAAATCATGCCAGCCAATACCGTGAATATATTGATTAACTATTTGAATACATAATTGTTGATTTAGTTTAATATAAATATTCTTCAAACTGATAACAATATATATTCCTAAACTCTTAAGCCTTGGTCTAGTTCCAGACAAGGTATTAAAATTGTCAATGATTTGAGTTGGAGGAATATTAATTTCAATGAAACTACCATTAGCAAGAATATACTGTTGAGATAAAGTTTTGATTAAGTCAAAGTTCTCAATCTTCAATTCTTCAATAGTCATTTTCATAATATTAAAACCCGATATCAGGAGGAACTTGGTCTTGATTAACCATACTGCCAACGTCTTTTGATGTCAGACCGGAATTATTAGAAACAGCTTGAGGATTTTGGGGAATGGGGAAGCGTGAATCAACTTGCTTAACTCGCAAAGTTAAATCTTGCTGTGAGGGAAATTTTTGTGTACTCTTTCTAGCTAGTAAACTGACAATCCTTGCCCATTTAAGTTGATTGTATTTATCAATATTTTTGAGTGGCTCATTAATTTTGATACTTTTGAGTAAAGGAACAGACCCCTCCTTTTTATTGGCATAAGCCGGATTAATAAAAACGCATTTACCAGCAATTAACTTCAGAAATTGAGCCGATTCAAAAAGCTTTCTAGTTTTCTCTTGGTCGCTGATGCTTGTGCTATTATTTTTACTACCAGTAGAACGGCTTTTTTGCTTGTACTTAATCTCTTCATCACCTAAGAAGCTGGAGAATAATTGCGCCGACTCGTTCTCACCAGGATTAAAAATGAATTTAGTGCTGCAAGCCCCCAGGATCGCCTTGGCGATATCTTTACCGTAGTTCTTCTCAAGCTGCCCCATATTTTGGAAGCCGATAATACCGCAGAAGCCCTCAGAACGAGATTCGTTCAGCCATCTATATAAATCAGGCAGATAAATAGACGGTAATTCATCCAGTGCAACGATCAGTGGATCTTTCCGTTTTTTGGCAATATTTCGGGCGATGGTCATGTGTAAAATGCTGGTCATGAGGGGCCCTACTGCATCTCGGCGTTCTCTGTCCAACCCAAAGATAATCATCTGCTTACCTTTAATTTCCAAAGGTAAAGTTGTCTTTCCAATGAAGCAGCCTAGTGTGTTTTTCGCCATAAAGCGAGTGAACATGATGCTGGCGGTAGCGACAATCCCGGCAACGGTTTTTTCACTAGCTGCGGAACTGAACAACTGACCAAAAGCAATTTTTACCCAAGGATTGAGAGAAGCAGCCATCAGGCGTTTGACCATTTGTTCGCTAGAAAGTATCGCGGCGCAAGTCATAACATCTGCGAATTGACCGAACTCTTTAGCTAACATCAGAATTGCCTGAGTCAACTGATCACCAGACGGGCCGAAGAAACCATCTTCAGTTGAATTGCCCAAAAGTCGAAAATTCTTATTGATCACAGTGGAAATTTGTCGGGACGATTCGGCATCACTACTATCCCGGAGAAAATCTAAAGGATTGCAAACTTCAGATTCAGGAAATCCCGGTGCAAAGATGTGAACATCATAGCCCTTGTATTTAGCATAAGCAGCAACTTTCGCTTGAGAAGGATACTTAAAGTCATAAACTATACATGGAAATTCCTGATCAATTGCCGAGTAAATCATCGGGTTAATGGCGCTGAATGTTTTACCACTACCGGGAGCGCCGATGACTGCCGTACCTCTTTGCACATCAGGAATATAAAAAGTAGTGCCACCACCTTTTCCCTGATGCTTACCAATGTAAAGTGCCGCACTATCACATTGGGGATTGGCAATTTGCAAGATGGCTTTTTCCTGAGCAGTAGCAGTTTCTTTAGCTCCACCCCAATAAGAAGTAGCGATTTTCTTTTTGTTACCATCGCCAAAAAACACCTTGAGCAAAATATAAGCACCAAGTAAGGACAAAACTGTCAGTCCATTGGGAGTAAAAAGAGAGTGAGTGTACTTGCCAATTGCGTCTGAAGGATTTTGTAATTGCTCCAACTGAAATGTTTGACTAGTAGTTGTGTTAGTTGTCGCTAAAAACTTGCTCATAAAGGTATTGAAATCGAAGGTCTACAAGTTTTGCTCTAGCCGAAAATTCTTGAAGTAAAAATACTAAAGCATTACTCTGGAAGTGTTGAGGGTTGACCGAAAATAATGGGGTCTTTTTCTTTGTATTCGATAAACGGAACAGGCCCGATAAAGTATGGCGAACAGGTGCGACCAACAAAGGGAATGGTTTTGCAAATACGGAAGAACATGGCAGTTTCCATAGAACCGCTTGTTTCATCAATATCCCAAATCACTTGTTTAAATGCCGAACCAAAAGGATTTCTACCAGTTGGTTCTTGACCATCATTAAGCGCTTTCAAGATGCCAAAGCCACCTGTTACCTTCTGTACTTTGCCAGAAATCCATTGAGTTCCTGTAGTCCTGCCGATACCTGCCACCTCTGCATGAGCGCAATTATTCTGTAGGCAAGGAACATTAAACCCTTGTTGATAACTACCGGAAATTGAGCGAGTCCGGTTTGCTTC
>NZ_JACJSI010000522.1 GCF_014698065.1 Nostoc flagelliforme FACHB-838
TGCAGCATTTCCGCCACGGCTAAAAAAATTCGCAACTGTTCCAGCGTCATTTGGAATATGTACAGGGTTGTATAGTAGTGATTTTGAACACTCTGAAAGAATTATACGGTAAATTTAGCGGAAATTCGTAGATAGCTCTCAATATTGGGAATTACGTGGTGGTTGCAGTTACATCGGCATATCCATAAACTCAGTCTATGGATTTAACAAAAAAGACTGTTTGCTTTTATTGATGACTAGCCATAGAGTGAAACTACGCCTTTAGCAAAAGTGTTAACTACACTAATGATTTTCTGAAATTACGAACTTTCCCTACTCGCAACCTCTATCTCACCGATACAGATGCTTGACAGTCACTACCATTGAGGATATACGACACACCCATGAGCGAACTACTGACTGCTATTCCTACAGGACTCACGGCTTTTGCTGCTACCAATCTCGACGATATTATTGTCCTGTCGCTGTTTTTCTCACAGGTAAATACTAGCTTTCGCCGTCGTCACATTGTTATCGGTCAGTACTTGGGTTTTAGTGCCTTAGTAGTTGCCAGTTTACCCAGCTTCTTTGGCAAGTTTATCCTACCAGAACCTTGGATTGGTCTACTGGGTATTGTTCCAATTATGATCGGTATCAATCGCTTACTAAATCAAGAGACTAGCGATACAGAGGATTTAAATACTCCTGAATCTTCGCAAGCTTGGTGGGGCAATTTCCTTTCCCCCCAAACCTACGGTGTAGCAGCAGTTACCATCGCTAACGGTAGTGACAACCTCAGCATCTATATGCCAATCTTTGCGACTAATGCATGGGATAAGTTACTTGTAATTTTGGTAGTTTTCTTCGTGATGGTAGGTGTGTGGTGTTATACAGCCTATCACTTAACTCGGATCAAGGCGATCGCTTCTGCAATTACTCGCTACGGTAATTCTTTAGTTCCCTTTATTTTAATGGGATTAGGTGTTTCTATTTTAATAGAAAGCCAAACGTTAGAAACTCCTGCCTTAGTTGTTGCTACCTGTGTAAGTATTGGTTCTTATCTGTTAATTTTAGGCAATAACATTTGGCGAGAAAATTATGGATTTTCTTTGAGATCGTCTGAAGCCGAAGTTATACCTAGAGTTAGACAAAAATGAGCTTTTATATTTGCAAGTTGCATCAATAGACAGATGAAATAATGCTCAATCAATACCTTAAATTAGGTAGTTAGTATCTGAAAAAACTAATTTATTAGGAGAAACACATGAAAATTTTCAAAAACACTCTTGTTAAAATTACCCTTGTTTGCTTATTACTGATAGTAAACTTGATGATTGCTCAACCATCCTGGGCAGGAAAAAAATTAGCTAATGACCCAGACTATATAGAACTTACTAAATCACTAGAATCTGCTTTACAGGATAAACAAGCTCAAGGAGTTACACCAGAAATTGAGCAAAAAATCACTAATTTGAAATACCAAAAGTACATTGTAGAAAATAGTGAAGATCCTGTAGGAATTTGTCGCAATGAAACCGCTCAAACACTGTTAATATACGGTGAGAAACCAAAAAAATCTACCTCAACCTACGACAACGAATTATATCTGCTCCCTAGTGGCGCAGAAACCGATGATGAATGGGATTGTCAAGGTGTTTATATTCCTGGACAAGTGGCTACAGAGGAACAAGCAGCCAACCCTTCTAAAGCTTTTAAGATTGTTCATGGAACTCGATTAGTTGCGACAAACAACCCACAAACTGGAGAAATTGAATTCAATCTTCCACCTGCAAAAGTTTTTCAATCAGGTGAAGTTAACTGGGTTATTCCTGAAAATTTGCAAGCCGCGCTAGATGCTGGAATTACTACTGCGAAAATTGATGATTAAGTTACTAGTACAGATTGACTAGGTAAATTTGATCAGAACCTTGAATAAAATTAAGAGTCAGAATTGTTCTGGCTCTTTTGTGTTCAATTTATATTATTATATAGTTGAACGCATAGGCATCGAGTGATATATCAACTACAGATTTCCAATAAAAATAATTAATTAGATATCTTAAATAAATCGATTGCTTTGATCTAATTTGTTTTAAAAAAATTAAGCCTCATTGTTTTTTAAATATTGTTATTTATTTTGTAAAACAAATTAAATAGTGAAAATCTTGAATAACTATTCAAATGTATAAATTGTATGAACATAGAATCAGAAAAATTAGAAGTGAAGAATTTTGAAAAGAAGAAGTATAGATCAGACCGAGTTCGAGATCACTTAGCAAATGAACGTACCTATCTAGCATGGATGCGAAGTGGTATTGCGCTCATGGGTTTTGGTGTTTTGATTGTGCGATTGCGGATTATTCGACCTCCATTAGCACCACAACCTCCTGGTAATGGTTGGAAGTTAGGTTTAGCATTTGCCTTAGTTGGTGTGTTAACAGTATTACTTTCAACTCAGCATTATTTTGCTGTTCGTCGAGATATTGACGAGGATACTTATCAACCGCCAGACCGTTGGATACTTCTGGCGAGTCTAGCTGTACTTCTCCTCGGTGGGGGCGTACTATACTATGTATTCACAGTTCCTCTCGATTATTTGAATAGTTATATTCTGGAGTGAAAGATTTACCTTCTACATTTTTAGTGGGAGATGCGGCTTTAGTAAATATAAAGCCCTCCTATAAAAACAAGGCTTTAGACCCAATTTTTTGATAAACCTTCTTCTCTAGCTAATCTGCATTCTTATGTTGCTAAATGTAATACATCTGACTCTTCTGTAAACGTGCTTCGCGCTGGTCACACAAGTCTTGGATGGTATATTGACTTAAAATAGTTTGTGCAGCAAAATCTGCTTGCTGCCAAATCTCCGAGACCAAACCTTTTTCCAAATTTTCTTCAGAAGAAGGCTCTTTTTCTTTCTGCTCTCCATCCAACATAATCACGACCTCCAACAACGTTAATTGTCGAGGTTCACGCGCCAAAACAAAACCTCCTTTAGAGCCACGTTGACTCTGTACCACACCCGCCCGCCGCAGACTGGAAAGAATCTGCTCTAGATAACGCTCTGGTATTGGATGCTTGGCAGATATATCACTCATAGTTGTGGGTGTTTTGTGAACATAATGGTTGGCTAGTTCTAAAAGTGCCAATAGCGCATATTCGACTTTGGCAGACAGATCCAAGAGGGTGTAGTTTTGTTTTTTTAAGGTATTCGTCATTATACTACTGTTAATTCGGTCGGTTCGCTGATTTAAAAAGCTAGAAGAGGAATTAATGCACTGTAAAGCTTATGGAGCTTAATTAGATAGGATTCTGGTAAGCACTTATCCAGGTACAAGGTAAGGGAAAGTGTAAAGTGACTGCGGTATTCCCATCAGAGTTAAAATTTGTTGTTGAAGTTCACCGAGTTGAGTCATTTCGTAGCTGCCGTCTCGATGAAAATACATTGTTATACCATTGAAAGCATTCAACAACTTTTCTGCTGTTGGTTTGGTTGTGTGGCGCTTGGAATTACCATCACACAGACCAGCCAA
>NZ_JACJSI010000523.1 GCF_014698065.1 Nostoc flagelliforme FACHB-838
TTAGCAAGATTCATGCCATTACGCTCATCTTTGGCGCGGACTAATAACTGATCTTGACGTTCCTGTAACCAAGAGGCGGTATTCCCAGCTTCCAAATACTCAATGCTGGGGTAATCGTCACGTAAAAGTGCCGTTTCTTTGGTTCCTAGCATTGGTATTTGTTGCTGCATATGAACTCCTCTTACTTAGTTAATTTCCAAATGCTGTAACCAATCTCGCCTGCCATCATTGAAGCTACGTTGTAAGCAAAGCAAGCCAAGATCACACCAGGGTTCGTGTAGCGAAAGGGATTACGACCAACGAAGGTAGTAGTCAGATCCAAAACCCAGAAAAATAGTGCGATCGCTCCACCTGTATGACGTTCTTTCATGCCAGCCCTCTTGTAATCACCCCACAATGCCACTGTCAGGTCGATATTCCCATTCGGTTTACTACCGAGTGTGTATTGTTTTGATTCCTCAAACTCATGCTTGGCTTGATTTGGGTCTTTGCCACGCAATGTTCGCGCTTCCATAAGTTGAACAAGTGCAGAGATACCGAAGCTAATCCAAAACAACACATTGAACGGTAATTGTAACCAACCGAGCCAACCGATCCATTCTTGCTCAAACCACGGGAGGAGGGGTTTTCCCTGGAATAAAACTTGCCAGATGCTATCAGTAGAAAGGAGTGTACCAATCCAGAAACCAATTGCGCCAACCAGCTTGTATCCGGGTGTGCCTGGGGTAACGAATTGGGCAATGATATGTGAGATAAAGATGACTGGCAGTGAGATTAATGCCACAATCCACCGAGCTAGTAATTCTAAGTAGTCACTCCCTGCCTTTTTCGGTTCTCCTTGTGGTGATGATTCTGGTTTTGGTTGTGAATTAGATTTGTTTGGAGTGAGATATTTCATAGGTCAGTCAATCACGGGAATTTTGGTACAGTGGCGAATTCTTACAAGCATTTTTGAATCGATATTTCCATTTCCATTGCCTCTGTTCAATTCGCCCAATACAAAAACCAGTTGAGTCATACACAAAAACTGTCTCATCTTCTAAATAACCTGTAGTGTCAGGTCTAGGGTTACGTTTTTTTGAGTCTAAATAGTTCCTAATTCGTAACTTACTGAATGAGGGCGTAACTCCGAGAGAATTAATTTTGTCGGCGGTCGCTGCCCTTTGCTCGGCTTTAATGCGTTCTAGTTCTTCAGACTCTCGAATCGTAATGCCACTGTTGTAAGTTTTGAATTGGGCTGGCAGTTGCGATAACCAAGGACTTGCGATTAACCCCATGCCCAATAATCCCAACATCGCTTGCTTCTGGTATTTCATCAAACACTCAGCCAAAATATTTTACGGTTGTTGCCCTTGGATACTTTGTGTTGTCTGGGGTGGCGGTGCATTAATAACACGAGTGTAAACAGATAGCCCAATACAAACTAGAAAAAAAATGACTGATAATCCGAAAAGATTCTGCTCCAAAACCTTGCGCCATTTTAAACTGGAGACTGAAGTTATTTGCTCAACAAAGAGCGTGTCAAATTTTTCAAATCCTGAATTGTTGTCGGTTGTGTGGACTTTTTTTCGGGTGTTGGCACTCCTAGTTCTTGTAAGAATGCTTCCGGGTCAAAACCAGGGGTAGCAGTATTAGTGAGTTTTTGAACCTCTTGTTTTACCTCATCCCCAGTCTTTAACCCGTACTTTTGGGTAATTTGTTGCCTGATTTCAGGATTCTTGGCCAACTGATAAATAAACGCTATTTCATCAAAGCCTTGCTCTGTGCGTCGCTGCAATGAACGAACGTCAAGCTCACTGGTTATTTCATCGAATAACTCTTGCTCAAATTGATGAACTGCCAGCGCTTGGGCAACAGTCTTGCCTGCCACAATGTCCAAGAATGCTTTAAACGTTTCCCGGCTGACTCCAACAAGTTGTAATTGTTCAGTGGCCATATCTATTGCTCCCGTCTGTATATTCGCTAAATTGCCACTACCTCCTAATAGCTTCGATTTGTCGAGGGTTGCTTGCGCTAGATTAAACAACTTTTCTAAGCGATCGCTGATTTCTACAGGAAATTCTTCTGCATTCGGATCAACTGCTGGATCTGACTGAGCCAGTTGTTCTAACCCAGCAATGATTTGCTCTGGGGTGTAACTAGCACTTAATAATTCAAACAATTCTGCACGGGTAAATATGCTATTCGACATGATGTATCTCTCCTAAACCATGCGATGTGAATCTAAGTTGTTCTTGTTCAAAGTTGGCGCGAGTATATTCACCTTTGTTAGCTTCAATAATGGCCTCAACAAGGGGCTTTTTATCAATACCTTGAACAATGTCTCCAAACAATTCACCAATCTTTCCTACTACCCATACTTGGTAGGTTGTCATTAATGGCGCACGTAGTCTCTTTTCTTGAGCAAAAGCTTTCATTCTCAAGAGTATTAATCTATACTGTGGAACAAGTTGAGCTACTTCTGTCCACCGTTCTAATGTACGGGGGCAGATGCCTAAAATTTTAGTTGCTTTGGCTTTTGACATCGGTAAAAGCAAGAAATTGACTCCCGATTGGCTTGGTTTTTGATGAAAAAGTTGTTCTCTCCATTGTGACTTCATGAACTTAGTCAAATCCGTGTCAATAGTCTCAAAAAGATAGTCAATATCTGTGTCAATCTCTGTATCAATCTCTGTATCAAGACCATTATCAATATCCGTATCAATATTGATGTCCATGACAAACAACAATTGACTATCTATTGACTTTGCCCTTTTATAATAAAAAACCCGCGTCAAAGTGGGTAGTGTCTGTGTGACCTTTTTGAATTTAAAAAGCGCTTAAATATAAATCTAATAAACCAAAATGATTTAAGACAGATTCTTTTGGTTGTTGGTAACGACTACTATGCTCGTCAGCTAACCAGTGCTTAAGAGTTTCTGGTGGATAGTCGCTTAGTTCATGAATCTCGGACACCGATAATCCGTGCTTCAATTTAAATTCTTTAGGATGAATCCGTTTCACTTTCAATAAGTGTTTGTTTGACATGATGCAATTACTTATAAAATCTTTCATCCAATGCGTTTTGATGCAGTGATACCGAAGGCACAATTTTTGTACCTTTGGTAAAAAGCAAGCAGACCATGAAACTCTGCTCGACCTCAAACACAGTAGCATTAAGCTCTTGGGACACGCGGATGATTTAGATGAGGCTCTGCACCCTAGTAAGCTGTTCCACATTTAGTTTGCAATAGCAGCATTACCTTTATTTTTAATTTTTCTTCCCCATCTAATTATTAACTCTCCCTGATTTAACAACCTATTTAATAAGTTTTTCAGTTCCTCTACTGATTTAAATAGGCGATGAGATATGTATTCTTTCGCCGAATGCCATACAAGTTCGGCTAAATTCAAATCTGGGCTATACTCAGGCAGAAAATATAGTTGAATATTTGGTAAGTTTTTTTCAATCTCTGCCAATATAGTTTTCTTTTTATGGTAACTAGCGTTATCTAGAATTATCAAGATTT
>NZ_JACJSI010000524.1 GCF_014698065.1 Nostoc flagelliforme FACHB-838
ACCGCTTGCGTTCTTCTTCGCTTTTAGTATTAGCGATCGCGTCTTCAATTACCGTTGCTGGAATAGCCATTTCGATTGCTCTAAGCAAGTCAGTATTTTGTATCTCAGGAGACCCAATGAAAAATCCCTCAGATGCACGACACTTAATTTCCATTCTTCGGAACAATGCCTAATTTACATGACTTTGAGCCTTAACTGAACCGTATTGTGCCATGAATGCAAATAACGGCATCATCAATCAGCCCAGCCCATATTCAGTAACTGAAACCATCGATCGCTTAGAAGTTATCCTTCAGGCAAAAGGCATCACCATTTTTGCCCGCATTGATCAACGAGCTGAAGCCAAAAAAGTTGGACTCAGCTTGCGCCCAACACAGTTATTACTGTTTGGCAATCCTGAAGCCGAAACACCGCTCATGGTGGCAGAACCGACGATCGCTCTGGATTTACCCCCGAAAGTACTGGCATGGGAAGCCGCTGACGGCAAGGTATGGCTGAGTTACAACGATCCTGATTACTTAAAACATCGGTTCTCTCTCTCTGATGAGTTGGTCAAAAATATCGCGATCATTGCACCTTTAATTAATCAAGCACTCCAATAGACCTGTCTTGAAAATAGGGATTGGGGACTGGGGAAGCAACATTTTCATCTATGAGAAAAATGCCATGAAACTAACAAAGCAAAATCTCTCAGAACGTATTGATTATATTTACGACGCGATCGTGGTTGGTGGTGGAGTAGGTGGTTTGTCTGCCGGAATTTATCTGCAACGCTATCTTCTTTCCAGTTTAATTATCGATAAAGGCAAAGCCCGCTCTTTCTGGATGCAGGAACTGCACAACTATCTTGGATTACCGCCAGATACACCGGGGCGATCGCTCCTGAGGCAAGGCAAAGAGCACTACCTTACTCTAGGTGGTGATATGCTCGATGCCTTTGTGGAAGAGATTGTGGATGAGGGAGAAACCTTTGCCGTAAAAGTCAAAATTGACCGGCAAGACAGCTTCCATCAAACGTTTCATGCCAGATATCTGATTGCTGCCAGTGGCATTATTGATTACTTGCCTAATTTGGATAATATGCGAAACGTGTTTGACTATGCCGGGTACAACTTGCACGTTTGTTTAATCTGTGACGGCTACGAAATGGCAGAGAAAAAAGTAGGCGTGTTTGCCAGTACTGCCAGCAAGGCGGAGGTTGTTTTTTCTCTAGGTTGGTTTACACCTCACATCACCCTATTTACGCAAGGAATGTTTGAAGTTGGCGATGAGTTACGCCAGAAATTGCAAGAGAATGGTTATCAAATAATCGAAACGTCGATTCAACAATTTCTGGGCGAAGACCATCAGATGAATGGAGTGGAACTGGAAGATGGCACGGTAATTGCGCTAGAAGCTGGTCTGATCTCAATGGGGTCAAAGTATCACGCCGATTATCTGGAAAAGTTTGATTTGGAAAAACAAGGCGAAAACTTAGTCACCGATAAGATGGCGCGGACTTCTCATCCCCGTATTTTTGCGATTGGGGATCTCAAAGTCGGACTGAATCAAGTTGTAGTTGCCGCCGCAGATGGGGCATTAGCAGCTACCCAAATCTGGCGAGACTTGCGTCGCAGTCGTCCAATGGCTGGTAGTGGCTCAAAGATATTGAGCGATCGTTAAATTAGCAATCCGCGCCTCGTAGATTTTCAAAGCAGTCTAATAAACAACTATTTCCTGCGGTAGTGTATCTTCATCTAAATTCAGTGCGCGATCGAGATTGCAACAGAACTGTACACCATCACTAACACTGATTTACGAATAAACAACTTGTTTAGTTGGAGAGGACAATGACAATCAACCAAAACGGACTTTTCGTTCAATCAGGTGGGGGTCATTCTTACTACTTTGGCCAAGACCTTTATACCTTCAAAGCAATTGGTGAAGAGACAAGTGAAGCTTACGCGCTTTGTGAGGTAATCGTTGCACCTGGTGGCGGTACTCCTCCCCATCGACACAGCCGAGAAAATGAATCGTTCTATGTGCAAGAGGGAGAAATTGAATTTCAGCTTGACGATCGCATCCTTGTTGCAACGGCTGGAACCTTCCTTCATTCGCCCAAAGGTCAGCTTCATCAATTTACCAACACTACCTCTGTACCGGCCAAAATGTTGGTTTGGGTGACCCTGCTGGATTTGAGAAATTTATTGCGGAAGTGGGAAAGGCGGTGAATGGTCAAATTACATCTGCCCCACCATTGAGTTCTGAAGACTTAGATAAAATCCTCACCACTGCACCTAAATACGGCATCGAGATTATTCCTCCGCCTCCTAAGAAATGACAACACGATGACTCACCGTAAAACTTCCAGTTTTAATTGTGGGAAATCAGTAAAAAGGTTTACTGGCGACCGGAAAAACGTTGATTTTAAGTACTACGAGATAATTGGAGAATTTTCAACTATGAACTTATCTGGCACTTTTATTTCTGGCGAACATCCTACCGAAGGAACAGTTCAGATTGTAGTAGAGTCCGAGCAACGATTCGTTGAGTTGCAACAAGACTTCAAAACTTCCCATCTTGGCCCTGACTTACGAGTAGTTCTTCATCGCCTTGAAGACGTTATTGGTTCAACCACTCCCCCAGATTTTCCAATTAAAGAGCAAGAAATTTTCTTGCTTGACCGCTTACAAAGCTTTACTGGAAAGCAACGTTATCTCATCCCATCTTGGCTAGATTTAGCAAATTATCAGTCTGTTGCTATTTGGTGTTATGCGTTCAATGCTACTTTCGGCGCTGCCAAACTTAATGGTCAATAAACTTTCAAGGAGTAACATTATGACTGCATTTCGCACAGTTTCTATCGATGGTTTAGATATCTTTTATCGAGAAGCTGGCTCCCCCAATAATCCAACTATTTTGCTGTTGCACGGCTTTCCGACCTCATCTCACATGTTTCGTAATCTGATACCTGCGCTTGCTGATCGCTTCCATCTTGTTGCTCCCGATTATCCCGGTTTTGGTAACAGTTCAATGCCAACTGTGAATGAGTTTGACTACACATTCGATCGCCTGTCCCAGATTGTAGAGAAATTTATTACTGCGCTCGACCTCAAAAAATACAGTCTTTACGTGATGGATTATGGTGCGCCTGTTGGCTATCGAATAGCTACTAAATACCCAGAGCGAGTGCAAGCCCTGATTGTGCAAAACGGGAATGCCTACGAAGAGGGGCTTCGGGAGTTTACCGAACCCATGAAGACATACTGGCAAGATCCTTCTTCTCTTAATGCTCAAAAGCTGAGAGACTTTCTCGGACTGGAAGGAACGAAGTGGCAATACACCAACGGCGCTCGCAATCCTGAAGCGATTAGCCCTGACACCTGGAACATGGATCAACTCTTCCTTAGACTTGTCCGAAATATTAACTTAGGAAAAGAAAAATGGTAAAACGTTTAAGTAAGTGTCTACCATTTTTCTGTATTAGTTATGGTTTTTGATTATATCCAGAAGTATCCGC
>NZ_JACJSI010000525.1 GCF_014698065.1 Nostoc flagelliforme FACHB-838
ATTTGTCGTGTAATTACGTATGCTAATTGTAAATAAAATTACTTCATACACAAATGTAAGTTTTAGCGATCGCTGGTTTTTGATCCGACCTCACAAAATCGCGTTGCTCCCCTTGTGTGTTTAGTCGCTGTAGCTTCTTCAATCATTATATTTTGCTCGATTTCAGCAATAAATTACCCCCATGAACGATTACCGTCTGCTCAACGTTTGAACGCTAGCAACTTGGATTCTCCGTTCCGGATTAGCCAGAACACCTGCTTTGATAATCCCAACTGGTTCACCGATAATTTGCTCTAGCTTTTCGGCAGCTTGAGATATCAACTCAATCCGATGGGCAATGACTAAAACTTGCTTTCCTTGTTCAAAGAATTTATGAGAAATATGTGCAAAACACACCGTTTTTCCGGCGGCTGTGGGGAGTTGTCCAAGCACCCGCCTATTACCTTTCTCCCAAGAATTCCAAATATCTTTTATCCACTGATGTTGATAATCTCTAAGTTCGTAGGTAACAGGCATTTAATCTACCTCAACAAGAATTTTTCTCTCGTGGGAATATTGCTCATTATGCCACAAACTCTTCAAGTTAAGATATCGATAATCCCAACTCTAAAAGTAGTAAAAATAGTGAATAGTCTTATAAAGTTGATATTCCGAATGGAACAGGCGACAAAGGCTAGTCGAATTATTGTGCGCTGATTAGATATCTTTGTCAATGTTGCTAAATGTTAAAGGAAAATGTAAAAAAATAAATAGTTACGTGAAAGCAAGGGCTAGAAGCAGGTTCTCTTTACTGCTGATTTAGGATTGTGGAAATATTCTTATCAATTGTAGTAATATAGCTTCTAAGCTATTTAGCGCAGCGTTAGTGGTTCTTTGATGTTCATCAAAATGACGCTGATGTTCTTCAAAATTTCTTTGTTGCTGTTCCTGACTATCACGTAATTCAAGTAACACATCATCTAAAACTGCACTACGGCTTAATACACGGTCAACATTATTTGTTAAATCATTTACATTATCAGTCAAATTATCAATTTTAGTGGTTAGTGCTGCTATAGCTTCAGTATTCCTAATAGCCAATACTTCAATACGGTCTAGTCTATTTGGTGCTTCAAAATCAGACATAAGTATTTATTCCTTATTTTTAATAAACAAATAAAAGTATGAACTAGTGTACATTCGCTGGTGAACCTGATTCCACTAATATAGGTCAATTTCAACTAAATAGAATACTTCTAGTAACTCTACTAGATCCACTACCGCAAGAAAAGTTAAGGAAAATCCCGCGAGGTCTTATGAACTTAAGCATTCAACAGATTGTGCCGGAGGACGTTGCATTAATGGAAGCTCTATTAGCGACCTTTGGTGAGGCGTTCGATGAGGTGGAGACATATAAAAATCCCCCTAGCGCAGACTACCTGCGGCAACTGCTCGATAGTGACTACTTCATTGTGATCGCTGCATTGAAAGAAGGTGAGGTCGTTGGCGGTCTTACTGCATACGAGCTTAAAAAGTTCGAGCAGGAGCGCAGTGAGATTTACATCTACGATCTAGCTGTTGCCTCTGCACACCGACGGCAGGGGATCGCAACGGCATTAATTCAGAAGCTGAAGGAAGTAGCAGCAGCTTATGGGGCTTATGTCATTTTCGTCCAGGCGGATATCGGTGACGATCCAGCCATTAAACTTTATACAAAGCTGGGCGATCGCGAAGACGTATTGCATTTCGACATACCAGTTAATGGCGGCAATGACAATGCCTAATGCTTATCCGAGTAGTGGCTTTTCGAGAAAAGCATATTAGAGAGCTTTCAATTCTCATCTACGCTTAAATCAATTACCTCTAAAACATTGGGCAACCATCGGACGTGTTCAATGATTTTATCGTGAGTCCGAGCTTTATCTCTTGTGACAGTACCCCAGAGTTTACCTTTTTCAGTCAAATGCCAAATGTTCTTTTGGCGTTGTTTGCCTGTAGAATCAATCTTGATTTCGACTTGTTTACACTGTAGTCCAGCAGACTCCAAAACGCGATTGACCACTTCTGGTCTTACAGGCTTGGGCAGTCCATTACGCTCGGCATAGATTTTCCCTAGTTCAGTTGGAGGCAGGTGTCGGTCGGGAGTTGCAACGATTTCTTGAATTGCTCCGACCAACTCCTGTGCCATTGGGGTTATTTCGGGACGCAGCGCTTGTACACCTCGAAGGATGGTGATGGTTTGAAGTTCTGCACTGAGGCGAGTGCCAGACAGAATCTTTTGTCCAAAGTTAACGAGTTCATCAAGCGTGGGTTTGGTATTTTGTTGCTGGTTTGGCTTTGGCATTTCGTATCTGCCAGTGCGCCGCAGTGACGGAAGAACTTCGTGAAATACCCAACGCTGGAAGCGCTTGGCAACTGGTTTACGGGATTTAAAAATCAAGCGGTAAAGTCCAGCTTCAGTTACTGTAAGCATTTCTTGTTCTCCACCAAGGGTACTGACAATGGCAGTACCCTTTTCATCAACGTCCAATCCTCCATCAAAATACTCACTGCCATCGGCTGATGTTCGCTTTCTACCATTGACAGCAACGGAAGTATCAATGTCTAATATTGCACAGACATCGGCAGCGACCCATTCTGGTTTCTCTGGTGTGCCAACGAACCGAACTTCTGAGACTCAAACACGAAAACTGATAAGTCTGACATAACTAAAATCTCTCCTTTATTGTTATCAAATTGCTCAAAGTTGATGTTGAGAATCAGCCGTCAAGTTTAAATTTGTAAATTAATCCTTGATGGTCAGTTTGGTGGATAAGTGTAACAATTGCTGTTTTTAATTCAGAGGCGCGCTCATTCTCTCCCAACTCTTTGAGAATAAAATCTTCAAGTGTTAAATGCCGTGTTCGCTCCAATTTATCAATCATTTGTTGAGTAGGACTCAAGGGTGTAGCTGTAGTGCTCTCAACTGTTGTCGTTCTTGGGTTGATAACGAATCTCCTGTTGGCTTATCATTGTCCCTGTCAAGAGCAGAGTAATTAGGTAACTCAGGCATTGCGCCCCATGTGGAATTACCACCAAAGAACACAGCACGGTTGCATGGAGAAGCTTTAATCAAAGTGTTTATTTTCTCTAAATCAATCATTTCTAGAATCGGTGATTTTTTCCATTGTTTTAAGACATTAGTATTCCGATCAGAAATAATAGCGACTGCCGTAATTTGACTAGTAGCAGACAAATTTAACCCCAATGGGCCAACGTAAGGTGATTGAGCAAGTAACCAAACATTCTCCTTGCTAGAACCGCCGAGTGAAGAAATATGTAAAATCAATGTGCCAATCCGCTCGTTTCGGCATTTTTTAGCTGCATCTCCAAGAGTAGAACCTTCATCATTCCCTTAGAGGATGTTTTAAAAGTAGGGTAATGTTGTAAGAAAGCTCACAAAGCTTATGCTGAGATTTGTAGAAACCAGCACCTTGTGAGCAAATGACTAAAGCATACCGTAGCAATTTGA
>NZ_JACJSI010000526.1 GCF_014698065.1 Nostoc flagelliforme FACHB-838
CGCGCCAATTCTCTCGCATTTCTCCCGCTCATGTTGCCGCCGATTAGTTTAGCATCTTCGCGTGATTCTAGATAATCCAACAGCTTGCTCTCAACCTCTACCCTTAGTCTGCTTCCCAATCATCCTCTGACTCTTCCGAATCTTCGTCTTGAATATCATCTCTTGCAATGTCTCGTCTGCACTGATGCAACACGAATAAAAGTTCTCGTAACAGTTCGGGTTTTGCTGGTATTCGCCCAATTTTTAGCGCTGTGTTAGTTGCCTTTACAAGCTGATTGAGGTTGTTCCCGATTTGTCCTAATTCCCAATATGTTTGCAAGCTAATTTTACTTAGTCGTTTGGGTAATGGACGCATCAACCCATTACGTCTCATCAGTTCACTCGCTGACATCCCCGCATCAAGTGATTTAATCCGAATTATATCCAGTTCGATGTCACTCAAGCGAACTGGAAAAATATGCTTTCAGATTAGAGCTTTTGACTGCTTGCGGTTAGCCATAATTCGAGAAAAATCGGGACATTGCGAGGGGGGTTTTTCAAGGGGGGTTTCCCCACTTGAACCAGTCTGCCGTTCGAGCGCAGCGAGACAAAGCGTAAGCTTTGAGGCATCGCTGGCTTCTAGCCCAAATACGGGGGGATGAGGTGTCAACTGCTACGCCTATACGGAGGTCACAGCAGGGGGCTGAAGGCAGGAGTATAAAGGCGTAGCCGTGCTGCTGATCATCCTACAACTTACAAGGGAGGATAGCAACGGCGTAGCCGGAATAGGAAAGAATCAAGTAGTCGGTAAATTCTGGTTCGGCGTAGCCACCATAGAGTCGATAAAAACGGCGTAGCCGCTATATGAAAATTCTCTGATTCAGCGAAGCTGGCGCACAAAATAATAGTTCAGCGTAGCTGTAATGCGAAACGATAATTCAGCTCCTGCTGTAATAGTCAGATTTTTAGCATTAGCTTGGATAATCAGACCAGCGAAGCTGCCACACTAAAAATATAAGGCGTAGCCGTAATATGAAAAGGTAATTCGGCGTAGCCACAATAGCCGATTTTTGTAGGATTTTGAAAACAAATAGTTAGAGGAATAGACAAGACTTTAAGCTCAACCTCGGCGGATATCCTTCTCTTAATCCCTACTCCTATTGAAACTACAAGGGTTGAGAAAAAGTTGCCGGGCTGCTCCTAATCAATAAGCGGGTTTGCTGATTTAAGTTTTTAGGCAATGCTACTGTGTTTATTGTAACTTTTATAATACTATGAACAATTTATCGCTAGCTACGGTGGGAGCAGTACTTCTAGCTCTGGGAACAGTGGGGAAAGCACAGGCAGTAACATTCATCGACACTTGCTCCACAGAATGTGGAATTAATGGTAATATCGGGCCTTTGGGTGAAGGAAACCCATTCAATAACGGGATTCCTCTTAATATTGGACAGACTTTTACTGTACCTGATACCGATAATGTACTGAGTGAGTTTAGTTTCTTTTTATCAGATCAATCATCTAACCCAGATGTTGTGGATTTCCGCGCTTTTGTGATCAAGTGGGATGAAAGCAATAACACGCCAACGGGTTCTATTGTATTTGAGAGTACACCTCGCTCAACTAAAAAGCAAAATTCTCTTTACCCTATGCAGGAGTTTACTTTTAATACAGGAGGAATCGAATTAGCTTCTGGTGGGAAGTACTTAGCCTTTTTAAGCTCTTTAAAAGATTTGGATGGATTAGCTGACGATGCTTGGGTTGGCGAAAGCCCACTGAGTCAGGGCTTTGACGCTTACTCCGGTGGGCAAGCCTTTTTAATTAGCGCTACAGACTTTGATTCCATAATCCGTAGCTCATGGAGCCTGGATACTCCTAATGCTGATCTTAATTTCAAAGCCACCTTTGTCTCCCAAGGCTCTACTAGCGTTCCTGAACCTTCTTTTGTACCGGGGATGTTGGTATCGGGTGTCTTTGGTGTCCAGTTACTGTTAAAACACAAACGCAACAGAATTACAACACCATAAACTCACCAGTTTGGATGCTCCCATCAGGAATCGGTCAGGGGCGAAGAACTTGAACTTGCTAAAACGTCTTCTCATCATGCATGGTCAATGTCACGTGACTCTGACCATGCATGATGAAGCAACCACCGCATAGAGTTTTGATTCATTGGGCCGAAACAATGGTTGAGAATTAATGGAAATCCAAGTTTAGCTGCTATCAGCTTTGTAAGCCCCCATGACGACATGAAATTTTGGGAGAAAAAATATTTCGAGTATTTTCTTGAAAGTCAGTTCGTTTCAGCTTATTTGATAGCCAGTTACTGCATTAATTGCTGGAAATGAGTCATGCTCGAATTAACACTGCTTTTTAAATCAAGCGTGCAAATATGATTTCAAAAATTATCTGGTTATTTCAGTCCTGAACCACTGGTGTCAGAACAGAGTGGGGCAATAAAACCACAGCATTATTGGTCAAGTTCTGGCATCTGACCCTACTATCTAATGTCAGGCTCTGTACCAAGAAATGTTCATCATCTCCCCAAACTGTAACAAAACGTCCAATCAGTGTTTCTATAAGGGATTTGGCGTGATGTTGATTTGGATCTCCTAATTGATTTTGAGTATTAAAAGTCATAGATGATCCAGACAATTCTCCTTGTTCATGAAGCCTTTCGCGTCGTGCAGCACGTTTAGCTAATATGGACATCAAGCTAGACCAGATTTGTGCATCCAGTCGGTAGACTTTAATTTTTTGCCTTTCAAAGCCCGGCTCAAACCTTGACCAGCGAAAAGCCGCTTTAATTCCCAACTGCGATAACATTTGATGCACAACCTGAACATCACTCATTTTGTCGCTAATGGTGAGTTTGAGATGGTGGAATATTTCTGGGGCATATTGGCGAATCTTGTCGGCATAGGGTTTGAGGTCAGCTTTAGTCCATTCTTTAAAAGGATCTAAAAAGTCGTTTAATCCAAATGCTTCTCGCATAGATCGCCGCAGTGCTGTACCAGAAATATCCCACGGGCAAACAGCTTGATTCCAATTAGCTTGTTTCTCTAATGATTTGGCTGTTCTGTCAACTCCTAATTCGGGATAAAGTTGCGCTTCTAAGTTGAGCAGTTCCCCACGTCGTCGGCCTTCTTTGTCCCAAAGTACATGTTCTATAGTTAGCTCGTCTACGCAGTAGAAATCTTTCAGATAATATTTTCTAATTGCTAGTGCATCTTCTGGTGAAACGGATTCTTGGGATTCTAGCAGGGCAATTTCTGGGTAAGTTAAATCGGCGGCGGCTACTATGTCTTTGGCTTCAATTTGTTTGATTTCGTCTTTGGCTGACTTTAGTAAAAGTTTGACAGCTTTATCCGATTCTCGATTATCAATTGTAATCTGATGTCCTTCATGTCTGAGTCGAATTAGCAGTGCATCAGAGAGATTCATCATCGAATAATTCTGCTCGGCACTAATTCGGGCATAGAGATT
>NZ_JACJSI010000527.1 GCF_014698065.1 Nostoc flagelliforme FACHB-838
GTCTTCTCATTGATCTTGTTCTTAAGTCAAGTGCATTTTTTCCGCCTTTGTTTATGCTTATCTTACTTAATTTCTCAAGCTCACCCTATACCAAATTAGATGAGCTTACCCTGCTCTCAATGCAGCAATCAATCAAGTAAAACTTACTCCAGTAAATTTGTTAGCATTACAAAACTTGGGAGATGTTTTACGTTTACTCGGTAGCTTGGATGAATCAGAAATAGTTTAAAAAAAAACGTTATAATCCGTTAAACAGATAACGCCAAATCAAGATATTAGTTTAATTTTATTATCACTGGGAGATAGTAAACAGTCAATGTATGAGCGTTCACGCTCGCAGTCAAAATGGATAGAAGAACTAGTTTATAAAAAAGAAGCTGTTGCTAGAGTTCAGCAAAATGCACTCTTGTCACTTGAGTATTACCAACAAATAAATAATCTGGCAAATGCTTCTACTATTGTAAAAGTGCAGGCTCAACTCCGAAGTTTAAGATTATTGTTAGATTTTGATGGATGGCTATTAATACAGTCACAGACAAGCCAGAGGTTTACAAATACTAAAATTAATATTAATCAACAAATTCAACTTTTAATAGATTCAATAATGAAAGACTCTTCCTCTTTCGATAAATTGCCTATTAATCAATCTGTCCATGCCAAGCTTAACTTCTCTGATAGTCTAAATAAAACTTATAATAAAAGTTTACAACCTGTAGCTATACAGTATGCTGAATCTGCCTTACAAACTGCCCAAAGTATCAACAATCAACTTCTGCAATCCTTCTGTTGGGGAATGCTAGGCGAATTAAAACCAGATAAATCAGAACCATACTTTAGGCAAGCTTTAGAGTTTGCTCAATCAATTCAGGCATGGGATATCGCATACCAATGGCAGCAACAGTTGGGTGATTTATATCGAGAACAGGGAAAGTATAAACCTGCTTCCAAGATGTACCAAGCAGCTATTGATAACCTAATGCAAGTTCGTACTAATCTTTTAACTAGTAATCCCGACACACAATTCTTTTTCTATGAAAAAGTAGAACCTGTTTACCGGAATTACCTAAAATTGCTATTAGCAAACCCTTCTACTAATATACGAAAAGTAATACAACTACATGAAGAATTTAAAATAACAGAGCTAGAAAATTATCTTCAGTGTGGCAAGCTTAATCTTATTTCTTTGAATCAAATTCAGGATTTAGATATTAAACCAACAATTATTCATGTAATTGACTTATCAGATAGCATAGAAGTCATCTCTCAATCTCCTAACCAACCTCTTCATCATCACTCTATTGATCCTCAACTAATTAAAGAGCATATTAACAATCTTGTAAACGTTTTACAAGACAAAAATCTTGTTTACACTAGCGAAAATGTTATTCTTGCTCATTCTCAAGCCCTTTATAGATTAATTATTGCACCTATCAAGTATTTACCAGCATCAGGAATGCTAGTATTTACTTTAGATGCATCTTTTCAAAGTCTACCGATGGGCTTGCTTCATGATGGGAAAAATTATCTAATCGAACGCTACGGTATTACAGGAACTTTGGGATCAAGAGTGCAACCACCTAAGATTTTACCTCCCAAGGAATTAAGGGCTTTCATTGCTGGGCTCAGTAAAGTAAGTCCTAGTTTTTACGCTCCGAATGCTCCCAAAGGACTTAAAGCATTGCCAGGGGTGGAAGTAGAAATAGCAAATGTCAAAAAAGAAATTCCTTCTTAAAAAGTATTATTAAATGAAGAATTTCTTAGTCCAATGCTAGATAAAGAATTGAGTACAGGTGATTTTTCAATACTTCATCTAACTACTCACGCTCAATTTAGTTCTGTTGCTGACAAAACAATGATTTTCGCTTGGGATAAACCAATTACTGTTTCAGAATTTAATACTTTGCTCAAAGAAAAAACCCAGTCTAATCAAGAAGGAATTGAGTTATTAGTTTTAAGTGCTTGCGAAACAGCCAAAGGTAATAAAAGATCCGCGTTAGGAATGGCTGGAGTGGCAGCACAAGCCGGAGCCAGAAGTACCATAGCTACTCTTTGGCAAGTAGATGCTAATTCCAGTGCTTTACTTCTGAAAATATTTTATCAAGGATTGAAAGAAGGTTTAACCAAAGCCGAAGCATTACGTCTTGCACAATTACAAATGATATCAAACCCTCAATACCAACACCCTTTCCATTGGGCAGCATTTTTACTTATTGGCGGCTGGCTATAATTTCATGAACAAGTTAACCACCTTTCAACCTTTCCACCAATTTCAACCCTGATTGTACCTTTTCTAATTCAGATGTTTTACCACTATTATTTGCTAATTTAGCTGCTATAGTGTAGCTTTGCTCCGCTTCATCTATTAACAAAGCTCCTAAATAACGATCACCTAGTAGTCTGTAGATAGTTGGATTTTTACTACCTGCCATGACTCGTGCTTTTAACGTCTTAATTGATTCATCTAAAAGAAGCTTTGACATATATATAGCATCCATATCCCAGAAAGCGGCTTCATCAGGTGGCAATCCCAAGTTTTTGATTTGTTTGACTTCATCTATAATTTGCTGAACATCATCAACAGGTAAAAGATGGACTACTAAAGGACTATAATTCAGAGGTTGCTCACCACGGTTACTAATGATAGTGATTGTATACGTATTCCCGTACTGTAATTCTTTTTGTTCTTGAGGATATGGTAGGGTTGTAATGTCTTTTACATCTTTCTCCCACTCGACACCATTGCCTTTTACTACTACCGTATAGCTATCAGCATCTACTACTGAGCGCCAAGAGATTTCTGGTCTATTATTTATAATTGAACCGCGGTAAGGACTAGTTACAATCGGCAAATTTTTTTCGTTATCTGGCCCTTTGTAGTCATGTGGGCAATGGACTATATTTAATACTGAACACTGTACAGCTTCGTTAGGTGGTGGCGCACATATTTGTGTATTAAAAATAGTACTCTGCTTCAAATACAGAAATTTTCGATTTGAAAAGCAAATAATTTTGACTACACTTCCGTTTTTAGGATTGATCCGCTCTCCTAGACACAAATATTTTCCCGATCTCAGGGAGCGATCGCCCGTGCTATAAACTCGACCACTTGGTTCATTGCACAAATTCTTTTGTAATATTCGTTCCTGTCCCCATCCACTATTAGGAGCCAAAAAGATTAGTGTTAATATTGATACGAAAGTTGTAAGTCGGCGGACTGCAAAGGCTCTTTTAGTTTGGCTGGTCAGCATTACAACAAGACAGAATAGGTACTTACAATTCGCATCTTAATGTAAGTAGAGAATAAATAAGTATAAAGTTTAGTTGCTATAGGACTAGTATTTGATTTCTGAAAAAGCTCCGTACATTTGAAGAGTCGCAAAATCAAAGTTAGTGTGTCGGAGAAACCACTCAAACATCCATTTGAGATGAGAAAACGAA
>NZ_JACJSI010000528.1 GCF_014698065.1 Nostoc flagelliforme FACHB-838
ACCTCAGCCAGTCTTCCAGAACGAGAAGGAGCGAAAAAAGTTCTCAACCGAGTTCACAATACAGGCAGTCAGGTAAAACGTTTAAATCTTATTTGGATGGACGGCGGATACCGTGGTGAAGAATTTATGCGTTGGGTGATGGATATGTTTCGCTGGATTGTGGAAATTGTGCTTCGACCATTGGAAAAGAAAGGTTTTGTCCATTTACCAAAGCGCTGGGTTGTTGAGCGAACTTTTGGTTGGCTTAACTGGTGTCGACGTTTAAGTAAAGATTATGAACGACTACCAGAAACCTCTGAGACTTTTATTTACATTGCGATGATCCGGATTATGGTCAGGCGACTGGCATAATTTTTAACTCGCTTCGACTTTTAAAACATCCTCTAAGCTAAAATATAATCCCTGCATTCTTAAATAGTGGCAGTTGAATCACTTGGGTTTGTTTGGCGTTATCAAGGTTAGACAAGGAAATGCCCAGTAACCTAATACTACGGTTTTCCAGATCAATCGACTCAAACAGCGCTTTGGCTATCTCAAAAATCGTAGATAGTTCACTGATGGGAGCAAGCATTGTTTTACTGCGGGTTATCTGATGATAGTCAGAAAACTTGACTTTCAAGGTTAATGTGCGGCCTCGCGTTTCGTGCTGCTCTAACCGTTGCTCGACGATTTGGGCAATCTGTTCGAGTTCCTGTAACATCTGACCGACATCGCTTAAATCACTTGCAAATGAAGTTTCTGCACCGATGGACTTACGAACCCGATTCGCCTCAACTGGACGATCATCTTCTGCCCTGGCAATTTTGTAATAATACTGACCAGCTTTACCAAAATGGTGTGTTAGCTCCAAGAGCGATCGCTGCTTCAAATCTGCCCCAGTGTGAATGCCAAGTGAATGCATCTTCGCTGCTGTAACTTCTCCAATCCCGTGAAACTTTTCAATCGGCAGCTGTTCTACAAAGGCGATCGCTTCCTCCGGTAAAATCACCGTCAGTCCATTGGGTTTATTCTGGCCTGATGCCATTTTTGCTAGGAATTTGTTAATTGATACACCCGCAGTTGCCGTCAACTGAGTTTCCTGGAAAATCGCAGTTTTGATATGTCTTGCGATGGTAGAAGCGTAGGTGATGTTTTGCTTGTTCTCAGTCACATCCAAATATGCTTCATCTAGTGCAACTCCTTCCACTAAATCACTGTAGCGTTTAAAGATAGCGTGGATTGCAGCAGAAATCTCTCGGTAAACATCGAATCTCGGTCTAACGAATATCAGCCCAGGACATTTGGCGATCGCTGTTACTGACGGCATCGCGGAGTGAATCCCAAACTTACGAGCTTCATAACTAGCTGCTGCAACCACACCTCGCTGATTCGGACTGCCACCGACGACTAACGGTTTACCTCGGTAGCTAGGGTTATCCCTCTGTTCCACCGATGCGTAGAAGGCATCCATATCAACGTGAACTATCTTCCGAGTTCTAGCGACAGATTCTTGTTCCAAAGGTAGCTCCACTACAAACAGTCTCGCTTTTCACGCCATTTTCAAGCAAATTAAATCCTAAATTAGAAATCCTATAGTACACTAGCACTAGTTTGAGCCAAATTTTGCAGATATGCAAATTATTTAAAGCTTGCTTGAACTTTCTACTATCAGCCCCGATTGGTTTTTATGCTAATGAGTGAACGTGACAATGTGGCTCAAATTTGGTGTAGCTCCAGATGGACAATTAGTCTGTGTTGAAGATGTTGGTAGTGGTAAAACCGAGCTTTTATGTCCTTATTGTTACGGGAAGCTAACTGCTAAGAAAGGTAAGGTTAAGCAACATCATTTTGCACATTCTTCAGCGACTTGCTTACCTGTAGCTAACCGTGATTTTCCAATTTTACCACTCTATGATAATTTTAATATTTACCTATCGCGTAAAGATTTAGCACAGTTAAAACTGCTATGGAAAGAATACGGCTCATTCAATTATCCTATCAGCCCTGGTTTAGTTACTCCAGGGCTTGTTAAAGCTGGAATGTTCCAGAAAAACGTGTATTTAACCCCTCCAGCCTATGAATTCACTAGTTTAGGAAAAATCCCTGTTGGAGCGCTAGAATTCAATTTATTCAACGAAGTGCAAGAACCTCTGTTGCTCAAAAAGCTACTGAAACTAGAGCTAGCAGCCAAACACGCATTATACAAAAATGCACCAGATAAGTCATATCGGCTCACCGACTTAGCACTTTACCGCGCTCAACTTCAACGCATTTTATCTTGTACTCTGTATTTTTTAGAGATACAAACGAATATTGATACTTTGCACAAGATAGGAGTTACCGCCAGACCCATCCAACAGCGATTGACAGAAATAGAAACGGATTTACTTATCCCTTATCAAACTGTTGCTATTCAAATACTTGGAACTTGGCCACACAGAGGTAATGTAGAACTATATTTTAAACACCGCTATCATAATTACAATTATCGCATTGGTAGTTTAACTGAGTACTTCAAATTTAGTGATAGCAATGCTAACGCTGCCCTACATGAGCTACAACAAATGAAAGATAAAGTACTTTCTCCAGTCGAGATAGACATTCTTAAGGACAACATTAGCTTATCTCAAGTTGCTATCTAGCCTATACTCATGCCAGGGCGGCCGCATTATGTCAATAAGCAAAGTCTATTCTCAACAGAGGCAAAAAATGTCATTAACTCTTGCTTATTGCGAAAATTTTAGGCGTAGGCAAAGCCCGCCGCAGGCATCGCTTTGGGGCTTAAAAAATAATCAAGCGCGAAAGGAAAGATTTTTTCGTTGGTTCTTAACCTTCATTGTGATCAACAGTAATTTAGGTGCGTTTGCGCTGATCCAAGAAGCGATCACCAATACAGCATTTGCGGCTGTTATGAGGTACAGTAGCAGCAACTAGCAAACCAGTTTCTTAAATGTTGAGGATTTATTAAATCGAGTGCAACTGAGATTAATTTATCAACCATTTCTGTTGTAGTCGGAGCAAAACTGCGTAAAAAAGATTTAAGTTGTGACCACCATAATTCAATTGGATTAAAATCGGGTGAGTATGAGGATAAACAAATAACTTTCGCACCTACAGCTTCAATCATTGGCACAATTGAATCTAGTTTATGTGCGGATAAATTATCAATTTACGTCCACTGCTCCTGACCATAAATTTGGCACTAAAAACTTCTCAATAAATAATTCAAACGCAATGCCATCCATTGAACCATTCATTGTCATTAATGCAACTACTTTTTTAAGACTAATTGCTCCAATTACTGTAACTTTTGAGCCTCTATAAAAGGGGTTAAGAGAGTAATACCAATTTAATATGAAGCTGCATAGAATAAAGCTTCTAGAATAAAGTTGTAAGAAGAGACAGAAATTACCTGCTCAAAAGTAAGTTGGTCGAATATTTCTTGGATGCGCTC
>NZ_JACJSI010000529.1 GCF_014698065.1 Nostoc flagelliforme FACHB-838
TTGCTTGACAATACTTGCTCAAAAAAATTTATAAACTCTTACTATTTGAATTGCCGAAAACTGAAACTAGAATAACCCATAATGATACCACAAAATATTTATGCAAGAGTTCTAGTGATTGCGTTTGTAGAACAGGGTACTGAAGGGTTGACATTATTTGATGACTGGACGAGTTTTGGACAACGCACTACCGCCAGTGGGACAACAATTTTAGAGAATGTGAAAGTAGAACCAGGGCATATTATCCAACATTATTTGGCATTTGAACGCCCTACAACAATGGGTGCGATCGCTCAAATTATCCAAGCCGCTGTAGATGTTGGTATCGCCAAGGCAGCCGTGAGAGATACAATCGCTTTTGTGCGTGGACAAACCAGACCTTGGGTAGATAGCAATGTGGAGCATGGTTACGAAGATCCCTTGCTACTCTACAACTTTGGTAATGTAGTTATTCAGGTTCATGCAGCTGAAGAACTCCTGCGCCGTGCAGGTGAGTATATTGATCGAGCCATCTCTAATCTGAACGAAATTAATGCAGCAGAAGCTGCGATCGCGGTTGCTGAAGCCAAAGCACTGGCTACGGAAGTATCACTCTTGGCAGCTAACAAGTTGTTTGAACTAGCAGGTACTAAATCTACCTTGCAAGAGTATAACTACGATCGCCACTGGCGCAATGCTCGCGCTCACACACTACATGACCCGGTGCGCTGGAAATACTACGCTGTTGCCAACTATTTCCTCAACAAAGTTGTTCCCCCACGCCATCGCTGGTTATAGGTAGAATTTAATAATTTTCCAGGTGATGGGCTACGCCTACGCAGTTGTTGAATCATCTACTGCGATCGCTTTTTTTTGTCTTTACAGCACTTTCCATGTAGTTGAACCATATATGTTGTAGGGGCGCAAGGCCAAGATCCCCTACCGCGTGGTCTATTTACCTGAAAATTGCTGTAAGTGCAGTTCTCTGTTAAAAATCATGGAATCAACACATACTTGACCGAGATTATGGTGTTTCCTATTGCTATTTCATCTCGATATCTGTAGTATCTATTACTAATCCATCTAAATACTAAATTTAGATGGATTAACTGTAGATTAAGCTAAGGAGTCTAAAGTCAGTATGTAGAGGGTTATCTGGAATCGATGGAAACACAATTCTTTGAGAAGCTTTGTGTCACTGTTTTTGGTAGGAGTCATAGCGATCGCAGCTTGAATATTCTTATGCCACAACAAAACTTTCCTCAACTCACCCCAATTGATAGCCGCATTCGTATACCTCAGCATTACCAGCGTCAACCTTTGATTTCTCGTTTGGTATCCCGCTATGGTGTCACAGTTAACATCACGGCGGCAATGCTCACGCCAGCAGAAAACTATGGTTGGTTTAACTTGCAACTCCAAGGCAATTCAGAACATATCAGTGATGGTTTGCTGTATTTACAGAACTTGGGAGTAAATTTAATGCAGTTGAGTATCCCCGGCAATGTGCAGGATAATTTTAGTTCTCAGCCGTTTCCCAACTCAAGTCACAAATTTTCACCTTTGCCAATACCTCAACATCCTCCAACCTACGAAATTAAAAACGGTCAATCTTACCGACTACGCTTGCAGATTTGCATCTTAAAAGATTATCACCAAACACCAATCATCTTTGACTTAGTTTCTCGTTATGGAGTTACAGTCAATATTATTGCAGCATCACTGCTAGCCAATCAGCAAGATGATGGTTGGTTTGATTTAGATATTTGGGGTAAGCCAGAGCAACTTTTTTCTAGTTTCAATCACTTAAAAATGCTAAATTTACCACTGTGGATAGATGCATCTTCTTTGCATGGACATATCATTTAAGGCGAATGTTTGTCTATGATTTCATTTATTAATCAAAGCAGTAGTATGAATCAACTGCGGGTGCGTTTATATATTCCTCAATCTTACTGGCAAGAACCAATTATTTCTCGGATAATTTCTTGTTTTCAGATAACTATTAATATTACCGGGGCTGAACTAGAAAAAAACACTAATATTCCAGGGCGTTTTGACTTAGAATTGCGAGGTTCTATGTCTCAAATTGGTGATTGCTTAAATTATCTGGAATCTTTAAATATCAAGGTCTTAGGTAAAGCGAATGCAGATGGTGATAGTTGGTACTGTTAATTTTTAAAATATAAATACTAAAAATTGGTAGGATAATCGTAGTTTAATTGAAAATATACTAAATTGGAAGAATGCCGACGAGAATACAACTGCTGCGATCGTTGATCGGATTATTCACCTTGGCTGGGAAATTCTTGTTGGGTTAGGATTGCGGACTGCTGAATATGGGGTCTAGAAACCGGATTCTAGATAGACCTGCTTTCCTAATATTTAAATTTTTGCCCCATCCAAACACTCTTCAATCATTAAGCTGCTTTTAGAGGATGTCTCCTGGATGACTTGATTAGTAGATAAATGAAAATCAACACCTAACTACACTAAATTTATCAGGTAACAGTAGTATCATGACAGATAGCTTAAAAAAACAAAACTATACCCTCTTGGATCTGTCTGCGAAAGTGGAATATGCGCTATTAGCACTTTTAGAACTAGCCAACCATTATGTTCACAAAACACCCACAACCATGAGTGACATATCTGCCAAGCATCCAATACCAGAGCGTTATCTAGAGCAAATTCTTTCAAGTCTGCGGCGTGCGGGTGTGGTGCAGAGTCAACGTGGCTCTAAAGGTGGTTTTGTTTTGGCGCGTGAACCTCGGCAATTAACGTTATTAGAGGTCGTGATTATGTTGGATGGAGAACAGAAAGAAAAAGAGCTTCCTTCTGAAGAAAATTTGGAAAAAAGTTTGGTGTCGGAGATTTGGCAGCAAGCAGATGTTGCTGCACAAACTATTTTGAGCCAATATACCATCCAAGACTTGTGTGACCAGCGCGAAGCACGTTTACAGAAGAGTCAGATGTATTACATTTAGCAACATAAGAATGCAGATTAGCTAGAGAAGAAGGTTTATCAGAGTTGGAAATAACTGCATTCAATTAAAAACTTCCAAATTCAAAAATATTCAACAGACATAGGAGTGAAAAATAACTTAGAGACTTAGCACTGCTACGTCTCTACAAGGATTACAGGTAAATCTTTCACTCCAGAATATAACTACTCAAATAATCTAGAGGAACTGTGAACACATAGTATAGTACACCCCCACCGAGGAGAACCACAGCTAGACTCGCCATAAGTCAATACGGTTCAGTTAAGGCTCAAAAGCTTATGAGTGACGTTAAATTTCGGAGCTTCGACTCGTTGTCCAGTACCTCTGTGTTTTGTTTTTTTAGAACGAAACTTTGATACAGGTCTTTTTACAACCCTGGGATTAGTACGGTGAACGCGTTCGGGTAACAACGTATCTAGGATTTCTACAATTAACCAATTGAAAAAAA
>NZ_JACJSI010000053.1 GCF_014698065.1 Nostoc flagelliforme FACHB-838
GGATGTTTATCGCTGGCTCTGGAGCGTTGTTACACGCTCTGAAGAACAGAAAGGATTTGTTGTCCTGCCAAAGCGTTGGCTAGTTGAGAGAACTTTTGGTTGGTTCAATTGGTGTCGCAGACTCAGTAAGGACTATGAGATTTTACCTGAAACGACAGAGGCTTTTATTTATATTGCAATGATTCGTTTAATGTTAAAACAGCTTGCGTAGCCAAAATCACCTCCTCAAAACTTTTCAGACATCCTCTTAGAGAAATTCTTGAAACAGCCGATAAAAGATAATGTCTGTTTTCACAATTTTATATCAATTGAAAACTTTGATTTGCCGTTCATGTGTTACTTGTTTCTTCAGAACCATCTCGCACTTTCAGCAATTGCTCTTTCGCCATACCTAATATACGTGAAAGGGGCGCTAATAAACTATCATCAAATGTTTCTCCAGCATAAATATTATTCAGTTCAGTGGGAGATAATTTAAAGGTATCGCAGAATTTAGCAAACTCATGGTTACTCAAATCAAGCTCTTTTTGCCTATCATGAAGTAAGACTGCGATCGCTCTAGTTCCATGCTTTGGACGCTCACTAGTTTTTATATATTTTTCCATTAAAAAATTGATTTTTCTGGTATCGCCGCCAATTTTCTTAATTAAATCAGTACAAGCCATTTTTAGCGCTTTCTTTAAAACTTCTTCATTTAAAAACTTAATAATTTCACTGGCATATTCTGGTTTAAAAAATACCACCAAATTACCTTAATGATAAACTGGTATATAAGGATTATTCGTTTCAAGTTGCCAATCTAAAGGCTCATTGCGTAGCGACATAGCTGCACCCATAAATATTTTAAGATTGCACTATTTTAAAACCATTTATTCCTTAACTGCCAGTAGTTCTATTTGATCTGATGGTTAATAATACGTATTATTCATCAGGGATCAAAACTCGCTTGTGCTGAAACTATTTCCCTCAAAGCTGCTGTGGTGCGTGGTTTTAAAGAGATTCCCCTAAAAACCACTCGTACCCTTCTTTAAACTGCTTTTTCGCATCATGCTCTACAATGCTGCCATGAGCCACAATAACTCTTCTAAAGTCCCATCGCAGTACCTTTTGAACTGATTGTTTAACCTTCTCCTTTTCTTGAGTAGCCAACTGTTCTAACAATGATGGTCTAAGTTTCTTGTACCCTCCCATTATTCTGGATACTAATTTTGTTGTCATTGGGAAAGTTTCATCAAAGTAAAAAGCTGTGTCTGTCAAAACCAAAGTTTGACTTTCAGCATGAAAAAAAATATACTCATTTAAAGGTAATGCTCCACTTGGAAGAAAGGTTTTGAACCCTTCAAATAATAAACATTCAAGTTCGCCTAAAAGATTTTCGCCATTATCCTCTAATGCTTGATCAATAGATATCTCAGGTCTTTTAGCCTTCAATGCTGATACAGCATAGACCTTTGCTTGAGGATAGAGAGCCTTAAAGTTAGATAAGAACAGATAATGAAAAAGATTTGGGGCAATAATATACTTAACATTTCCAAGCTGATTGAGTTGTTCAGTAGTTTCGTTATCAACTTGGATCGGAGAGATAACAGCTAATTCACCATTATTGAAACGAATTACCGTCATTCTTGTACCGACACTCAATCCAAAATACTTTAACGGTTGCTCGGCGATCCAAATATTCTTATCAATTTTTCTGAGCATAACTAATTCTAGCAGTGGCTTTGAGCGTTTATGTGTGGCGAACTGACAAGGCTCAATAGTTGATTCTGTATTAAATTAAAAACTTAATAATGCAGAAAAATTGTAGTAATTATCCTTCCCAGTCTTGACGAGTATCGCACAGAAAATTGTCTGCGTAGGCGTAGCCCGTCGTAGACATCGCATTATCAAATAAATACGGGCAATGCTCTGGAAAAGCTCGTAATGGTAAGTTAGTTTCTCGTAGCGCCAAATCGATTCCCGCTTCAAAGCCATCTAACAAGGCTTCTTCTTGCAGGTGTTGCCAGTCTAGTTCCATAACTAGCCTCTGTTCTAACGCTTTAGCCTGCTGCTGTGTCCAGCCATAGAAATCTTGGTCATACAAAAAAGGTTTGTCCATAGAGTTGAATCTTGACAGCAAGAAACCACGAGCTAGTTTGAGCCAAATAAACGAACCACAGAGACACAGAGAACACAGAGGGAGAAGAGATAGAGAGAATTTTTGCGTTAGTTTTGGGATATTGTTTTATTTGGAAGTCCCCTAATTCGCCCTTAAAAAACTTAATTACGTTAGCGTAGCGGTAGCGAGTCCGCGAGCGTCATTACGAATTACGAATTACAAATTATTTTAATATTCAACTTGCCTTCGCTTGATCCCCGGATGCTTCAGCCACAGCAGCCAATCTATCTGCCGCAGCTTGGACGATTTGAGCCACTTGAGCCAAAGGCATGTGCTTGATTTGTCTAAGAATCAGACTCAAATCTGAGGTTTCTGGAATTGGCTTACCATCAATGCAGCTAATTAACTCTTCCATTGTGTAGCCTGCTTTCGATGCGATTCGAGCCAAATTTTCTGTATCTGGCACCTTCACACCTTTTTCCCACATCTGAACAGCAGTAGCAGATACCCCCAAAAGCTTACCAAATGCTCGCTGACTCATTGAACCGCGAGCTAGTTTAATGATTTCAATCAGTTTTTGTTTGCTTTCGATCTTCACTGCTTATATAGCTAGCCAACTTTATTTACAAGTTTACTTTCAATAATACAAGTTTACTTTTATATTGACAGCCTTGTGTTTTAGTACTAAACTATATCTCTGGTTGTAAATTGGCAACTACAGGCATCAAGCTAGTAGAATAACCCATCTATCTTTAACCAACCCAAAAAACTTAGTTTGCTACGGCGCTTGTGCTAGTAGCTAGACTTTGCTGCGAAGAAATAATATCGAAGGTGCATCATGTTTCGCAAGCCACGCAAAATTAACCAATATCGCCGCAAAGGTAAAAACTTTATAGCCACTAATAAAATTAAACCAGAGCAGTGGAACATTTCTGACGCAGAAACCAAAGAAGCTTTAAAAGTTAAAGGCTACGATGTTAAGCAAATCAAAAAAATCCACCTTCTAAAGCATCAAGTGTGTATTTCCTATTGGGATGTAAAAGGCAATATATGCAGCAGCTTTTTTAGCTATCGGATTTTTGCGCGTTGGCAAAAGGAAGTAGAGAAATTAATTTATACCTGTCAAACCCTGAGAGAATGGGCGAAGCTAAACTACGTTATGAAGTATGAATTTGCCTATTACCATTATCCCAGTGAAATAGAAGATGCACTCGACACGACATTAGAAAACCACCTGTGTCTGTTAAAAACAACAGAACAACAAGTGATTTTACAGTATATTTAAGAGCAAAAATTAGTTAGCGGCAGAAGTCGCTAACTCTGCGAGACGTTCTTGTTGGTCTAGAGATATACAAGATTGGATAAGTGTCTCTAAATCACCATCCAAAACAGGGGTAAGGGAATAATTCTGACCTAACCGATGATCGGTAGCGCGGTTATCTTTATAATTATAGGTGCGAATTTTTTCCGATCGCGATCCTGTACCAACCTGCGATCGCCGCATGGAAGTAACAGCCGCTTGTTGTTCGCCTAACTTGATGTCATACAACTTCGCCCGCAGAATTTGCATCGCCCGTTCTTTGTTTTGCAACTGGCTGCGTTCTTCTGTACAGAAAATGCGTATTCCCGTCGGTTTGTGCATCAAGTCAACGGCTGTTTCCACCTTGTTGACGTTTTGTCCACCAGCACCACCAGAACGGGCTGTAGTCATTTCAATATCTTTCGGGTCAATGTGAATTTCCACATCATCCACCTCTGGCATAATCGCCACGGTAGCTGTGGAAGTATGAACCCGTCCCCCAGATTCAGTTGCCGGCACGCGCTGCACACGATGCACACCAGCTTCAAACTTTAGCTGGCTGTAAACATCATTACCTTTAATTTCCAGAATGACTTCTTTCCAGCCACCCATTTCTCCACGAGATTCGCTCACTAGAGAAACTTTCCAACCTTGAGTCTGAGCATAGCGGGTGTACATCTGCATCAAATCGCCAGCCCAAATGCTTGCTTCATCGCCACCAGTACCAGCGCGAATTTCCAACATGATATTCTTTTCATCATTGGGGTCGCGTGGTAGCAGTAAGACTTTCAAGCGAGACTCTAAATGTTCTATTTTTTCTTCAAGTTCTTTTACTTCCAGTGATGCCATTTCTTGCAACTCTGGATCACTCGCAGATTCTTTATAAACCTCACGCGCTCCGATCAAGTCTTCTTGGGCTGTTTTCCAAATTTCATAAGTATTAACTACCTCTTCCAAAGAAGAACGAGACTTAGCAATTTCTTGATACTCATCAGGATTGCTAGCGGTATCGGGGTCGCCAAGACGACGTGTTAATTCATTAAAAGTTTGTTCAACGGATTTTAGTTTGTCCAGTAAGTATGATTCAGCCATGACGATTGCGATCGCTCCTTAAAAAAATAACAAATTGGCTCGAGCATATAAATGAAAATCGACCCAGCTGATGCAGGGCCGTCGTTAACAGCAGAGCCAACCCGCTAGTTTTTGTCTTGTTCGTCGCCAGATGTTTGAGTGCTACTCATACCGTACTTGCGGAGGAAGCGCTCTACTCGACCTTCAGTGTCAATAATCTTCTGAGTGCCGGTGTAAAATGGGTGATTTCCAGACCAAACATCTACATGCAATTCTGGCTTGGTAGAGCCAATGGTCATAACAACTTGACCGTTGCAGTAAACTTTAGCATCTGGATACCACTTGGGGTGAATATCAGCTTTAGCCATTGTTCTTTTTGTGATGAATCTATATCAATTATAACTTTCAGGTTTCAATTGGAGCTAGAGATTGGGGACTGGGGACTAGGGACTGGGGGCTGGGAAAGATGGAAACAACGGACTTTTCCCAAGACTCAATTCTCAATACCTAATCTCCAATATCCAGTACCCAATACCCAGTTCCCAATCGCTTATCGCTTAGAGTACTGAGGTGCTTTCCGAGCTTTATGTAAACCATATTTCTTCCGCTCTTTTGCTCTCGGATCACGAGTCAAGTAACCTTCGGTTTTCAAAGGTGGGCGGTTGTCTGGGTCTAGTTGACACAAAGCACGAGCAACACCCAAACGGACAGAATCAGCCTGTCCGGTCAAGCCGCCGCCTTCTGCTTTTACCAAAATGTCATATTCGTTTTCTAATCCCAGAGTTTCCAGGGGTGCTTTAATTACTCCCAGGTAGTTGGGGTTAAATTGGAAATACAAATTTCCATCTTTACCGTTCACAATCAGTTGACCGGTGCCTGGAACCAAGCGTACCCGTGCTACTGCGTTCTTACGACGGCCAGTACCCCAGTATACGGCGCGACCGCTATTAGCATCTGCTACTACCATTAATTTTCTTCTCCAGGAATTGTACTAACTTTTAGTTCTTTAGGTTTTTGAGCATCATGGGGATGCGTAGGCCCAGCGTAAACTTTCAGCTTGGTGAACAACTGCTTACCGAGGCTATTTTTAGGTAGCATACCTTTAACAGCTTGTTCTAAAATCCGCTCTGGTATACGGTCTTGCAGTTTAGCGAAAGTTTCGGTTTTCATCCCACCGGGGCGACCAGAATGGCGGCGGTAAAGCTTTTGAGTGCGCTTTTTGCCTGTAACTGCTACTTTCTCGGCATTGATGACGATTACGAAATCACCTGTATCTAGATGAGGTGTATATTCGGGTTTCTTTTTGCCTCTCAATACCTGGGCAATTTCACTAGCGAGGCGACCGAGGCGTTTATCGGTGGCATCTACTATGTACCACTCACGCTCAAGGGTTGCTTGAGAAGGAAGGTATGTTTTAACTGTTGTCATTTGTCATTTGTCCTTTGTCATTTTTAATTTGTCATTTGTCATTTGTCTTTTGTCCTTTGTCTCTTGTCCCTTGTCAGTTGTCGTTTGTTATTCACTAATGACCAATGACTAATGACCAATGACTAAGAACCAATGACTAATGACTCTTGACTAGTGACGAACTTTGGCAAGGTGTCGTACCAAATCTCTTTCGGAAAGGGAAAATCGGGATAGCCGACTCGCAACAAGCACAAGCCTTGAGGCGGTGCGGCATATTTCACTTCTTCTCGGCGTTCTTCTTTCCAGAGTTCGGTGAAGCTAGAAAGTGTTCGTTGTCCAGAACCTACTTCTACCAGCATCCCTACCAACAGCCGTACCATGCCATACAAAAATCCATCTGCCTGTATTTCAATATGGATAAATGGCCCACTGCGACGACACTCTGCTGCTTGCACCTCTACCCAGGAATGCGATCGCTTTGAGCCTGCACGGTGAAAAGCAGCTAAGTGATGCTTTCCTAAAAGAGGTTTCAAGGCAGCTTGAATTAAAGATTCATCCAGGGGTGCATAATAATAATGCCAACTGAAGGGTCTTACAAACAAGTTAAGCCGATCTTCAGTATATATTGTGTAGCGATACCGTCGATAAGCTGCACTAAAGCGAGCGTGCCAACGGTTATCTACACTAGTTGAAGCCCTGATTAATATATCTGGCGGCAGATAGCCATTTAGGATTGTTGCCCACTTGTGAGGCGGAATTAAACCTGTTGCTTCAAAATGGGCTACTTGAGCAGCAGCATGAACTCCAGAATCGGTTCGTCCGGCACCATGTAGTGTTACATGATACCCAAGATTAGTAGCGATCGCTATTTCTATCTCTTCTTGGACAGTCCGTTGTTTTTTTTGCCGTTGCCAGCCATGAAAATGAGTGCCCAGGTATTGGATTACCAAGGCTACTCGATGAGTTTGTGTAGGCTGGTGGCTTTCTAACATACAGATTTCGTCTTTTGTCATTTGTCCTTCGTCATTTGTCCTACCCTACGGGAAGCCGCCAAAGGGCGTCTATGTCAGTTGTCCTGTGTTATTCACTAATGACCAATGACTAATGACCAATAACCAATGACTCAATGACTTAAACCAATTCAATTATTGCCATTTTTGCATTATCGCCCCGACGGGGTACGGTATGCAGGATACGGGTATAACCGCCCTGGCGATCGCCATATCGAGTTGGAGCTTGCTCAAATAGAGCGTGAACCAGTTGTTTATCGAAGATATAGCCAAGAGCTTCCCGGCGTGCTGCCAAGGAGCCATTTTTAGCTAAAGTAATCATTTTTTCCACTTCACTTCGTAGAACTTTCGCTCTAATTAAAGTGGTGGTGATCTTACCATGACGGATCAACTCGGTGGCGAGCGATCGCAGTAAAGCACGGCGTTGATCGGCTGGTTTACTGAGTTTTTTGACGCGACAACGGTGACGCATAATTATGCACTATGAATTATGAAGGTTTTTCTTAAGGGTGTTTAGAGCCTCTTTCCATTGGCAGTGTGATGCCCAAGCGTCGCTGCAAAGCTTCCACGACTTCTTCTGCTGACTTCTGACCAAAGTTCTTAATTTCTAAGAGGTCTTCTTGGGTATAATCCAACAAATCTGCCACAGAGTTAACTTGTGCCCGTTTGAGACAGTTATATGCCCGCACAGAAAGTTGCAACTCTTCGATGGGTATCTGGGCAGTTGGATCGTCTGGAATATCGGAACCTGTGTCTGTTGGTTCTAGGGAGATGTCTTTCAACGGGTTGAATAAATCTACCAAGATTGCAGCGGCCGAAGATAGTGCTTCTTGAGGAGAAATACTGCCATTTGTCCAAACTTCCAACAGTAGTCGGTCTTTTGGAATCAAGCCTTCCCCGCGAGATTCTTCAACACTGTAGTTGACTTTTCGCACTGGCATAAAGATTGAGTCGATTTGCAGAAAGTCCAACGATGTGGCTTCCTCACGTCCGCGCTCTACAGTGCGATAGCCTTTACCTTTCTCGATCCGAAATTCCATTTCCAGCTTTCCACCCTCAGCGATGGTGGCTACATACTGAGTCTGATCGATGACTTCTACTTCACTGGGCAAATCAAAATGCGCCGCAGTGATTGTTGCTGGCCCGCTAACGAGTAATCTACCAATTTGGGGCTGCGAGGAATAGTTTTTTAGGATAACTTCCTTCATTCTCATGAGGATTTCCAGCACATCTTCCCGCACGCCCGGAACTGTGGCGAACTCATGTGAAACGCCCGCAATCCGCACTGCTGTAACTGCTGTACCTTCTAGGTTGGACAGTAAAACCCGCCGCAGTGCGTTGCCAACAGTTGTTCCTTGACCGCGTTCTAGAGGTTCCAATACAAATTTACTGTAATGGTTCCGACTTTCTTCGGTATTCGACTCTACACATTCAATTTGAAACTGCGCCACGGATGAGCCTCCCTTTTTCTAAGGTGCTGCTAGCAGACAAATCAATTGCCTCCAGAATTGAATTTATGTCCTGTAGATTATTAGGTCTATCAAACTATTAGTATAAAATTACGGTATAGTTTGACACTCCCATTCAGCTTGCAGGCGCTAATAATATTTTGGGTAGCCTGAAGTTTAACAGCTTTCCCAGCGGGAAAATCTGACACGCTTCTGGTCGCCCAAGCTTTAACTCAATGACAGTTTGAACGTTAGACGCTCAAGCGGTCATTGCTGGCTGTAACTTTTCGTCCTCACTGCCCAAGTTTTGGTATTTAAACTCGACGGCGCTTGGGTGGACGACAACCATTGTGAGGAATTGGGGTAATATCCCGAATCAGCGTAATTTCTAGTCCTGCTCCCTGAAGCGCCCGGATAGCGGTTTCTCTACCTGCTCCTGGGCCACTGACCATTACTTCAATTTGGCGCATTCCTTGATCGATAGCTCGACGGGCTGCACTTTCAGCAGCGGTTTGCGCTGCAAAGGGAGTTCCCTTTTTTGCTCCCTTAAAACCGCTAGAACCAGCGCTAGCCCAGGAGATGACATCTCCATTTTGATCGGTAATGGTGACAATGCTATTGTTGAAAGTAGACTGGATGTAGGCCATTCCACTGGGTACATTCCGTTTCTGCTTCTTGCTCCCGGTTTTTTTAGTTGGTTGTCTCGCCATACTTGTTTAGTTGATTTAAGGTAAAACTTGCTCGGATTAACAAGCGTTGCAAAATTATTTCCCTGGAGCCTTCTTCTTCCCGGCCACTGTCTGCCTTCTGCCTCTACGGGTTCTGGCATTAGTGCGAGTTCTTTGGCCTCTGACTGGTAAGCCCATACGATGACGGCGACCTCTGTAGGTACCAATGTCAACTAAGCGCTTGATGTTCAAAGACTCCAAGCGCCGCAAGTCGCCTTCAACTTGATAGTTGGTTTCTATTTCCCCTCGTAGGGCTGTTACATCGGCATCACTTAAGTCCTTAACGCGGGTGTCTGGGTTCACACCAGTTGCCGCTATAATTTCTTGAGCGCGTGATAATCCAATTCCGTAGATGTAAGTTAGACCGATCTCGACGCGCTTATCGCGTGGAAGGTCTACTCCGGCAATACGTGCCACAATGAACTCTCCCTATTGTTGTCGCAATTACTGTTGGTTGGAAAAACGTGATTAATCGCGTCTTTTCGTTTTAATGATGATATGCGTGTTACAACTCACTCTGTTGATAAGAGCGTTATCCTTGACGTTGTTTGTGCTTGGGGTTCACGCAAATCACCATAACGCGACCACGACGTTTGATCACGTTACATTTTTCGCAAATTTTCTTGACTGAGGCTCTAACTTTCATGCCTTTTATTTTTTGACTCCAAATATAAAATTATAGCATTTCTAGGGGAATTAATCCAGTTAAATGACTCATAAACAGTCAAAAAAATGGTTTTATGGTAAAATTCTCTACATATACTTACTTCTTTCGTAGTCGATAGGTAATTCTGCCTTTGGTCAAGTCGTAGGGAGTTAACTCCACCTTGACGCGATCGCCGGGCAAAATCTTGATATAATTTCGGCGAATCTTGCCGGAAATGTGAGCTAGCACGTTAAAGCCATTGTCCAAGTCAACGCGAAACATCGCATTGGGCAAGGACTCTGTAACCGTGCCTTCCATTTCAATCAAATCTTGCTTAGACAATTTGTTTTTTCCTCAACTCAACAATTTCGTGTTCAGTTGCAGCGCTTCATCTGCAAAGAAACACATTTTAAGAAATATATCAACAGTTTATTAATATATCTTAGCTAAAATTGATCTTCTTCTTGGGAGCGGTGAGGGGAGAGTGGGGAATTATCTACTCCCTACTTCCCCTCTTTTTCAGGAAGCGATTACCTTTTGTAGTTCACCAGTGACATCTTCTTGGGACTGATTGCCATTGACCGTTAGGAGTTTTTTGCGATCGCCATAATAATCAATTAAAGGTGCAGTTTCAGCGCGGTACACTTCTAAACGACGACGAATCACCTCTTCGGTATCATCTTTTCGTCCTCTAGCAAGCAAACGTGCGATGACAATTTCATCTGGTGCATCTAAATTGACTACCCTTTCGCCACCTTGATGTATTGCTTCGAGTAACTTCTCCAAAAAAGCTGCTTGGGTCACTTTTCGGGGAAATCCATCAAGAATCCAACCATTTTTGGCATCGGGCTGATCGAGGCGCTCCTGTACCAAGTCTTCCACTAGCTGATCGGGTACTAACTCGCCGCTATCAACATAGCTTTGAGCTTTGATTCCTAAAGGAGTCTGCTCTTTCATGGCTTGTCTTAATATTTCACCAGTAGAAATATGGGGAATATTCAAGTGTTCAGCCAAAGTTTGAGCTTGTGTTCCTTTACCCGCTCCAGGTGGCCCCAAGAAGATTAATCGCGTCACTATTATTTCACCATTCCTTCATAGCGCTGAGAGATGACATAAGTTTGGACTTGTTTGGCTGTCTCAATTGCCACACCAACTAGAATTAACAAAGAGGTAGCACCTATCCCCTGGAAAGTTTTCACATTCAAAGCACTTTCTACGGCAGTGGGGATAATCGCAACAAAGCCCAAAAAGATCGCACCCAAAAAAGTGAGTCGGTTGGATACGCGTTCTATATATTCGCTAGTTGCCTTACCGGGACGAATTCCAGGAATACTAGAACCCATTTTCTTCAAGTTCTGCGCTACATCTACTGGATTGAGAATCAACGAAGAATAAAAGTAGCTGAAGAAAATGATGGAAACCATGTATACCAAGGCATAGACCCAGGAGCTAGAACCACTTGGACTCAAATAAGTGTTAACTATATTCGCCAAATCGGCATTTTTAGTAAAATTGGCGATCAGCAGTGGCAAACTGAGGATGGCAGCAGCAAAAATAATTGGCATTACGCCGCCTTGATTTAGCCGCAGGGGCAGATAGCTGCGCTGCTCTGCTAAAACTCTCCGACCTACTTGGCGACGAGCTGAAATAATTGGGATACGGCGCATTCCTTCTTGAACAATCACAATACCAACAATTGTTGCTAGGAAAACTAAGATCAGTACGATCACCCGACCTACTGTTTCCCGACCACCTACTTGTACCAAGTCGATGGTATCGCCTAAAGCTTTTGGTAATGAAGCAACAATGTTGACAAAAATCAACAATGATGCGCCGTTACCAATGCCTCGTTCTGTAATTAGTTCTGATGCCCACATCACGAACATAGAACCAGCAGTCAGAGCGATCGCAGTTTCAGCGACAAACAGGGGCCCTGGCTTCAAGGCGAATTGCTGGAGGAATAATGCCGAAAAAGCTGTACTTTGAAGAATTGCCCAAACTACAGTGACATAGCGGGTAATTTGCGATATTTTTCGCCGACCTGCTTCACCTTCATTTTTCTGTAAATTTTCTAAAGATGGAATTGCCGCAGTGAGCAATTGGATGATAATAGACGCATTAATGAAGGGCAAAATTCCTAAAGCAAAGACTCCCAAAGTGGAAAGTCCTCGCCCGGAAAATATATCCAATAAGCCGAATATGGAATTACTGCCCGATATGGCTTCAGCAAATCTCGGTCTATCAATCCCTGGCACGGGTAAGAAAATACCCAGGCGAACTAAAATTAAGATACCAACGGTGACAAGCAGCCTACCTCTTAGCCCGGCTGCCTGCGCCATCTGCATAAAAGTTTCTTGAGCCGTTGGGGCTTTATCTCGACTGATCATAGAGTGCTACCTTTATAGTGAACCAAGCACTGGCAGCGAGTTGGCTTGCATTTAAGTGCGCTGTTCCGGCTCACTCATAAGACTTCACAACTACCACCAGCTGCCTCAATTTTGCTACGAGCTGAAACTGTAAAAGCTGCCGCTTGTACCTTGAGCGGAATGCTCAATTCCCCGTTACCTAAAACTTTCAGTGGCCCCTTAACAGCAGTCAGGATACCTGCGGCTTTCAATGAGGTCAAAGTTACTTCCGTATTAGCGGGAAGGGAGGCTAGCTTCTCTACATTAATCGTAGTGTAAATCCTCTGATTAACAATCGGAAAGCCCTTCAGTTTAGGTAAGCGGCGGTACAATGGCTGTTGACCACCTTCAAAACCTGGTCGGGTACCACTACCAGAACGAGATTTTTGACCCCGCATACCTAGACCGGCACTAGCGCCTTGACCGGCAGAAATACCTCTAGCTACACGCTTCTTGCGTTTCTTTGAGCCTTTTTGCGGCTTAACATCATGGAGTCTCATAAGTTATCAAGTTCTCATTTGTCGTTTGTCATTTGTGAGCCAGTGCGGTCTTGGGGGTCTCCCCCATGAGTAACTGGCATTAGCGCAGCGTTAGCGAGGAACGAGCGTCACCCGAAGGGGCGTTTGTCATTTGTCATTTGTCCTTTGTTATTCACTAATGACTCATGACCAATGACTAATGACTAAATTAGATGTAGAGATTTTGAATAGGAATACCGCGATCTTCGGCGACTTCAGCAAGGGTACGCAGTGTGGATAAGGCATTAACTGCGGCTCTAGCATTATTAAGCGGATTGTTAGAGCCTAGTTGCTTGGCTAAAACGTTACGAACTCCTGCTAATTCCAACACAGTTCGCACAGCGCCACCGGCAATTACCCCAGTACCAGGTGCGGCTGGACGCATAATCACTTTTGCCCCGCCACCGACACCATCAATAGGATGGGGAATGGAGTTGGATTTAGTGATTGGGATATCAATGAGGTGTTTTTTGCCGTCAGCTACGCCTTTTTTAACGGCACCGATTACATCTGAAGCTTTGCCTACTCCAACTCCAACCTGACCGCGTTCGTTACCAACGACAACGATCGCTCGGAAGCTGAGTTTTTTACCACCTTTAACCACTTTACTCACGCGTCGGATTTGGATAACCCGCTCTTGCCAAGTGGTTTCTTCTTTTTTGGCACGCTTTGTTCTACTTTTACGCTCTGTTGCCATAATTTATGCTCTGGTGAACGTCATTTGTCAGTTGTCATTTGTCATTTGTCCTTTGTCATTTGTCCAATAACTAATGACTAATGACCAATGACTTTAGAAATCTAAACCAGCTTCGCGTGCTGCATCAGCTAATGCTTTGACACGACCATGATATAAGTTACCACCGCGATCAAAGACTACTTTGGTGATACCTTTTTCTAGCGATCGCACTGCGATCAACTTACCAACTTGCACCGATGCGTCGCGGTTTGCACATGACGCTAAACTAGATTTCAACTCTGGTTCTACAGTCGATGCTGCCACGATGGTTTGATGCTGAGTATCATCAATTATCTGGGCATAAATATGCTCATTAGAACGAAACACCGCTAAACGCGGACGTTCTGGGGAGCCAATGACTTTGCCACGAACGCGTCGATGACGACGGTTTTTTGATTCTCTACGAGTAAGTTTCATTTCTACTTCTTACCACCCTTACCAGTCTTACCAGCTTTCCGTCTGACCACTTCACCGGCATAGCGAATGCCTTTACCTTTGTAAGGTTCTGGTGGACGAACGGCACGAATTTTGGCGGCTGTGTTACCGACGATTTCTTTGTCATAGCCACTGACAATGACGTTAGTGGTACCTTCAACTGCAAACTGAATTCCATCTGGTGGTTCAATTTGCACCGGATGGCTGTAACCCATGTTTAAAAGTAGGTTACGCCCTTGAAGTTGTGCCCGGTAACCAACACCTTGAATTTCTAAACGGCGCTGAAAACCTTGGGAAACTCCTTCGACCATGTTGGCAACTAAAGTGCGGCTTAAGCCGTGCAGCTGCTTTGAAGTTCGAGTTTCATCCCGACGATTTACCTGTAATATTTCTCCCTCTTGGGAAACTGAGACGTTAGGTGTGAGAGTGCGAGAAAGTTCTCCTTTCGGTCCTTTCACCACAATATTCGTACCATTGATCGCCACTTGAACTTTGGCGGGAATAGTAATTGGACGTTTACCGATACGAGACATGACTTTTTGTCCTTTGTTATTTGTCCTTTGCCTTTTGTCCTTTGTCTTTAATGACTAATGACAAATGACTAATGACCAATGACTACCAAACGTAACAAAGCACTTCGCCACCCAAGTTCTGACGCCGCGCTTCGCGGTCAGTCATAATACCACTGGATGTAGAAATAATGGCAATGCCGATGCCGCCTAGTACCCTTGGTAATTCTTTTCGATTTGAATAAACACGCAAGCCAGGCTTACTGACCCGCTTTAAGGCGGTGATCAGAGGCTGACGGTTTTTACCCTTGTATTTCAGGGAAATCACCAGATTGCGTTTTACCCCTTCTTCTGCTTCTTCGATTTCAGCAATAAAGCCTTCCTCCCGTAGCACCTTGGCAATGCTCCGGGTCAATTTTGTCGCTGGCACTTGTGTAGTTTGATGCCGCGCCAGGTTGGCATTGCGGATGCGCGTCAGCATATCTGCAATTGTGTCGTTAGCCGCCATCGTTCCCTCTATAGATGAACTTATTGATCGCGAAAGGGCATTCCTAATTCTTTAAGTAAGGCGCGTCCCTCTTCGTCGTTTTTTGCTGTGGTGATGATGGAAATATCCATCCCACGCACTTGATCGATGCTGTCGTATTCGACTTCTGGAAAAATTAGCTGTTCTCTTACACCCAGAGTGTAGTTACCGCGTCCGTCAAAGCTTTTAGGGCTTACGCCGCGAAAATCTCGAATTCTGGGTAGTGACAGGCTAACTAGTCTGTCGAAAAAGGCATACATCCGTTCTGCTCTGAGAGTAACCATGATCCCCACAGGCATCCCTTGACGAATCTTAAAGCCAGCGATCGCCTTTTTCGCCCGTGTCACTACTGGTTTTTGACCAGTTACCACGGCAATCTCGTTGATGGATGCCTCTAGTGACTTCGCATTTTGAGCTGCTTCACCCAAACCTCGGTTAATCGTAACCTTTACTAACTTCGGTACTTGATGAACGTTGGTATATTGAAACTGATTAATCAGTTTGGGGACGATCGTCTCTTGATATAAGGTTTTGAGTCTTGTTGTCGCCATAGTTTTTTGTCCTGATATCCCTGGGCTTGGTCAGGGAACTTTTATTGTCCTTTGTTATTTGTCCTTTGTCTTTTGTTATTTGTCTTTTTACTAATAACTAATGACTAATGACCAATGACTAATGACTATTTATCTAGAATCTCGCCAGTTTTCTTAAGTTTTCTGACTTTTTTGCCTTCTGAAGTAAAGGTATAACAAACACGACTGGCAACGTTTTGCTTGGTGGAATAAAGCATCACGTTGGAGCTATGAATTGGGAATTCTTGGGTAATAATTCGCCCTGATTCTCCTTCTTGCTGGGGTTTGACGTGCTTGGTCTTGATGTTGACACCTTTGACGATGACTTTACTCAGTTGAGGAAGTGCCTGGATAATTTCACCAACTTTTCCTTTGTCTTTGCCAGCAATCACTTGTACGGTGTCGCCAGTTTTGACGTGCATTTTGTGGAATACTTTGGGCGTACCCTGTTTGGTTGCCATTAAAGCACCTCCGGAGCCAGAGAAACAATTTTGGTGAAGTTTTTATCGCGCAGTTCCCGTGCAACTGGGCCAAAAACCCGTGTGCCTCTGGGATTACCGTCTTTGTTGATGATCACGGCGGCGTTATCATCAAAGCGAATGCTCATACCGCTGTCACGAGATACAGCTTTACGAGTACGGACAATTACTGCTTCTACAACATCAGACTTTTTAACAGCCATGTTGGGTGTAGCATCTTTAACAACGGCGATAATTTTATCGCCGATAAAACCATAACGGCGATTGCCTCCGCCCAAGATGCGGATGCACATTAGTTTGCGGGCACCGCTATTATCTGCGACATTCAGGTAAGTCTGGGGTTGAATCACAATTATTCTCCCTTGTAATGTTGTTAATTTTTAACAACGATGAGGTTTAAGTAGGCTTGACGTTCAGGACTTCTGTGATTTTCCAGCGCTTGGTTTTACTCAGGGGTCTAGTTTCCTGAATGCGAACGCGATCGCCTACTTTACACTGATTTTCTTCGTCGTGAACTTTATATCGTTGGGTGTTAACCACAATCTTGCCGTACTTGGGGTGAGGAGCGCGGTTTTCTATGGCTACTACCACAGTTTTTTGCATTTTATCGCTCACTACCAAGCCAACTCGTTCTTTAACTGCCATAATCTCCTACTTTTGTTCTTTAGCCGATTGACTTGCTGCCCGTTTGCGTTCTGTTTCTAGCGTCAGCAATTGGGCTAGGCGGTGGCGCAATTGTCGGAACTGATGGGGCTTTTCTAGTTGTCTGGTGGCTTTTTGCAAGCGCAACTGAAATAGTTGTCTTTTGATCGCGACAATTTCATCAGAGAGCTTCTCGTCGCTTAATTCTCTAGCTTCTGAAATCTTGGGAAGAGGCATAAGCTACTCCTGCTCCTGTGGTTGAGAGCGCACAATAAACTTAGTTTTAATGGGCAGTTTAAATGAAGCTAAACGCATAGCTTCACGGGCGATTTCCTCAGAAACCCCACCGATTTCAAACAAAATTCGTCCTGGCTTGACTACAGCTACCCAAAACTCTGGATTACCTTTACCGGAACCCATCCGGGTTTCAGCAGGACGCATGGTTACTGGTTTATCAGGGAAAATCCGAATCCAGATTTGTCCACCCCGACGAATATAACGAGTCATTGCCCGACGGGAAGCCTCGATTTGACGCGAGGTAATCCAAGCAGGTTCTTGTGCTTGGAGTGCAAAATCACCGAAGTTGAGGGTACTACCACGGCTGGCTAGTCCTTCCATCCGTCCCCGCTGTTGTTTGCGGAATTTAGTTCTTCTAGGGCTTAACATGGTTTGTCATTTGTCATTTGTCATTTGTCATTTGTCATTTGCCATCTGCCATTTACTAATGACTAATCACTAATGACGATTTATCCTTCATTTGAGCGGTCTTCAAATTGCTGGCGACGACGTTGTTGTTGACGACGACGAGGTTCCCGGTCGCGATCGCGGGGATCACGTTCGCGATCGCGGCTTGCGGGTGGTGGCGGAGTTTCTTCCTGTCCAGGAATAATTTCTCCTTTAAATACCCATACTTTGATACCCAAAATGCCGTAAACAGTTTTTGCTGTGCAATAAGAGTAGTCAATGTCAGCCCGTAAGGTATGTAAAGGTACTCTACCTTCACGAGTCCACTCTGTCCGGGCAATTTCTGCACCGTTGAGGCGACCGCTAACTTGGATTTTAATACCTTGAACACCAGCGCGTTGGGCACGTTGAATCGATTGCCGCACTACCCGCCGGAAGGAAACCCGACGTTCCAATTGTTGAGCAATGTATTCGGCAATTAGGTAGGCATCAGCATCAACCCGTTGAACTTCAACTACGTTAATCCGAATTTGACGATTACTACCCAACAATCCTTGGAGTCCGGTACGTAAGGATTCGATACCTTGTCCACCACGACCCACTACTACCCCAGGTCTAGCTGTGCGTACTTCTAAGTCGATTTGGTCAGCTTTGCGCTCAATCCGCACTTCGGAAATTCCGGCGTTGTTTTGAGCCTGTCTACCCAGCTTTTGTTCTATGTATTGACGGAGTTTGTGATCTTCTTGGAGAAGTTCTGGATAGCGATCAGGAACAGCAAACCAACGGGATTGATGTTCATGTGTAATACCCAGGCGAAAACCAACTGGATGAATCTTCTGTCCCACGAATGCTTCCTCTAAAATTTCTTACTTTACGCAATTTTTTCGTGTAAACGTGCTTATTTTTCTGGGGCGGCTGCAACAGCCACAGTAATATGACACGTCGGCTTGCGAATTTGGTAAGCTCGACCTTGCGCTCTTGGCTGGAATCGCTTTAACGGCGGCCCTTGATCGGCATAAGCTTGAGTAATCACTAGTTGAGTCCGATCTAACCCAGCGTTGTGTTCGGCATTGGCAGCAGCGCTTCTGAGAACCTTCAATATGGGTTCAGTGGCGCGATAGGGCATGAATTCCAGGATGATTAACGCTTCTCGGTAAGATCGCCCGCGGATTTGATCGAGTACCCGACGCACTTTGTAGGCCGAGATGCGGATAAAACGAGCGATCGCCTTTACTTCAGTAGTACTAGTAGCCATAATTTTCTCCAATTTTGTCATTTGTCATTTGTGAGCCAGTGCGGTCTTGGGGGTTTCCCCCATGAGTAACTGGCGAACCCAAAGGGTCATTCGTCATTTGTCTTTCAGCTCATGACTAATGACTCATGACTAATGACTACCTACCTGCTTTTTTGTCGCTTTTTCCATGACCCCTGTAGGTACGTGTCGGGGCAAACTCACCCAACTTATGTCCCACCATTTGTTCATTTACAAAAACTGGAACGTGTTGGCGTCCGTTATGAACAGCTATGGTATGACCTACCATTAGGGGCAAAATTGTCGAAGCTCGTGACCAAGTTTTAATAACTTCTTTTCTGTTATTGTCGTTGAGCTTTTCAATTTTCTTTAGAAGATGATCCGCAACGAAAGGACCTTTTTTTAGAGAACGACCCATAGTTCAATTTTGGATTTAGGATTTAGGATTTAAAAGTGAGGAGTGAGGAGTTAGGAGTGAGTAAGTTAGATTCAACTCATAACTCATAACTCATAACTTCTAACTCTTTAAGATTCACGACCACCGCGACCGCGTTTAGAAGACTTACGGCGACGACGTACAATTAACTTGCTGCTAAGTTTTTTGCGATTGCGTGTCTTCGCACCCAATGTGGGTTTACCCCAAGGTGTAACAGGACCTGATCTACCGATAGGTGCCCTACCTTCACCACCACCATGTGGGTGATCCACTGGGTTCATAACGCTACCTCTAACCTTAGGACGGCGACCTTTCCACCGATTTCGCCCTGCTTTACCTGCACTCAGGTTTCTGGCATCGGTGTTGCCTACTTGCCCAATGGTGGCGTAGCATTCGCGGCGAATCAAGCGGACTTCTCCTGAAGGCAACTTGAGAGTTACATAATTACCTTCTTTTGCCACAACCTGAGCGCTAGCACCAGCCGCACGTACAATTTGACCACCTTTACCAGGAGTGAATTCTACGTTGTGAACACTAGTACCCAAGGGAATCCTTGAGAGTGGTAACGCATTACCATCTTCAAAGGGAGCTTCTGGCCCAGAAATAATTATTGTTCCCACTTTCAACCCGTTGGGGTGAAGGATATACCGTTTTTCGCCATCTTGATAATACAAAAGGGCAATTCGGGCATTGCGGTTCGGATCGTATTCAATGGCTGCGACTTTAGCAGGAATATTATGTTTATCCCTTTTAAAATCGATGATCCGGTAAAGTTGTTTGTGTCCGCCACCCCGGCGACGACTAGTAATCCGTCCGTGATTGTTCCGACCTTTGGCGCGATGCTTTGAGGTTGTTAAGGATTTCTCTGGCTCGGTTCTGGTAATTTCCGCAAAGTCAGAGATTGTAACTTGGCGAGTGCTGGGGGTATAAGGGCGATAAGAACGAGTACCCATATTTTTAAATGCTGAATGCTGTTAGCGATAGCGGGGCGTTTAGCCCATGCTGAGTTTGAAATTTTGAGCGCTGAGTTTTGAGTGTAGTAACTCCTAACTCCTAACTCCTAACTCCTAACTTTGTTAGACTTCTGGGAATAGAACTTGTCTAATCTTGTCTTCATCCCCAGGTGCGACGGTAACAATGGCTCGCTTATATTGGGGTTTATAACCAATAAATTTACCAACACGCCGTTTTTTACGCGGTGGTTGGATAGTGTTGACTTTTACAACCTTGACCTGAAACAAGTCTTCGATCGCAGCCTTGATTTCTGGTTTAGATGCCTTCGGAATGACTTCAAAGGTGTACTTATTCTGCTCCATCAAGATAGTCGCCTTTTCGGTGACTATTGGGCGACGTACTAAGTCGGCTAGGTCGCGGGGGTCAAAGCTAGGCACTGTAGACCTCCTGAATTTTTTCTAGGGCTGATGCCGTAACTACAATTTTGTCAGCGTGCAGTAAATCAAAAACATTTAGCTGGTCGGCTGCAATTAGTTTTAAATTTTCAATATTGCGGGCTGACAAATAAACGTTATCTGTATCCGCAATCTCAGACAAAATTAACAGTGCCTTGCTTTCTGGTACTACTCCCCAACGGGCAAGCGCTGCCACTAATTCTTTGGTCTTGGGGCGAGATAGCTCAGTGCTAAATTCTTCTACCACAATTAAATCGTCAATGCGACTTACAAATGCTGTCCGCAGTGCTAAACGTCGCTCTTTACGGTTCAACTTGAGGTTGAAGTCTCTGGGCTTTGGCCCAAATATCACACCACCACCACGCCAGAGTGGTGAACGAATAGACCCTGCACGAGCGCGACCAGTACCTTTTTGTCTCCAAGGTTTACGTCCGCCACCTCTGACTTCAGCACGAGTTTTTGTACTGGCATTTCCTTGACGAGCATTGGTCAATTGTCGTACTAAGGCGCGGTGCACGATATGAGACGCTGTTTCTTCCTTGGCAACGCGCAACTCGAAGGTCGTCTCGCCGACCTGTTCTCCTTGCCAATTTTTAACTACGCTTTCAACCATCTTTGTTATCTGTCCTTTGTCCTTTGTGAGCCACTGCGGTCTTGGGGTCTGCCCAGATGAAGCATGTGGCGTCATTTGTCATTGGTCTTTTGCCATTTGTCTTTAGCCAATGACTACTGACTAATGACTACTGACTAATGACTTTTGACTATCCCACTACTTTTGCAGGTACAACACTTACTAGAGCGCCTGGTTTACCAGGAATAGCTCCCTTGATTAGCAATATGTTGCGTTCTGCATCAACTCGCACTATGGTCAGTTTGCGGATTGTGATACGTTTACCGCCTAAACGCCCTGCCATCCGCTTACCTGGATAGACACGACCTGGTGTTGTACCAGCACCAATAGAACCCGGCGCTCTGTGGTTTTTGGAACCGTGAGACATGGGCCCACGAGCAAAGTTGTTGCGCTTCTGATTCCCTGCAAAGCCGCGACCGATGCTTGTGCCGACGACATCGACAATTTGACCTGCGCTAAAAATATCTGCTTTAATCTGTTGACCTAAAGCATAATCACTAGAGCTATCAGTGTGATATTCATTTAAGTGACGCAATGCTGGGGCAGATGATTTAGCCAAATGGCCCAGTAGTGGTCTGTTTAGTGCCTTGGGTTTTACTTCGTGATAACCAACTTGAATCGCAAAGTAACCGTCGGTTTGTTTCGTTTTAACTTGTGTAACGGTGCATGGCCCTGCTTGAATGACAGTCACAGGAATGGCTACTCCTGCTTCGTCAAATATTTGGGTCATGCCCAGCTTGGTGCCGAGAATACCTACAGACACAGTAACTGGTTCTCCTTTCTACTTGCTGACCTTGGAATTGGACTCTAGAGGACACGCTTTGTACGCATCAGTTTAGGCTGGATTAGCCTGCGAAATTTGGAATGGCTTCAATAAACCGCTCCAAATGCTTTCGGACACAACAAACCGTGTCCGTACTGCTTGGTGAATCTGTTTAGCTTCACTCACTAGATCACCAGAACAGCCACAAGTCCCTTCCCATTGGGAAGGAGTAACTTCTGGAATCAATGCAAGGCGCTACAGCTTTAAGCTGTGTGCAGCAATGCTTTCGTCCAAGCAATTGCTCTGGCACTTTCTGGAGGCAGCGCTGTCGGCGGGTTTTCCGATTTTTACACGCCCATAAGACGGCTTCCCGGAGATTGGCTACTGCCGTGTTGCAGTTGGACTTAAGCGGTTTTTACCGCCCAGTATCCCTTAACTGAGACTGACGTAATGCCATGAAACCAACATTGCTGCTCAGTTTTTACTTCCTTAAATACCTTAAACTATTGTTTAAGATTTTGCCTGCTTTTTCAGAGGCATAGGAGTAAATTGACCCTGGAGTTTAGGATTTCGCTTTGCTTGTTCGTCCATAAGCTCCAATGTTGACCTGAAAGCTTTCTTAGTTTACCAGTCTATGATCAATCTGAGTTAGATTATCCAATTTGGATTTAAGTCATCAGTTTTTGATGCTAACACTAGCTCATAATGACACTAAAATGTCAACCTAATTTGCGTGTTTGGTCACAATCTAATAATATAAATTATTTATTTATGTTTGTCCAGTAATTTAGAGAGTTATTTTTGGGAAGTGGGGAAGAAGCAGTGGAGCAGGGAGCAGGAGGCAGGGCGCAAGGGGGGTGGAAAAGAGGAATTGGGGCAGGGTGCGCTTTGCAGTGGACAAAGTTTCCCTTTTCCCCCTGCTTTCCTACTTCTTCATTCGCCTCTGCCTCTTCCCGATGCCCAAAAAAATGCTTTGAATCTATCGGTTCAGGGTAAATAATAGAGATATCTAAGTGGGATAAGACGAAAATCTATGGCACTAATTACCACTGGCAACGGTTTAATCCGCGATCTGGAAAAATTTGGCGCTCTTGGAGTGTATGTACCTCTGGAAGGGGGTTATGAAGGTCGATATCAGCGGCGACTACGCGCAGCTGGTTATACTACCCTCCACATTACTGCTAAAGGACTAGGTGACGTAGCTGCGTATCTCACAAGAATTCATGGAGTTAGACCTCCTCATCTTGGGAAAAAAAGCACTGGTAGCGGTGCAGCAGTAGGTTATGTGTACTATTTGCCGCCAATTCTCAATTCTCATCTAGAACAGCTACCACCAAAGTCAAAGGGGCTGGTCTTGTGGATTATTGAAGGGCATATTCTTTCTAATGAGGAACTTGAGTATTTAACGAATTTGCCTCAGCTAGAACCACGAGTAAAAGTAGTTATTGAGAGGGGTGGCGATCGCTCTTTCCGTTGGACTTCTCTAGAAAAAACTCTGTTAGCTAGCTAACACTTACAAAACTGAGGAGTTAAAAGTGAGGAGTGAGGAGTTAAAATTTTCAAATTCATAACTCCTCACTTTTTATATATTGGCAATCATCGGTATTGCCTGCCCTATGTGCAATTTAAATGCTCATTAGTTTGTAAGTTTTTTCGTAAATCCACGCAACCGGATTAACACTGGCTTCGCCCATTTTCCACCCAGCAAATCGTGTAACAGAGTATAAAAACACGGGATGATAAACAGCGTTAGCAGTGTTGCCAAAGACAAACCTGAAAACACTACTACGCCTAATGGTTGCAGGAATTCTGAGCCTTCCCCAATTCCTAACGCTAGGGGGAACATACCTAAAACAGTGGTAATAGTTGTCATTAACACTGGTCGTAGGCGTTGAGGAGCAGCTTTCAAAATCGCAGTTTTTCGGTCAACTTTTTCCCGTTCCCGGATTTGATTGGCCAATTCCACCATAATGATGGCGTTATTGACCACAATACCCACCAGCAAAACCGCACCGACAATCACTGTCGCCCCAATGGCAGTTTTAGTAATGTAAAGTCCGAAAATCCCCCCAGCTAGAGCCAAGGGAATTGTAAACATAATTACTAACGGGTCAATCAGGGAATTGTATTGCACCGCCATAACCACAAAGACTAGAAAAGCAGCTAATCCACCTAATAGTTGCAGCGAACTTTGTAGTTGCTGATTAGATTCCGCGGCTGAACTGGGTAAGCGGCTAACACCTTCTGGTAAATCTAGACTATCTAGTACCGTACTTACCTGTTCTAGAGCGCCACTGAGGCTAGCTCCCTCAGTCAAGTTGCCAGCAATTAAGAAAACCTGGCGTTGGTTAATTCGCTGAATTTCTCCTGGAGCTTGAGCTTCAGCAATTTTGGCAACATCGCTCAAGCGGACTTGGCGATTGTTCTCCACGAATAAAGGCAACCTCTGCAATTGAGAAGCTGCTTGCACTGATTTTTCATTCAACTGTACCCGAACATCGACTAAACGGTTGCCGCGTTGCAACTGAGTTGGTACACTACCTTCGATCGCAGTTTGAATTGTTTGTCCAATATCTGTAGTAGTTAACCCCAAAGCTGAAACCCTTTCCCAGTCAGGAATAATCTGAATTTCTGGTTGGCGATCGTCTGCATCGGGACGAAACCTCGCAAGGGTGACTTGTTCTTCCAAGGCTGCTAGTACCTGACGACCAGCTTCTTCTAAAGAATTTACGTCATTTCCCTGGAGCATGACGTCAACATCGGCACCACGAAGAGGAGAGTTACTGAGAATCAAACCCCGTACTTGACCAGGGGAAAGGCGCAAGCGAATTCCTGCTAAATTTAATTTGTTTAACTCCTGGGTAAGTCGTTCTGTATAAGATTGCACATTAGTCCCCGGTTTCAGGGTAATATTGGCGGTACTTCGCAGGGGATTGGCATTGGTATTAGAACCAAACAGAGAACCACCAGATGTAGAGAAAACATATTCTGTTTCTGGTTGATTGCGGAGAATATCATCTACCGCAGCCATGACTTTTCGGTTAGTTTCTAGGGGTGTACCGGGAGGAAACTGAGCGTTTAAGTTAGCTTGTCCGGTGTTGATGCGGGGGAGAATTTCTTGGGGAATTTGCGGAGCCATCCACAAACTACCGCCACCAAAAAGGATAATAGCGATCGCTACTGTAACCAACCGCCAGCGTAATATCCCACCTAAAAAACTTCCGTATCCTCTGGTAGCAGCATCAAAGCGGCTATTAAACTGCCGCAACAGCCAAAAATTGCTCAAACCGCTAGAAAACTTCCATGCTAACAACCGAGAAGCGAACATCGGCACAACGGTGACGGCAATTAAAATTGAAGCCGCTACTGAAAAGGTGATGGTAAGGATTAACTCATTGAATAGTAGGGCGATAAAACCACCGATGAGCAAAAATGGCAACACCGCCACCAAGTTTGTACTAGTGGAAGCAATTAAGGCTGACTCTACTTCTTGGCTACTTTTTTCTGCTTGAGAAATTAGTTGCCGCGAATTCAAGCGGGTTTTATTATCTTTACCGGGAGTCATCCCAGCACCCTCGGCAATGTTCTCCAACATGACGATGGAGTTATCTACCACAATACCTACACCCAGTGCCAGACCACCCAAACTAAAAACGTTGAGAGATAAGCCAAATAGTCCCATCAAGATGATGGCAGCTAGGGTTGCTAAGGGGATAGCCAGAACAATGATGAAAGTTTGCCGCAGAGAACCGAGAAATAGGAGAACTGCGATCGCTGCTAGTGCAGTACCTATCAACCCGGAAGTGGCGACATTCGAGATAGAATTGCTAATAAACCGCGACTCATCCAAGGTAGGCGTAATAACTGTCCCTTCAGGAATTACACCAGATTGTCGGAGTTCTTCTAAGCGTTTTTTCACACCCTCGACAACGTTGATGGTGTTAGCATCCGGCTGTTTTTGGACACTGACTTTTATCGCTGGTTCCCCGTTGAGTAAGACGTAAATCCGTTGTTGTTCCGAACCATCAATAACTTCGGCAAAGTCCCGCAAATAGATGCGGCGTTTGGGAGTGGTGGAAGTAGCGGCAGAATCGGGAGATGAGGAAGATGAGGGAGTAGGGGAAGAGACTTCAAAGGAAAGATTGCTGATTTCATTGGCATTTTGGAAGCGCCCTACGGTACGGGTTAATGGCTCAGAATTCTGCCCCAAAATCCGACCGCCAGAAATATCTATGTTGCGATCTCTAAGCTGATCTAGCACATCGGTCAAACCTACACCTACAGCTTGCAACCGATCTAAATCTATATTGACCCTAACTTCTTCTTGAACTCCTCCCGATACATCTACCCCTGCAACTCCAGGTACAACACTTAGTTCGCGGACTAGTTCCTCTTCAGCAAAAACACGTAAAGCCATACCTTCTAAGGAGGGCGAAGTTAATGCCAATTCGTAAACGGGTAGCTGGGAAGGATCAACTTTAAATAATCGCGGTTCTTCGATGGTGTCTGGTAATGTACTTCTAGCCCTGTTAAAGGCAGCTGTAGCATCGTTTAAGGCTTGGTCAATATTGCCTCCCGTTTGAAAGTAAAGATCCAAATTTACCTGTCCCTCACGAGTTTGGGAGAAAATTTGGATCACACCTTCAGTAGCCGCGAAGGCTTCTTCTAGCGGCTTGGTTACTTCATCAACTGCTACTTCTGGGGAGATTCCAGGTGCTTGTATTCGCACACCAATCCGAGGATAGGTGATTGATGGTAGTAAATCCACTGGTAGCTTGAGTACAAAGAAGACACCTAACACTATTACTGCCAACGTCAGCATGAGTGTGCCGATGTGTTGGCGGATTGATATGGCACTGATACTAAATCCGCCACCGTTTTTTACTTGTTGCATTATTATCGCTGTACTCCAATTAAAAAGGCAAAATGAAAATCAAAAGACATTTTGAATTTTTAATTCCCCTTAGGAACTGACTCTGCTGTTTCGGAAAGAATTGATAAACGTACAGCGTCACCATTTTTTAGGGGTTGACCACTGCGAACAACATAACGCTCTCCTGCTTGCAAGCCAGATAAAATTTCTACTTTGCCATCAGCCTTTTTTCCTAAGCTGACTGCACGCGCTGCCACTTTTGTCTTGCCATCTGTGTCTTTCACCACAAATAGCGTCCCTGATGGATTTTCTTGCTCTTTCCTTACTGCCTTTGCTGCCCCTGCTTGTTTTTGAATCGCTGTTTGCGGCACTACTACGCGCTGTTGAGCCTGGGTTTCAAAGTTGACTCGCGCCAGCAGCCCACTACCAATTTTCCCTTGAGTGTTGGGAATCACTACTTCTACAGGTATTAAGCGAGCTGTAGCATCGGCAGCTGGAGAAATGCGAGTAACTCTGCCAATTAATGTTTCCTTAGGGAAAGCATCTAAGCGAACTTGTACAGACTGTCCAACCTGAATTTGTGCTAGTTCTAATTCGGAAACTTGCACGACAACTTTCACACGGTTAAAGTCGCCAATTTTTAAGACTTCGTTACCTGCTTGCAGAAGGTTTCCAGGTTCTGTCACCTTTTCTGTGACTACGCCAGTGATGGGGGATGTCAGTTGAGCATAAGATCTGCGCTCTTTGGTTTGAGCAACCAATGCTTGTTGGGCAAGTACTCTACCTTGAGCGGCGGCGACGGCTTGCTGTTCTGTACGCACTTGCTCTTGAGCTGCCCGCAATGCCTGGGCAGCTGTTTGTGCCTGGGTACGTGCTTGCTGGGCAGTTTGTTCTGCGATCGCTCCGGCTTTAAATAACTTCTGCTGCCGTTCTGAGTCTGCCTGAGCTTGTACCACTTCTAGCCGCGCCCGTTCAACATCTGCACGGGCATTGCTTACCTGATTTGTTGCCCTAGCTACTTCTGATTTGAGGGCTGCTAGTTCTGCTTCTGCTTGCTTTAATTCGGTCGAAAGTATGGCAGCATCTAACTGCCCGACGTTTTGCCCTTGCTTTACTGTATCGCCTACATCAAGGTTTAAAGCCAACAACCGAGCTTCTACCTGCGATCGCACTGATACAATTCGGAAGGGTGTTGTATTACCTGTGTATTCTGGTTGTGTTTGCAGCGAGTCAGTTCGAGCGATCGCTACATCTACAGCCGTTGCACCGCCACCACGTTGTCCACTACCAGGACTCTGAGATTGTGCATCAGCCGATTCCTTTGGCAGCGCTCCACAACTCGCACTCAGCAGTCCTATGCCCAGCAAACAGGGAATCAATAATATGGATGCAAAAGGGGAAGACACTTTTGTGTCAAAGCTACTTTTTGTTTCTGCAACAGCCATATCAGTCTTCACAACTGAATCTAACTGGGTATCAATTACCTGGTTAGCGGCTGCGAAAGGTGAGATTTTCGCCTGCTTGTGCGGCTTATTTCTATCCAAAATCATTTATTTTTCTTTTATTTGGGGAGTTTTTGGTGTTAAACAGCCGTGCATTACCAAGTAATTTTGAGACATTATGACTAATGGAAAGCGGCGAGATTCAATTAGCTATCTTCTTGCAGAATTTTGTATCAAAAATTACTTTTTATACCGAAAAATTCTCACCACTTTAACTCATTACATTAATAAGGGCAGATTTTTAGCCGCTGATGCAATTCTTAACTCAGTATAAATATTTTTAAATTTCTTGGAATCTGCCCTTGGTAGAAGACTTGCGTTGACTGAAGATACGGGAATTTTCCGCTCTTTCTCCTAAAATTGGCAGTATTTAAATAATTATACTTAGGCTTACATGCCAGATTTAATGTAGTTAGCAAAATGCCTAGTAATTTTTACGCTTGATCCAATATATTAAGAATAGTAAACATAAATTGCTTTTTTAACGCTGTGATGTTTTAAGCAAGCGTAGGCGTAGCCCGTCGTAGACATCGCATATACAGCAAAGAAAAGAGCGATATATATTTAGAGCCAATATATTAGTCAGGAAAGTTACAAGTGACATCATTGCTAAAAATTGCACAAACCGCTGACGAAGCCCAGATTTCCGAATTTTTCCAGGAATCAGAGGGTAAGTGGCGATCGCAACGGCGCTACTACACCCTACCTGAGGGAGAAACCAAGGAGATGGAGAGTATAGTTACGATCAATTTTCTCAATCAGGGCTGTAATGAATTGCAAAACCTAGCTCAAATGCAAGATTTGCCTGATACAGGTAGTCTGATCTGTGGTGCAGCAGTTACATGGGAAAGTATGGATGTGTTAAAGGCAAGGAAAGAGTCGCAAGGTTCAACGATATTTGGGGCTTTAGGAAATATTTTGTATCGCGATCGCGGTTTTGCTATATCTAAACCAGTCACCGCCCACTATTATTTCTCCAACCCAAAAACGCTGTGTTTGCGAACTGAATACAACGGTTCCGTTTTTGAGGAAGAGTTAAAACTAATTGGTAGCAAATACCGCACTAGACAAACCATTATCTCCCGTGCTGGTGAGCAGTTGATGATTGGTCAATATTTAGAAAAGAGAGTGGATTAGTTTATCTCGTGGGTGCAGTTCGCTATAGCCTCACCCCTTTTAGGACTAGCCAACACGTACCTATTAACTTTTTATATAACTTTTTATAACATTTTCTCAAACTTTTACCCAAAACTTAGTTGCTATGTCATCATGGAAAGTGAAATGAGAATTAATTCGGCGACAGTGTTTGTTTTTAGTATTGACAGGCTTTTCCCTTTTGGTATTACAGACTTCTCTCCGAAATCTAAATCTCTACAAACTTATGATTTTGGAGACATTTAATGTCAATTTACGTTGGTAACCTCTCCTATGATGTTACACAAGATGCGCTGAGTGCTGTATTTGCAGAATATGGTGCTGTAAAGCGTGTTCAACTACCTACTGATCGTGAAACAGGTCGTTTACGCGGTTTTGCTTTCGTGGAAATGAGTTCAGAAGATGAAGAAGCAAAAGCAATTGAAGCTCTTGATGGTGCTGAATGGCTTGGTCGCGACCTCAAGGTAAATAAAGCCAAGCCCAGAGAAGACAGAGGTGGCGGTGGTTCTTTCGGTGGTAATCGTGGTGGCGGTGGTGGCGGTGGCTACAACCGTAACCGTTATTAAGCTATAAGAAGCTAAGTTAAGTAGACGAAAGTAACTTAATTGAATCTAGAAAAGGCTCAGGCAGGAATGCTTGAGCCTTTTCTATGTAAAATTTTGACTCTAAATAATTTTGGGAATTATATCATGTCCGGCTGATTAGTTATAATTTTCGCATCTGTGCAAAAACCTGAAAATCCTTTCTCCCCCTGCTCCCTGCCCCCTGCCCCCTTGCAGTCTTAATGATAAGTCTTTAACCGGACATGATATGAGATTATTATTGAGGCGAACCACCTGTGGGCAATTTACCCTTTGGCTTCGCTTTTGGAGTCTGGGAAAGTTCTGGAGACATTTTGGGCGATGCCTGCGGCAGGCTGGGTCTACGCACTATATTTGGAGATGTAATTGCCTCCAATTTGCCCCGTTTTACTAAAGCTTGATGGATCATCGCCGCCACTTCTGCCCGACTAGCTACTTTGTTGGGAGCAAGAACTTGGGGATTTGGATAGTTAACTACTAGTCCATTAGTTGTAGCAGCAGCTATTTTGCCGACGGCATAAGGTGGAATATCTTTAGCATCTTTATAGACACTGATAACCTGATTTGGAGAAGTGGGTGCTTTCAAATTCAACCCACTGACAAGAGCAACTAAAACTTGCACTCGTGAAATATTTTCTTGTGGTTTGAAGGTTTTTTTTGGGTAGCCTTTGAGAAATCCGGCACTGATGGCTTGGTCAATTGCTGGAGTTGCCCAAAATTTTGTTGGCACATCTTGAAATGTGATCGCAGTCTTAGACGGTTCTTGGTCAAAAGCTTTTTCCAGTATGGCAGCAAATTCGGCGCGGTTTACAGACTGATTTGGTCTAAAAGAATAATCAGGAAACCCTTTAAGAATCCCACGGGAAGAAAGAACGTCTATAAAACGCCGACTCCAAAAGTTATTCGGCACATCGTTAAATGCAATTGGCGGCGGAATAATTGATTTTTGTTTTGCTGGAGTAACTAAAGGCAACGCTGATGATTTAATTGATGGCTCAACTCCTGTTGAAGAGGATACAGGTGTTTGTGCTTGTGGGGATTGAGTCGGGATTACCAGAACAGATGGCAACATTGCGCGGTAAGGAGTTGCGCTGTTAGTTAGAAATGAAGGTGTCTTGGGTTCAACAACAGCCTCAGGTGAAGAATAGGGTAAAACCTTGTTGGGCACTGGATAAGGTTCTACCTTAGCAGTAGGAGAAGGCAATACTTGATTTGGTTGAACACTAGGAGATGGAGTGGAGGAAGGCAAGAGCAACCCGTTTAAGTTCCAGCTAGAATCTCTGCGGGACAATGACCAAAAAAGAATCGCTCCGATAGTGGTGAAGGCAACCAGAATGGCTATAAATTCATCAAAGCCAAGGGCAGTTTTTTGGGATGACTCCGGTTCGGAAGGAGGTCTATTTGTCATCGTGATTACCCTGGTAGCAGTAAAATTTATGTCTAAACAAATTAAGCCACAGATGACTCTTTTACACCAGCTCTTTTTAATTCGTAATTCGTAACAAAATATTAGGCTTCTGGTTCAACGCCAAGCGATCGCAATTGAGCAGCTAGGCGATCAGCTCTTTGACTTTCCTGTTCTGCTCTTTCATTGCCATTCAACAACAAATTACCTTGTAAATCCCACCAACGCAGCCAGGATAATTCCACATTCTGATATTTTCCCTGCCATAAGCCTAATTCAACACCCAAAGGAACTATAGGATAATGTCCTCGTTCATTTGCTGGTAAAACTTGATACTGTCCTTCAATCAGATGATAAACTTCTAGGCTGGCTTTACTCGTTTCATAAATGCCGTAGAAAGGAGGACGAATCACCTGCTCATAAATCCAAAATTTACCCTTCAATGGAGTTTTATCTCGTTCTTCACTACCGTCCCCAGAGACAAATTCTAAGACAATCAACGGGGCAATAAACTCTCGCCACAACACATAAGAACGTCGCGTTTGCCCATTGAGCAAAAATGGTACATTCGGTACATAAAACCAATCTGGTGCTTCTGCGCCTTTTTCGGGGGGATCAGTCAACCGCCAGTAAATCCCTAAGTCCTGCCCTATACAATATTCCCCTTTAGGATTTAATTGCTTGAGGATGGGTGTAATAGAGTCAGTTAGTAGGATGCTTTGGGGATGCTCTTGCCAATTTTTCACGAACGTACCATTAGACTCAGGAAGTTGAGTATGATCCGGGAAGGGGAAAGGAGCGAGGGCATTGGGTGAATTGGTTACAGAGGTCATAACGCTACCTTTGCACTCTTTGTAAAGGTTATTTTTAGTTTAGCTTGCGATCGCTCTCTAAATATTCTCCAACCAAATTATAAATTGCACGCCAAAGAATTTTTACTTTAACAGACCACTAGTCTTATTAAATACCTAAAAAACCGAATTTTGAGGGTGGCAGAATGTAAAATATTAACTTATTGTTTACCTGTGTTTGAAAAAATCAAGGTGTCTAGTGCCAGAAGAATTTAGTTGCGAAATCTCACCGCCATTTTTGTCTCTTGGTAGCGATCGCGATCTTGATTTAGATTCAACTCTCCAAGAACTACCAATGTACAACTTCTCGGTGGAAATCAACCACACCGCTATGGAAGTGGCTAGTTTTTTGGAAAAATATCCCCTACTACCAGGAGTAATTTTGGTAGAACAGGGACAGTTCATTGGCATGATTTCACGGCGGCGACTGCTGGAATTTTTGATTCGCCCATTCGGACAAGAGTTATTTGTTCAGCAACCATTAGCCGTTCTTTACAGCTATGCACGGACACCGATTTTGCTGGTTGCTGATACAACAGCGATTTTGACGGTGATGCAACTTAGCTTAAAGCGATCGCCAGAATTGTTAGCAGAACCAATTGTAGTACAAATAGAATCTGGTGCTTATAGATTGTTAGATGTCCAAGAATTGAATATTATTTCTTGGCAAATTCGGGGAATCGACAATCTGATTCGGTATGAACGCAGTCAAGCCCAAATGATTCAAAATGATAAAATGGCAAATCTGGGGCGCTTGGTAGACGGCGTAGCGCACGAGATTTTAGACCCAGTGGGTTTTATTTGGGGTAACATAATTTATGTTTCCAACTACAGCCAAGATTTACTCAAGCTGATCGCGGCTTATGAGCAGGAGTTACCATCAGTTTCGCAGGCAATTAATCAAATTAAAGAAGAAATTGAATTTGATTTTTTAGAACAAGATTTATCGCGATCGCTTGCTAGTATTCGCACGGGAGCGGAGAGATTAAAGAAACTTGTAACTAGTTTGCAAAACTTTTGTCATATTGATGAACTTTATCCTAAGCCTGTAGATTTACACGCCTGTATAGATAGTATTATTTTATTAATTAATAGCCGTCTTCAAGGAGAAATTGAAATCGTCAAATATTACGGTCAGCTACCTCCAGTATATTGTTTTATGGGACAGCTAAACCAAGTTTTGATGAATATTTTAAGCGAAGTTGTGGATACTTTACTCAATGAAGCAGTACGGCAACAGTTGCATTTAGAAGAGACAAAAACTATTCAAAAGCCTCGAATTGAGATTACCACAGAAGTTATTTCGCAAGAAGCAAGCAATCCAGATGCACCAGATTCTCGCTGGATTTTAATTCGCATTGCTGACAATGGCTCTGGAATGTCTGAAGAATTACAACAGCAAATTATAGAGTCTTTTTCTAATGAAACAAAGAATGGTAAAAATACTAGTCTAGCGGTAAGCTATCGAATTATTACAGGCAGACATGGTGGTAAATTAAATTTTCATTCACAGACTGGCATAGGTACAAAATTTGAAATATTGTTACCTTTAGTTTGATTGACTCTAAATTACGAATTACGAATTATTAGAATACTCATCATAATACTGCTTAGATTACTGGACAAATTTGCTATTGGATAGGGATTTGAACCACAAACTCCATTCCTTTTCCAGGTGTCGAGAAAAATTCTAGCCTGCCATTATGTTTTTCGCAAATGATTTGATAGCTGATAGCCATTCCCATTCCTGTTCCCTTACCAACAGGTTTGGTTGTAAAAAAGGGATTGAAAATCTGTTTTTGAATCAATTTAGGAATCCCAGCTTCTTAGGCTGCAAGGGCTGGATTTTTGGATATCCAGTTCGGATATCAGTACCTAGCAACCTACACTTAGACTTCCTACTTACTTGAACTAAATCTCAATTGCTCTAACTTTTATATCTTTCCAATCCCCAATCTTTAACTCAATTTATCTGCAATAAATTTTCGCCACGTTGGTAAATTTCCCGCGCATAATCAGTCCAAGCCCCTTGTCCCCAATAACGAAAACAACTAGTTTGCAGCAAAAGGTTATGTAGAAGAACGTTACGGTATTGAGATTGCCTAGTAAGCGGTTCTGCTGAGTCAGTTTGCAGTAATGGATCAGTTTTTTGATGAAATAAACTACTTAATTGATACATAGGAGACAAAACATTTTCATATCCTTTTACCCAACTGATATGATTTGTCCAGGAGGCTCCATCCAGATGAAAATTAGAGTCTATTTGCTTTAATTCTTGAATCGTATTTTCTACAGCTTCCGGTTGACAATTATCTGGTGAAACTCGCTCCCAAATTTTATGCTGTCCCACTGGCTGACAAGTTGGATAGTCTTCAGGTTTGCATCCTGCTGCTTCGATTAATTCTAAATATTCTGTCCCACAGATCCCAACTACACCTGATTTTCCTCCGCCATTATTTACCATATCCCACCAAGCTTGTTTAAAAGCGCTAGGAAATTCATTCATCATCACGCCGCCATTTTCACCATCGCCAATTTGACTAACTATGGGTGGTACAAAAACACTGTCAATTTGTTGTTTGGATAAGGTTTTTGCTTCATAATAAGGCTGCATCTGAGCAACTAATTTAGTATCCGAACCTTGGGTTTTAATTAAGGCTGTAATACTAATTGTTTCACCTTGAGAATTGCGGGCAACCAAACGATGTGGTAAATGTTTATGAGTGAGAGATTGACCAGTAAGAGTTTCTACAGAATGTTCTTGAACCAGTAGCCAGCGATATCCACATTCTTTTAGCGCTTTCACAAATTCATAGAGAGCATCAGGGTGATTTGGTAGGTGCATTTCTGGGGGCGAAAATCCTTTGACTCGCGCTAGTGCTTCCCAGCCAAAAATTGCGGCAAAGTGATGTTGCCATGCAATGATATGCAATTTAATATCTGCTATAGGTGTGGAAGGAATAACTGCATGCCCCCACATTGTACCGAGCCATTCTACATAAGGTTGGTAGGTGCGATCGCAAGTGATGCGTTTAAGATTATCGAGAACATCACCGCGTCCCATTTGCCGCAGTCCCCAAAGGAGATTACCAGAGTAATCCAACATTACACGCGGATTGCAACCTTGATTGACGAGTTCGGGGATCAAGTCTCCCATGCGGCTGTAACAATGAGCAAAAGGATCTGCATTGTGATTATCCCCTTCATGAGGATGTTCAAACATATATTGCAGATTGCTGATGAGTGTACCGCCATTTCCAGCAGGTATAGTTGGTTGGTGCATGTGTAAGGCGATCGCAAACACAGCATTTACATCTTCTAAGCGGATGTTTGTTGTTGGTAAAAATACTGGCTGATCGTGGTTAACTACAGAGAGAACCTCTGTTTCCCAACCAGATATATTCGGCAGGCCATCAATGATTTCGGGCAAATTACTAAGAGTTGTGGGGAAGGAAAGCATTTCTGATTGCTCCGAAACAAGGTATGTCTAATTATGCGATCGCCCAGCAATTTCTGATCTGCAACTTTATGTATTGATGTAAAGTGCGACCGTCTTGTAGTCCTGTAATATCTGTGTAGTTCAACAGTTTAGATATCACACTTGTATAAAATTATTAGAAAATATACAGTAATTCTATTTAATTTTGTTGCTAGAGGCGTACATCTGTACGCCCCTATAGCCGATTCATTATGTTGCAAAGATTTTCGGAAATGGTATGATACAACTCAAAATTCAGAAATTCAGATGAAATCTGAATTTCTAGATTTGAATCTGTTTCCCTTTTTTTAATAAGCTCTAAAATCCACAGAAACTATAAACATTAAATATTATTTTTTATCAAGTTAAAATTTCCCATTCTATGCTTTAGGCAAATTTAATTTTAGGAGGAGTCTCATGAAACTAAAACAATTTGGAATTACATTTTTGAGTGTTTCTATTGCTGCTTTTTCGGGAATGAAAACAGCAGAGGCGGCATCATTTTCAGTAATTGCCGATGGTCTTAATAGTCCACGAGGTCTAACTTTCCGTAATGATGGGAGTCTTTACGTCACAGAAGCAGGAATAGGCGGCGGTGGAGCTTGTGTTCCTTCACCGAGCGTTGCAAACCAATCTTTATGTTATGGCACAACTGGTGCAGTCACCAAAATTAAAAATGGTACGCAAGAACGTATACTTACAGGACTTCCTTCTTTAGCATTACCAGATGGTACTGATACTTCTGGGCCTCAAGATATTAAATTTGATGCTACTGGCAAGCCTTATATTGCAATTGGGTATGGTTCAAATCCCACATTTCGCGCCACGTTAGGTAACACTGACTTAGGAAAAATTATCACTGCTAATTTCAATACAAATTCCTGGACTAGTGTTGCTGATTTAGCTAATTATGAACTTGCAAATAATCCCGACCAAGGCGATCTAATTAGCAATCCCTTCTCTCTTCTTATAGATGGAAATAATATTGTTGCAGTTGATGCTGGTGCTAATGAGTTACTCAGTGTAGGTACTGATGGAAGTAATTTAAAGGCGATCGCCACAATTCCCCGGCAGACATTAACTAATCCAATTTTTCCCTCTGGCGCATCATCATCGCCATTTGAAATCCAAGCAGTACCAACAAATATCACCAAAGGTTCAGATGGCGCTTATTATATTAGCGAATTAACTGGTTTTCCTTTTCCAGAAGGTGAAGCAAAAATCTATCGAATTGGTGCTGATGGTCAACCAACAGTTTATACAGATGGCTTTACCCAACTTACTGACTTAGATTTTGATGCAGAGGGTAATTTATATGCTTTGCAGTACGCTAATCAGTCACTTTGGAAAGGTAATCTAGATGGTTCTGTAATTAAAATAGCAAGCGATGGGACTCGCACAACTATTCTTAGTGGTAATGGATTAGAGTCTCCGACTGCTTTGACTATTGGTGCTGATGGTGCTATTTACGTGACAAACCGAGGCGATCGCCCTGGACTTGGACAAGTTATCAAAATTGAGAATCCCAAATCTGTTCCTGAATCTACTTCTACTTTCAGCTTATTAGCATTTCTTGGCACTGTGAGCCTTACTTTGTTGCACAAGGGTAAAGCCAAGAAACTTCCAACGAAAAAAATAATCCCATCGCTTTGGTGAGCAGGGGAAGTAGGGGAGGTAGGGGAGGAAGAATTTAACGATCATCTTCGCTCCCAAAATTGAATAATGTAATTTCTGGAAATCCCCAAAGACTGAAGATTTCGGACAAGTTTGTTCGGGAATGCTGAGTGTTGAGTTAGCGATCGCCCTCGGTATTTCCCCTTCTCTACGAGACGCTACGCGAAGGGATAAGTTTTTCAATCAGCCGTTGTCTGCTTGGTGCTGGCGGTGTTGCTATTCGTAAAATTAGCTCTAACAGCCAAGGGGCAAGGCGTTGACACAACACGGCTAAATGACTTTGCCATCCGACTAAAATTTCTGATGAATCATTTTGCATTCCGGTGACGAGTGCTTTAGCCACTTGCTGGGGAGTCATAGGGATCACCCAGCGAAATAATTTTAAGTCGCGCACCATGTCTGTGTCTGTCAGAGATGGCAGTAATGCGATGACGCGGATATTGTGTTCAGCTAATTCTTGGCGTAAGGCTTGGGTAAATCCTAAGATGGCAAACTTAGTTGCTGAGTAAGTCGCCATCGTCGGTGCAGCCACCTTCCCCATCAGACTCGATACATTGACAATTGCTCCTTGTCTTTGGCTAGCCATGCGTCGAGCAATCAGACTAGTAAGGTTGTACATCCCTAACAAGTTTACAGAGAGTTCTTCTTGAACTTGAGGCATTTTGGATTGCAAAAACGAACTTTGGTATGCGACTCCCGCACAATTAACCAGCAGGTGAATCTGCCCGTAATTGCGCCATAGTTGGGCAACAGCGATATTTACTTCAATTGTTTGAGTCAAATCTAAGGCGACGATTGCAGCTTCTGTGCCCATCGTCTCAATTTCCTTTGCTACTTCGACTAACTTTTGGCGATCGCGTGCTACCAATATCAGCCGCTTGATGCCTTGTTGCGCTAGTTCAAGAGCGATCGCTCGTCCAATCCCACGCGAAGCCCCTGTAACTAGTGCTACTTTACCTTGAATCTCCATTGGTTTTATCCTCCAAAATTTAAGTCCTACCAAACTCTTCGTTATTGCCGATACACACAATCAAGAGCCACTCGCTTGTCGGCACAAGGTAAGACAAATAATCAATTGCAACTGAAATCAAACCCAAACTAAGCCTTTGGCAACGATATATTTCTTGGTTAATCTGCAATCCCTCATAGTTGTCTATACGAGGCAGAAATTTCTCGTTTTTAACCCGTCAAAGCCTAACATACTTGGCTGAATGGGTATAGCTCATAGATTTTATTTCTCCTAGATCCGAGCGTTTATCAGCATCGTTTCATACACACGTTAGCAATTAAATCAAGCTATTGCAACATTCTTTAATCAGAATTTCTTAATAGTTCTTAATGGCAAACATATATATATCAAATATTTTATTAAATAAGTTTTTATGAATCCCTAAGTATAAATATCTCAATTTCCTGACAAATAAGCCATGTTTGGGTAAATTGCTATATCTAATTCATAGCTTAGAAACAAAAAAGACATATAGAGTTTTTGCTTATGGTTGCAATAGTTAGAGTTCCAAAAAAACCCATAAAATTACATCAGTATATTTACTGTTAAAAAAAATAGAGATGGATGGCTTTTATTGATTGAAAATAATCAACAAGGGCGGGAGCATTGTTTAGAATTATCTGGCAAAACTTTAGGATAAATAGCAATTTGTTTAGCTTTAGCTTTGAGTTTCTTAAAGGAATGCTTGAGACTTACTTGGTCTAGAGTAAACTTCAATCATTCGTGAACAATAAGATCCCCGAATTTTAGAGAATTGGGGGATCTGAACTGTAAGTCAATATCATTCCTAATTGATGATTCTGCCTAAACTCGTACTCCGTGCATTTACGTAATTAGTAATTATTACTCCACAGTTAAATCGACTTGCTTGAAACAATAATAGATATAAGCGGAAATTATTTATTGTGTTTTCCCAAGCTAACGGGGTGTAGGAGTAGGTTGAGGATTTGATGGTTTGCTTGCTTGGGGAGTTGACCCACTCCAAATTTGATTGAATTGATTTACCGACAATGACTGTAAAAGACTGAGATTAAGCGGCTCTTTACTGATGAAGGTGGCATAAGAAGGTTGCAAATACAAGCGGTATTCAGAGCGATTAAGGAGATGGGTTTCTAAAAAAGCCACGCTGAGCGCGTTGAGATAAGAATAAACAGCAGCACGATCAGGGCCCAGCAAAGCAGGTGGCACAGGTAAGATATCGTTTTCAGAAGTCGGTTCAGCGATCGCTGAAAAGTGGGTGGCATTTTCAATTAAAGCCAAGTACTTATTGGTATCAGAAAGCCAGGTAAAGGGGCGAATTTGCTCAGATACGGGTGGGGCGAAAATATCTTGACTACCTGCTACCAGCATTACCGGAATTTTAATTTGACTGACTCCGCCTTCGCCCAAAATTGAGCTATTAATCGGATTAATCGCCATGATGACCTTGATGCGATCGTCTTTGAGTTCGTAATTCTTTGGGGTTAAGTCAGTTGCTTGACATTGCAAAAACAGCGACAAATTAAAGGATGAATTATTAGGATTACAATCTTCCCTGAGTTGGCTAAAGTTAATATTGGCCCCTGCTAGAGCCAAAACAGTGTAACCACCAAAAGACTGACCGATCGCCCCAACTTGCTGAAAATTGAGTTTTCCTTGGAGGGTGGGATCAGATTTTTCTAAACGCTGGAGTTCATTGAGGAGATATTTGATATCTAAAGGTCGGTTGATAAATTCTGTTGCATCTGGCGGCCCGGCCAAACCTGCAAAATATTGTTGAATGCGTTCGGCATTACTACCAGGGTGTTCTAGTACAGCAACAGCAAAACCATAAGATGCTAAATGTTCAGCCAGGTAGACAAAGGTAGAGCGGTCTGAGGCCAAACCATGAGAAATTACAATTAGGGGAAAAGGAAAGGTTAGAGAGTTCTGAGTTGTGAGTTCTGAGTTTTGAGTTGTAGGTAAATAGACATCTACTGGTAGACGGCGTGAACGAGAAATGTCATTTAGCTCAAAGGTTTTTTTCTGCCAGCGGAATTTTCCTGGCGATCGCAAATCTGCTTGTTGAGAGAAGTCAACAGTTGAAATGGCTGCTTGAGCGATCGCTTCTTTTTGAAGAGAGGCAAAAACTTCATCCTTTTTTTTGAGCAATTGTGACAAGTCATCGACTATTTTTAACCCTCCTGTGAAATTCACCCGCATAGTATTGCTGGGAAATTTCCGCAATAGATTCACAACAGTTAAACCCTCTTGATCAGTAGCAGCCAAAATCAAAGACGCACGTATGGCATAGAAGCCGTTATTTCGAGCCTCAGTGAGAAGTAATTCTCCAAGCCGTTGCACTACCTGTTCGCCTATAGGTGAGTAGGTAACTTGAGATACCAGCGTAGGGCTGATATTGAAGCGTTGCTGAAGTAGCTCCCGTAGTTGAGCGAGTTGCTGGGGAGTAGCGCGGCTAGCATAAAAGGAAAGTTCATCATCGATTTTGCCTTCTTTCGCAAAAGTTTCTAGCGAGTTCACAGATAGAGAGAATTCGCCAAAGGGAGGGTAAAAAAAGCTAATGCGTTCAGCTCCTAATCCAGGAGTAGCAGTCAAAAACGTAGATAGCACACCTAAACCCAGGTATCTCAAAAATTTTTTCATAAGAAAAACCCACTGTCTAATCCTGCCAAACAAGTTTCAACAGAGAGGAAAGCGAGGCGGGATCTATTACCGCTTTCCTGTTTACACAGACTCAAAGCACAAGAAAGCAAGTACTTACATCGATAGTTTCGCATATACAGAATAATTAGGATTGAATTGGGGATTCGGGACTGGACAATTTTGATGGGGATTCAAACTCTAACCAAATTGGGAAAAATACTCTTTCCCAGTCCCCAGTCCCCAGTCTCAGAGCTAACATTCTTCCCCAACAAGCTTGATCTGTTCGCGTAGCGTCTCGTAAAAAAGTTTGGCAAGGAAAGGGTGCGATCCGTTGAATTAAATTTTAGGATGCTGAGGGACTTCCAGTTAAAAAATATCCCATCCTTGGGGGACGCTCCGCGTTCGCGTAAGCGTCCCACAGGGTACGGAGGGGCGCAAGGCGTTTGCGCCCTTATAAATCTACAAATTATTTGGGATGAGTTATTTTTTGCAAGTCCCCAAGAGCGCACAACTGTACAACCCTAATTATTCTCCTGAATTATCAAAATACAGAGGTAGCAAATTTTTCAGCCAAACAGCAACAGCAGAGTGATAATAGATATAGAGATCAAAATATTTTATATGTCTTTCACCTCCTGCCCCTCTTGTGTTGTCATCCTCAATCAACAACAGGAGCAGAATATCTCCCACCAAAACCAGTGCCAGGATGTGCCAGTTAACGACAGCAAGAGCATGGTTAAAAGTTGTACTGTTGTTGAAAATGGTCGGGTTGTGGTTAAACCATTACAACCACAACTCAATCAGACTTCCGAGTAAGTTTCAGCCACTTCAACTCATTTCATCTAAAGGTAAAACATCGTGGAAGCGGTTGTAATCAATGTAGCGATGTCCATCAGATGTGTGGTGGAAGATATCGACAAATTGATTGTTCCACAAAATCTCATTAGCAGCATAACTATGACGGGCATGGACGACCTGTGTAACTGTTTCATCAATCCCACTCAAAGAGATGATCAGCATAGTATTTGTCTGTGTTAGCGATTCTGCTGTCATCCCATATAGAGGACTAAACTCATCAATAACATGCATCACAGACCAGCTTAAGGTGAAGCTAGGTGTTTGGTTCCTCAGCAGTTTGAGATCGTATAACCGACGTATAAACTGCCCTTCTAAGGTTACATCGTCGCGCATTAAGTAAACTCGCATCTGCGCCTCCAGAATCATATTGCGACGCTGGTTAGCCGTGCGAAATATGAGAGTCGGCATCGCATTATGAGGTGTAATCACTGCTACACGGCTAAATAGCACACGGGCTGTAGGCCGAGAGAATCGAGCAAACGCTAGTCCCGTCATCACAGCAATTCCCACCAAACCAATCATTGCTTCAATGGTGACAACAATATTGGCGTAAGTTGTTTTAGGATACATTGCCCCATAGCCGATGGATGCTAGAGTTTGCACGCTAAAGAAAAACATATCTAAAAAAGAACCAGGTCGGGCATTGACAATACAATCTCCTCCCATTAAGTAAGCTATTGCAAATAGAGCATTAATAGTTACATAGAAAGTGCAAATCAGGATTAGAAAGCCAGGCCAGGGAATCGTTAGCAGCAGATGATAAGGATCGCGCCAGTAGGAATGCCATGCACCCATACCGATAATTTCAAATTTTCCATCTCGAACTTTAATCTGAATCGGTGGGATCAGATGCTGTCGTTGCTTCCGTGAAAATCTCTTTAGTCTAAGTTTCATCGCAAGTAGCCAAAAGAACGGCAACTGCTTAGTATTGTAAATTAAGTTGCTTTAGAGACATTCACCGAGTCGCGTTTAGCATTGCCGATTTTCAGCTAGAGATATGGGGATTGGGGATGAGAAAAAAATTATTTTAAAATTTGGTTGGGATCTGAATCTCTAATTTTTAATTTAATTTACCTGCAAGGGAAGGTAAATTTGACCTTTTTTTTCTTAAATCAGCAAAAAAATAGGGTGTGCAATGCCCACCCTACTAATTTATCTGCTAGAAACTTATTTTTCCGGTTTTAGCAATTCACCTTTAGAACAGCGGTCAAACCACTCCTGGTATTTTTGCTGCTGTGACTCATCTTCAACAGCGACAGTAACACGCACTTGCTTGCATCCGTGATCTCGCTCTTGTGCGATCGCATTCAATAATAAACTAGCAATTTTAGGTGAGCTAAATTCGCCGCTTACAGTTAAACTACTGTCAAATCCTGCAAATTCAAGTCTTTCTACTTCGGTCAAGTCAAGACCAGCAATTTCTCCTTGCCCTAAATCAATTTCTGCGAGTTGTTTGTGTTCTGGGCTGATTTGCTCGACAATCAACTTTTCCCGATGGACAGGAACCTGTACCATCCGGGTTTCGATTACTTTGCGAACAATTACCTCACCGACTTTACGCTTACTGCTTTCAACAAATAGTCGTTCTTCTAGTAGACGAATAATCTGTTCTTCACTAACCTGTTCTGAGTCTACTGGCTCAACTGGGCTATTTATACTTTGATTATTGGCTAGTTGCTCAGTTGAGTCGCGTAGGCGTAGACCGTCGTAGTTATCGCCTGGTGTTTCTGCTTCTAAATATTCAGGCATATACTCGATTTCTGATTTTTTTAAGTCTATGAAAACAGATTTAGTCGGTTTGTCGATTTTTTTTATTCTCTGGCTTTGCAATCGAAACAAAGAGGGGCGTTTATCAGCTAACTGCTGCCCATGTTCTCCAGTTTGTTGATTTGCCTGGTTAGATATAACTAAATTTAGGCGACGATTAGCATCGACAATTAAATCATGAACTACTCCTACTAGCTGACCTTGCTGATCGAATACAGAAAAATTGTTCACCTTCTGTCTTAAATCTGCCAGCGAGGAGGTAGTGCTAGAGTTACTGTTTGTTTGTACAATATTTTTTGCCATAGGTTGGCTATTTATTTGCAAAGTTTACGAACTGTTTTCTAATTAGCTAAATTAAATGTATTAATCATCTGAATCCCATTTAGAAAATCTTTGCGAACAAGATATTTACATGACCCATATCGAGAGGAATATTCGCAATCGTCAATCTAAAGTGGTATCAGCTATTAGGAACACAGGTAAAGCTTATTCAACAACCTTACCTGTACTGTATCGAATTAATTATTAGTCATTAGCCAGCAACTAATGACTATATTTAGTTAGCGTTCTTCAATGGGAAGATTACCAGAATTCACATCTAACTCTTCACGACGCACGGTTTCTTGAGTTTCAACTGTTTCTTGATCGACTACTTTTCTAACTCTAACTTCTTCACGCAAAAAAGCTTCTTTGCGAACATCAGCAGTTTCTTCGTGGATTTCGATACGAGCAACTTCGCCTTCACGGAAATCTGCTTCGCGCCCAGAAACGGTAGTACCTGCATCTGCTGGAGTTACACGCTCAATTACAACTCGTTCTCTTTCCACTGGTACTGCAACCCGTGCTGTATCAGTCTCAACATGCTTGCCAATTGCTACTTCTCCAGTTTTTTGGCGTCGTTTACTAGCAATCAGCCGTTCTTCATACAATCTCAGAGTTTGATGATCTTGCTCATTCAACCCGTATAAAGAAGGCTCATGTTCGTAATTGTAGCTATCACGATTGTAAGTTGGGGTAGCTGTCGCTCCTTGATAATTTGTATCTACAGGGATTGTTGCTTCTACTGGTGTTGATGCTTCTACAGGAAGGGTGTTCCCTGTGGGTTGACGATATACTCCACGCACCCGTTCTTCATAGTCATAATCAAGAGCTTGCCGTTCACTGAACTCAGGTAAATCTTCAGCTTGTTCTCTAGTCAAGCCAACTGTGTATACCCGGTCAACGCTGTAGTCGATACGGGCACGACCAAGTGGTAATAATACTTTCTTACCAAAAATCCAGAAGCCTAAGTCAATGACTAAATAGCGGAAATGGCCTTCTTCGTCCACTAAAATATCGCTGACAGTACCAATCTTCTCGTCAGTTCCTTGGGTATAGACACCAAGCCCTTTAATGTCATGACCATCAAAACTTTCATGATAGTTAGGTTCGAAATCTTGTAGTTTGTAAAGAACCATTATGTTGTAACCTCAAATATTTTTTTCATCTCTTAATAACTAAACTAGACATTTATTGACTTTTATACCTCCTTCTGCCGAATGAATTATTTACAGAGTTAAATATCGAAAGTTATAGATATTTTCATTAATATTTATCAACATGATTGACTAAAGACACAAAATTATAAGGATTTAGGAGCATCCCAATTCTGCAAATTATCAAGATAATAGATTGTTATTGTGAGCATAATAACAGCCTATGTTTTTACACTTTTGGTATGCTCCCAATTGTTTAGCTTTTTTCATAGAAGTATGTTTAGTTTTTGTGCATGGAATTGCCAGATTCATTATCGATTATTTATTACCGCAAAATCTTGCATATCTATGTGCTTTATTAATATGGGAATTTTTTGAATGTTCCAATTTCCAACTTGTCTAATAAATTGGGAATATTCTTTTACGGATAAAAAAACACAGGCAGAGATACAATTTAACTTTGCCTGCATAATTATTCCAGATAAATCTACTAAACAAATTTATGAGCCAGCTAATTAAATAGCTCCATGTTCACTGATACCATTTTCTTGCACATGTAAATTACCCGTAGTATCAACATCTAATTCTTCTCGACGGATAGTTTCTTGTGTTTCTACAGAGTCACGTTCTACTACTTTCTTGATCCGGACTTCTTCACGCACAAAGGCTTCTTTATGTATCTCAGGCGTTTCTTCGTACACTTCTATGCGTGCTACTTCTCCTTCTTGAAACTTAAGTTCATTGGCATCTACAACTCTACCTGCTTCTGTAGGCACAACTCGCTCAATCAGAACTCGTTCTTTTTGAATAGGTACTGTAACGTGTGCAGTTTCTGTTTCAATGTGCTTACCAACTGTTACTTCTCCAGTTTTGATGCGGTTTTTGTTGGCAATTAATCGTTCTTCATAGAGTCTAAAAGTTTGATGAGATTGATCGTTTAACCCGTATAAAGTTGGTTCTGTCTGGTAATTATATGTATCGCGGTCATAAGTTACACCGCTGGTTGGAGAACGAAATACACTACGTACACTTTCTTCATAATCACTATCAACGATCGCGTCTTCTTTGTGATCCGGTAAGTTTTCTATTTGCTGTCTGCTTAAACCATCAACATAGACGCGTCTTTGTGCATAATCGATCCGGGAAAGACCAATTGGTAGTAATATTTTTTTGCCAACAGAATCTAACCTTACATCAATAATTAAATACCGGAAATGACCATCGTCATCAACTAAAATATCGGCTACTGAACCAACTTTATCTCTTCCCTCAGTGTAAACATCTAGCGCTTTAACGTCGTCTCCACCAAGGGTTTCTCGATAATTTGGGTCAAAAAGTTCAAGCTTGTTAATAGGCATACGCTGTTCCTAAGTTGTGTATAGGGTTTATTTATAAGTATAAAAAATGTTGTGCTAAGTTTCATCCTACTGGCGACTGAGGTCAATGGAGAGATTTGATGATTTATAATTCATATTTGATTAGGCAAATACTCAAATTGAACACTATTGATAACCAATAGAAATATAACTAAAGTTATAAACAACCTGAAATATTATACTGGATACTGGTATAAAATATTTTTTAATTAGTTGCGACGATCGCCTACACTTTCTTACTCATGGTGTTGACAGAATCCTTACTCGACCGAATGGAATGGCCCTGCTTTAACAAGCAGTTGGGCAATCTCCTCTGCGTAAGTTCTAATTAAGAGCCAATACTGAAACAATAGGAGTAGACACTACAGCGCCATGCAGATTATGAGTCAACTTCCAAATAGTCTTGAAGATGCGATCGCCCAATCTCGAACAGCCGTGCAAGCTGCCCTTAAAGATGGTCTTACTCGGATACAAGTTGAGTTCTTGTTCCCAGAACTCAAGTTTATGCCAGTAGCGGAACAATTTTTGCCACTGTTTACAGAATATGATTCTCGTTTGAAGATTTTCTTTGCTGACGCGGGTGCTGCGGCTTTAGCCCGCCGCAATTGGGTTGATGCACCATTTCAAATTTTGGATATCGGGACGGGAAGGGCTGCTTCTTTACAAGAAAAAATTCAGCCAGAGGATGAAATTTTCTTGTTTATTGCGCCCACTTGCGTGGAAGTACCGCAGTTGGAAAAGTTATGTGAAATAATAAGCGATCGCCCTTTAGTCTTCTTAAATCCCCGCTTAGAAGATGCTGGAACTGTGGGCATTGGTTATACAGCGAGAAAAGTCCGCGATCGCTTTATCAGTACCATTGAATCCGCCTATTACCTCCGCCCTATAGATGATGAAAGTGCCCTATATCGCTGCTATCCTGGACAATGGGAAGTTTGGCTGGAAACCAACGGCGAATATCAAAGAATTGCCGAATTACCCACCAAACCATCGGGTGATGAGTTGGATCTCATCCTTTTAAAAGGGCAACCGCAAACAACAACAGACGCGACATCTGCGAAAAAGCCTAATGTGTTTAAGAGTTTGCAACGGTTCTTAAAAGCGTTGAGTAGTTAAAATAATGCAGAGGTAGCAGGAGGAAACTAACTTTCTCATCTGCTGCCTCATGTTGAGTTTTCTATACATAAACTTGATGCAGAAAACCCTGTATATTGTGCGACATTGCCAAGCAGTGGGACAAAAACCTAATGCGCCACATTGTGAAAGTTATCTCTAGCTGACATAAACTGTTTTTTCAGCCTGCATAAGACTTGTCCGAAAACTCCAAAGCCAGACTGTTCAAAGCTTTGAGAGCAAGCTTTGATATCTTCGTGAAAACGTAATCATAAAGCTTTGAGATAGTTACTGATAGTTTAGAGC
>NZ_JACJSI010000530.1 GCF_014698065.1 Nostoc flagelliforme FACHB-838
GCTTTCGGTCATGGGGCTGATTCTTATATGCTCAAAAGTGCTGATATAGAATTGATTGAACTAGCCATCAAGAGAGCTTACTTTAATGAATGTCTACTTGACCCGAAGCTGGCTAAAAAACTGTTAGAAAGCGTTTATCAAAACAGATATATTGACCCTAGTTTTGCTGACAAAAACTTGCTTGACTCTCCCACCGAGCGGCAAATACAAGTTCTGCGATTACTGGCTCAGGGTTTAGTTTTTGAACAGATTGCCAGAGAAATGTTTCTCTCTGTTAGTACAGTCAAACATTATGCTAGCGATTTGTACAGTAAATGGCACGTCAAGAACCGTTATGAGGCGATAAAAAGAGGGGCGATGCTTGGTTATATCGACTATAACTTGATTATGAATGAATGATGTATTGGTGAGGAGAGCGAAAGGATAGTCGGGGAGTGGTGGGGTTTATTTTTGTACAAAATCTCTATATCCCTAACTAGCCCAATCGTTGCTGCAACACGCCCAGAGCGCACTGTCAGAACATCGGCAGTCATTATTGAGATACAGCCCAACTTTTAGGTAAAAAGTCAACGGTTCAGTTCAGAAGAGTTGAAGCGATTGTTTAACGAACTGGTAGAGGCGAGTCTGGCTAGATGCTACGACCATCGAAATTAGCCCAAGTCAGATAAACGGCCAGAATGGACAGGATTAGACAGAAACCTTATGCAGCAATGGACGGACAGACGCGACAGACATCTAGACAGACACACGGGCAGTAGACATTAGCCTGCCTTTTCAACTTCTTTACAATTTTTTCCATTGTGCTATATATTACTAGTCTGCTAATATACAGGCGATTAGTATCAAGTTAAAGGATGCTTGTATGTTTAGTAATTGGTCAGTACGTAGAGTCTTAAAAACTTTTGGTGGCTTGGCTGTTGGCATTGCAAGTATTAGTACAGTTAACTACTTAACCACTAACCATCTAGCTTTAGCGACATCGAATTCTTCTAAACTCCAGAACACGAATCAGTTAACTATTAGCGTAGGCAAAAGTAGCTCAGAAAATATACTACTTGCTCAAGTTCCTTCTATTACTCGAACAATTAATGATACACAAGTTACGGCATACCCACTTTACCGTTACTATAATCCATCAATTGTTAACCACTTATACACTACTAATTTTGGTGAGCTAGGAAATGGTAATGGCGGATATATCTCGGAAGGAATTGCCGCCTATATTTCTACACAACAAGACCCTGGAACTATTCCTCTATATCGAGCTTATAGTCAATCAGCCACAAATCATTTTTACACCACTAATCTTAGTGAATTGGTTGCTGTTGGTGGCTTAGGCTATGCCTATGAAGGTGTTGTAGGTTATATCTATTCTCTACCTGTTACAGGTACTATTCCTCTATATCGATATTACAGTTCCAAAAATACAAACCACTTATACACTACTAATTTTGCGGAGCTGGGTAATGGGAGAAATGGGTATGTGCTAGAAGGTATTACAGGTTACGTCATTCCTAGCTAAGGGGTTACCCGCCCGATATCTAATACGACTATCCCTCTTCTAAGAAACAGAAATGTTTCTTTACATCCATTGGGAATGTGATCGCTTCCTCAGACGCTTGTGTCACTTTAGTAGAAGCCCATCGCTGTAAGCCTTCTGGAGTTTGAATTTCTGGGTTTTAGCTATAAATTCTAGTTTCTGTTAGTAAATAAAGGCTCAAAGCTTGATTCAATCAAAGGTTGAGAATTTCGCTTCGATTATTGTTTTCCAAAAGTGACATAACAGGGCTAATAGATTGATATCACTCATTGATAGCAGAGATTCAATCAAGAGTGTAGAACCCAGTATAGACATCGGAACTGCCCCAACATGAGCAAATACTATTGGTGTGGATGATACCTCCCTTTGGTCATCATGCTGCAAACATAAGCTATTTTTATCAGCCAACGAAAGAATGCCCTTTGTAGCGTTTGTGGTGTCGGGCTGATTGATAAGTTTAGTTTAATCGGGTGTCATCGCTCACGAGAGAATAGGCTTTTCGGTCGCTTACATTGTTTAATTGCAGAAAGACCATGTAGGCTAGAACGTATGAAAATAAACAGATTCGGCAGGGCAGAAATTCTCACACCCGATCAAATCAATCTCCTATTTAACGAGGGCTTTGTCAACCCACGCGATCGGGCATTGTTTGGCGTGTGCCTTTATGCTGCCTGCCGAATTAACGAAGCTTGCACTTTGGCGGTAAAAGACGTGTTCGGCAGTAACGGTGTCAGAGGCGTGTTAGTACTACGCAGTGTCAACACCAAAGGCAAGCGAGATACAAGGGAAATTCAAGTGCATCCGAAACTAAGGCAGTATTTAGAAGAGTACAACCCTAATCGTCGTAAAGAGTTCTTGTTTCCCGGTCGGCATGGGTTGTTACATATTCACAAGGTCAGCGCTGACAAAATCCTTAGAGATACCTGTGTGCGGCTGGGCATTGAGGGCGTTAGTACCCACAGCTTCCGTAGAACTGCGTTAACCAGGATGAGCGATGCCGGGATACCGTTGCGCCACATTCAGGAGATATCGGGGCATCGGACGCTGGCAGCTTTGGAGCGTTATCTGGGGGTAACTGAGAAGCAGAAGCAAAACGCTATCTCTGCTTTGGATTTTTAAGTATTTAAAATAAACTCTCATGCCTCGTCAACCTCATGAAATTAAACCAGATTACTGCTACCACATTACAACTCGTAGCTAATTATGAAAAAGAAACAACCTAAATATCTAAAAGCTATGAAACGAATTAAAGCCACTATCAACAAATCGAAAAATCCAAGCCGATTATTGAAAGATGTGATAACTAAAAAAGAATTTAAGAAAAGGTGCGGTATTTTAAAAAATAAGATATATTAGAACACTTTTTTAAATATAAGTATTAATGCTTGAAATCTCTAGTATGAAAAACAAATATAAGGTGGGTATATTGGTATGTGTATTATTAGTGTTTACTTCATCATGTACAAGTAAAGAGACTACATATATCGGTACAGATAAAGGATACGATGTAGAACCTGCTGATGTTAAAGACTATCCTTGTGTTTTTTACTATAGGCATACTGTTTATGATAGATTTATTAATGATAATGCAGGTAAATTTATTATGAAGTTAGATAATGAAACTAGTCAATATGAAAAAAAACAAATGATTGTACTATAAATAAAAATCCTGATAATACAATTGGTAATCGACCACGGGGCGATCGCAAATTACAAGAAAGTAAAACCCATTGACATCAAAGAGTTAGAGTTCAAAAGAAGCAGACAGCAGACTAATTCAATTTGGGAAATCAAACTGTATAAATTCGTGGGTTTTAAGCAGCATAATTGAGCAGCAACTTTACTCGGCAGGAACTTGTGGAAGTAAAGAAGGAGTTGGTTG
>NZ_JACJSI010000531.1 GCF_014698065.1 Nostoc flagelliforme FACHB-838
CCATTTGTGTATCAACATAATCAACTCCCTGGTTATTGGTCAAACAGTGAAGAAAGAGGAATTGCAATCTAAGAAACTCAAGCATTCACGCGCACCAAACTTTTTTCACCAACCAGGGAGAAGCGATTAGATATAGTTGGTGTCTTAATTAACGTTGGCGACATCAATTCAACAAGGTAAAACCAAGAGTTATTCACCAGCCCAATCCCCAAAATCAGCCGTTGCTTTGTCCCCTTATCGTGAGAACAGAGCATTACTCTTTCGCCCAGAACGAAAGCAGGTTTTTGCACTTTGATGGCTTCTAACTCTCCAGTTGCGATGATTTGATTTTGTGTAGCATGGAGTATTTCATTACGGCAATCAATTGAATAAATCCAACATTCATGTTTCCACTGAACACCGCAGCAGTAGCCGAACGTTCTTGTGGTTCTGAGGTATACTCTCTCTAGCAAATTCACGTCAACGGGTGGAATTGTTCGACCCCAAGGCGGGGAGAGATACCAACTTGTTTGAAGTGCATTAATGTTGTCAATCATGCTTTTCTTCCCAATAAGTAATTAATGGCTTCGGAGTCAATAGAGGCAATACGCTTTTTTAGATGTTGTGGCGGGTTATCAAAAAACTGTTTGAGATGCCATCTCCGAACTTGATAACGCTTGGAAGAACGGCGGCTAGTTTTCAACCAACCACGGCGTACCCAACCAGAAACCGTAGTAGAATGCACACACAGAACACGGGCGATTTCAGCACTACTATAGTTATCGAGGAAGGGGCTTGTAGAATAACCTAAAGCCCAAAGCTTAGTAGCAATTGCAATTGGAGTGCGGAAATAGCCATGTCTTTTTAAGATTGAGGCTATTTGCTTAGGGCTATAAAGTTCAGCCTTAGCTTCAATGATTGCGAGTTCTTCATCAGTCCATTTTGTATGCATTTGATTCCCTCCCATATTTATGCAGATTTAGTAGAAGATTGTTCTGGTACAATTTGAGCGATGATTGATTCAAAGTCCACTTGAAAGATGTTCATATCTGTGGACATTTTTCCAGTGTTGTAGCGGTCTACTATGTGCTGCTTGATTGCGGATTGATTTAGCCCATCAGGGATATCGATGTGAGCTTCACTTGTGATTTTTTCAACTACTGTAACGATGACTCTCATGGGTAATTCCTATTTGATTAATTGAGGATTCAGAAGTAAAAATATTCTGAATCCTGACTGCTGATTTATACTGCCCCAGTCTTTACTGCTTGCACTTGTTGCATCCATACGCTGATTGCTGTTAACTCATCAGCACCGCTAACAACAGCATCAACAACAAGATTTTGATACAAAGACTCAGCATGATTGAGATGGTCACACTTGCCTGCTGCCCAAGCCAAACACATGGTTTTGATTAGTTCATTAATTTGGCTAATATCAAGTAAACTTGGGCGGTCAACATCCTGGAATTGCAACCACTCTCTGACCAAATCAAGGGGATAATCAAGCAAGGTGCGAATATTTTTAACTCGCAAATCTTGTGGGTGTACTGATTGAGGAACTACACTAAGTTTTGGTGGAGTCAGTGGGGGTTCGGGAATCGAGTTTGAAGTTTTACCCAATAAAGATTGGATGTCACGAATGATGGTTGCCCAATTTAAATCTCTACTCCATTCCCTGTAAATCTTGGTTTTGCTTGCAGCATCGTAAAGATTACAAAAAACCGTGTTCTCGTTGCCAGCAGTAGCAACGATAATCAGTGGCTTAGAAAAATCCTGAACACTTGACGCAGCTAAAAGAAAGCTTTTGGCGAAATTGGTTTCAATGCCAGTTCTCACTACATAAAGTTCATCAGCACTCACGACAGTATCCAGTTTGAGATTGTCCTTTTCTTTGAATTCTTTAGTTGTCAATCGCAGTTCTGATAAGTACCCAGTTAATGCTCTTTCGGGAACAGGAATTTTCTTATCCTGGCTGATATTAAACTTGTACCAGACGTAAGATTCTCCATCTACTTCCCCTTGGTTGACAAATAAATAGATGGGTTCTGGAGGGTTGCATAAACCTAGTTTGATTTCAGTAACCATGTTCACCTCAGTTAAAGTTTCATTGATTGTTGTTCTGTGTGCAATAATGGGAATTCTGTAGCGGGAGAAAAACTTCCGTGCGTTCACTTGAATAAGCGGCACTCATTCAGGTGAACGCTTTTCTATTAATTAGAAATTTCTCGATTGCGCTCTAACTCCCATTGCAAATAAGTCAGGGCAGTTTGAGCATCCGCAATGTTTAAATCTGGCTGATATCCTGCTTCCAACACTTGTTTGTAGTCTGGGTGTATAGCGATTTCGGATATCAGAGTTTGAGCTTGTTTAACTAAATAGTGGAGACTAGGGTTAGACATTTCAATGCCAAGCCGTGAACATAAATCCTCCGCTTTAACACCAAAAGTCCCTGGCTCAATCTCCGTCTCTAACTCCTCAAGCAGAGATTGAAAATTCGGGTGTTCATCGTTGATTTCAATCTCAATTAAGTCTGCACTGTTTGTAACGATAGTTGCCCAATCAGGTAAAGTCTGTGCAATGGTCTTTGCGTAAAGTTTCATAATTTTATCCTCTGGGATTAATAACCTAAAAATCCTCGGCAATTTCCAACAAAAAACCGCATCCCGTGTTCTGTACTTACACCAGTTCTTTATCCAGCAGAGTTTGAATTACTGAATCCGAGAATTGGAATTGCAGACGATGCAGAGGCACACAACCACCACAAAGTCGAATCGAACGCAGCAAATGGTTCGCTCTACGGTCAAAGGTGTTATCAATCGTTTTAGGCATTTGTGAAACCTCCGGTTAAGACGGTTAACTGTCGGTTAAGAATGCTTATTTGCTGTTGATAAAAGTCAATTTCAGCAGTGATTTGGTGGAATAATTCTTCTGGTGTCAGGGGTTGGATTTGATCCTCTTGCAAGTACGATGTTTCGTCAGAGTTTTTGTTAGGCATCAGTACATAGCGCCAACCATCATTAAATTGTTCAGCCAACTCTGTACCAGAGGGATAGTAATAAAGTTCCAAGATGATGCCCTGTTGTGTACGCTGTTCCAAAGCAAAGCGAGGGTAGCCCCAGTATTGAGGGATTGAGATTGTGGATTGCATATTGATTGGTGAATGAAGGGAAAATGAGAGAAGAATTCAGGAGCCAGAATTCAGAAGTCAGAATTTCGGGAAGAGGTGGGAAGAAGAGGAGGAAGTAAGGCAGATTTTATTAGTGTCGGTTCGCTCATTTGAGGATGACAAGAAGAATTAATGCCTTGAGGAGAAAGGAATACGGCAATTGTACGAATCCTCAAACATTATTAGCACCATTTCCCGGTAGTCTGGAGGACATCTGTTGAGATGGGTGCGCGGATGAGCAGTGAACTCT
>NZ_JACJSI010000532.1 GCF_014698065.1 Nostoc flagelliforme FACHB-838
AGGATAAAATGCTCTCACACAAAATAGGTACTCTGGTCAAGTAAGTTTTTATCGTTTCTTAGAAAAGCATTCTTTTGCATTTTGATATACATCAGCAGCAAAGCCAAAGCACAGAGTTGAAGACATTAAGGCGATTGAGGAAGCGATGCCTACGGCGGGCTGCGCCTACGCGATTAAACTAGACAACTCATTTTAGCTCCCCAGCAATCCCTCTAATCCTTTCCCGACAGCAACCCATGCTATCCATTGCCCTTAATCCAACAGTAGTACAACAACCGATAACTTCGATATTTCCATATCGCCAGCTAGCGTGAGATCATGCATTTGTAAGCAGCAGTACTTAGTAGCTTGCCTGGCTTCGCAATGATTAGATTGATACTAGTAAGGTAAATACATCTGTATTGTTTAAGGTGCTACTTTTTCTCGAAACAGCTTTCCAGGAGAAAACGCAGGAACTCTAGTAGCTGGAATGGTCATTGTCTTTTGGGTTTTGGGATTACGCCCCTCACGCTCGGAGCGCTCACGCCGCTCAAATGAGCCAAACCCTACCAGCGTTATCTTCTCCCCATTGGCTACAGCCTCGGTAACAACTGTCCAGAAAAGTTCCCGCAATTAGCTAAAATAGGTTTGTTGTTGAATCCATCATTAATAACATCTAAGCACTTATTTGCCCCCGTAAACATTCTCTCAAACTCAAGCAGCCAACTTTATACGGTCGGTGTACAAGCAGATTGTTGTGCCGTGCCTATTGCAGCACTTTTCTTAAGAAGAATCGGCTGCAATACTTTTCGGTTAAAGGAGAAAGGGGAAAGGGAAAGGGTTTAAATTTACCTTCTCTTAGACCAAGAGAGAGATTATTAAGTTTATCCGAAAAGTATTGTCAAGCATCATACCTACATTTATCTTGGTGGAAGACCTATTTAGCTTCCTCCCCATCCGCCACTTCCATGTACTTGCTCGCTCGTAAAACCTCCCCATCCGCTAGTTCCATGTCCACCAACTATCTTACTTAAGTCTTCATCCGATAGTTGCACTTCATTCCCAAATTCGTCAAACATCTGGTTTAATTGCTTTTCGGATGGTTTTTTAATTTCGCTAAGGAATTCTAAATCAGTAATTTTAATGGTATTCACAAATTTTCCTTGCATTAAGCGCTGTTGATGTATGGTTACTTGATGTATCTCAAGCTAATTATATACATATATTGCCTAGCTAGTTGTAAAGAGATTCGTACTCATTGTATGCGCTGCGGGTATGCTTTGACTCGGGCGTTCGTTCAGCGCGTTGGGCGTGCGTCCCAATGGAGGAGGTGGTCAATAAGTGTAACACGTGACATCTGTTTGAACAGCAGATACCCTAGCACCCCGCCTAGTGTATTTGCAAGAAGATCATTAACATCGGGAACGCGCCAATTTCCCAGGATAACGTTAGTGACGAACTGCGTGAGTTCGATGGCTAGAGAGAGTTTAAACGTTTGCCGCGCGATGGTTTTGACAGACGAGGATGTTGGTAAGAGCAATGGGAGAAACACCCCAAGCGGAACCATCAGGATGACACTTGACAAGAAGCTGCGAAGATCAGCGGTAAGAAGCGGTATAACGTTAATAAACCCAGGATTTTGTGAAGCATAACTGCCAATCTCTACCTGAATTGGGAACAACACAAAATGAAGAACGGCAAGGAGGTAGATCACGAATGTAGTTAGAATTGCCAGCCGGAAAACACTCAACCTTCTGCCTTGATAGACACGAAGGTACAACAGGGTAGCAAGGTACGCCACAAAGAGAAACACAAGTATGGGAGCGGACGGAATCGAAAACCTGATGTCCATGAGGTGAACTCCTTCTTTAGGGTATGCAACGCGCTTGATGGTGAAGACGAGGATACTAAGAGCAGTGGCTGATAAGTAGGTTGCTCCCTCAGTCGTTGATTTCTAACTTAACTGAATACGCAAGGCAACCATCTGCTCCGTTCGCTCTGCTGAAAAGACGGGGATGTTTGCCAAAAGTTGCATTCTATGTGGTGCAGATGCACTAAAAAGGTGTTCACAAGGATTGAGAACAGGTTGAGCAATCAACCTGGACGCTCGAATACAATCGGGTACGGAGATGAACAAACAGGCGAACTATTATTTAGCGTGCTTACACTGAAAGTCTCGGTGCAACCTGTGTAAAAGAAGGAGGGTTAAACGAAGTAGCTAAGAAGTGAGAAGGTAACTTAGCTTATATTTAATCTCAATTATGAGAATTTTATACTGTGCGTTTATCTGCTTATACCCAAGTAATTTAGCAGTTGGTGATTTGAGATGATCTTCAGATTTATGACCCAAGAAATACTTCTGCGTCATGAAATAGCAATTGTATGAACGCCAGTGTATGTTCAAAAATCAGTGTTAAATCTGCCTTGAACTACAATCCCATATTCTTGTTCAATAAAACCTAATAGTTTTTCCTCAAACTCAGTCAAATACGGACGTTTCAACTCTCCCAAGTACTTCAACATAGCACTTGGGGCATTTTCCAAGTTATCGTTTTCCCGTAATCTACTGATGCGATCACATATCTTCTGCATCTGCTGACATTCCGACTCCAGGTAATTCAGTGGCTTTAGGTGGTCAATTCTGACAGTGTACTCCCCATCCCACATTGTGACTGTGCAACTGAATTCGCCCACATGGTTGACTATCCGCCCAACATCCGCCTTTTCCTCGTAAATCAGGATTCTCTTTGGCAATAAGGAGGCACACTTCTCCAACGCGGTACGGATTTGGCGCTTTAGTACGTTCCATGATCCGTTGTACTACATCGCCTACAACTCTAGCAGATGGTACTTTACCTCCGGCTTCTTCCACTGCCGTCTGCCATACTTCCCATTGCTGTTGAGGTTCCAGTTTTGTTATCGCTCTAACCTGGTGTTCACTCGTAGGCAAAATTTGTGATCGGTTAGGACACATTTCCTCATTTTCTGTTTGTGTCCCATTGGGACACATTTTCATCAGATTATCAAATACAGCCGAAGCTTCAATTAATCTATAAGGATGACGGCACCCAAATCCAAACCTGTCCTTGCAATACTCCTCGAAAGTGCTGTGGGTGGAACGATGAAGCCTGCGATCGCCTACGGCGGGGTGTAGCCCATCGCGCAATTCCATCAGCGCCTTACCAGCTTCAAAAACCGCTTTCTCCACTTCTCTTTCCAAGTTTAGGCGGTAAGCGTAGCCATGCCGTCAGGCTTATCGCGCTGTTCTTCCTCTGTCAACTCTGGAATTTCGATAGCAGTAACCATAATCGTTGCTGTAGCTAGATTTTCCTCAACATAGATATCCTCATTTGCAGAGTTAACAGGTGGTTTTGAATCACTCTTTGCGGCAGAGGTGGCTTTGTTGGTTCTAGAAGGT
>NZ_JACJSI010000533.1 GCF_014698065.1 Nostoc flagelliforme FACHB-838
TTTCCTTTCCCTGCTCTTGTTGCAGGTACTATCACGGGTCGAGTTATGGCGGTGTAACACTCAATTGCGCTATTCATCCTCACGGCTGCGAGGGTAGTCAATGCCCGGATTGGCAAGCTTTTAACCATCTAAATTTAGAGGAACAAGAAAATGACATTAACTCTAGATAATCGCTTTCAAAACAAAGAATCGTCCTTAATTCTAGCATTACGGCAAATACAGCACTTGAATTCCAAGATTGCTGTGTTAGAGCAGCAGCATCTTTCTTATGTGCAGAAGCAACAGAACTTGATTGGTGCCATCGCCGAAATCTGTGTTTCTCCAATGCAGGAAATACAGGCGCTGCGGATTCTGATTTATCGGGGAGAAGCAGCTTGTCGGCAGTACTTGCGTTCAGTGTTGGTAAAGCGAAAGAAGGCTTTTTAAAGTACCAAAAAACAGCTCTATCTTATGCCTTGTCGGAGGTAGATAACATTTCTAAATAAGCTTCAAGTGATCGCCCCCAGCCAAGGTAAGTGATCGCTGTTTCCGCTCCTTGTGACGCTAATCCCATAGGGGAGTACTTAAATATGGTACGAACATTAGAAGACAGGTTCAATCGTAAGAGTGAACTTTTCTTGTTGTCGGAAGACGAATACCAGCCGAAAAATAAACTGGAAGAAATTGCAGTTAAGGCAGTCAAGTTAGCAGGGTTACACACTCGGCTTGGGGACTATGAATTTGTCTCGACAGCAGTTAGATTGCTTGAGCCATTCATTGCTGCATGGTATCACCGCGCCGAACTGTCCCCGCCATCGACCGCGACAATTTGCAAATGGTTTTATGATCAGCCACCAAAGTGGGCGATCGCTTTATTAGTGAATGAACAGCAAAAAATTTTTGAACAAGTTTCGCGGAATATTCAAATTTAGCTAAAACAGAAAACTCTACGAAATCCGAAAAAGCCCTTGAAGATTGCGAGTGGCTTTTTTATTGTAGAAAAGTAAGGTCAATCACAGTTAATTCACTATCAATTAATAGAGAATATGACATCAAAATCATACGGGATTGACACGGATATTGACTATGTTTTTTACACTGTTAACTACCTATTGACTATTTATTGATGAACCAGGCATGGAGAGAACAACTTTTTAGCCGAAAGACCACTAATTCCGGGTTGAATCCTATGGTTTTGCCGATGACTAATGCCAAAATGTTGCGAGTTTTGGATATTTGCTATCGGACATGGGAGCGTTGGACAGAAGTAGCTGAAACAATCCCTCAGTATAAATTGTCACGAATTCAGATGCAGAAGATGGCACAGGAAAAAAGGTTAAGAGCGCCATTGATTCGTCCATATCAAGTATGGGTACTAGGCAGGATTGGCGAAGTGTTTGGAGATTTAGATCAAGGCACAAACAAGGTTGAAATAGCAAAGTCGATTGTGGAAGCCAATAAGTCTGAGTACACCATTAAAGAATTTGAAGCTGAACAAATCAGATTTACACAACCATTGACAGGAGAATTACAAAATGTCTGAAACAATAGATAAATTTAGCCGTCAAGATTTGTTTGAATTACTGGGTGAAAAATACGCTCCTGTTAAAATCATTGCTGGTTTACAGGAGTTGGCTAAGTCCGACCCAGATATTAACCAAGATGTAGAAGATGACGCAAAAGAATTTAGCATTGACATTTGCGATCGCTTAGAAAGGTTGTTCAATCTAGCGCAAACAACCCTCGACCAATCGAAGCTGTTGGGAGGTGAGAGCAATTTGGCGAATATACAGACGGGAGCAATAGATATGGCCACTGAACAATTACATCTTGCTGGAGTCAGCCGGGAAACGTTTAAAGCATTCTTGGACATTGTGGCAGGCAAGACTGTTGCTCAAGCGCTGGCAGTTCATGAATTTGAGCAAGAATTGTTCGATGAAATCACCAGTGAACTTGATGCTCGTTCGTTACAGCGACGCACAGAGCAAGGTTTTGATGAAATAGCGTTTATTTATCAGTTGGCCAAAAATCCCGAAATCAGGCAACAAATTACCCAAGAGTACGGGTTAAAGACTGGGGATGAGATTAAGCAACAAGTTCAAACCCTGACTACTGCTGCAACTGTTGGTTTTGACCCGAAAGCATTTTTAGACGAATTAGGAGTGCCGACATCAGAAAAAAAGTCCACACGACCCGCGACAATTCAGGATCTGAAAAATTTGACACGCTCTTTGTTGAGCAAACAAATTCAGTCGCCAACTTAAAATGGCGCAAGTTCTTCGAGCAGAATCTTTTCGGATTCTCAGTCATTTTTTTTCTAGTTTGTATTGGGCTATCTGTTTACATTCGTGTTATTAATGCACCACCACCCCAGACAACACAAAGTATCGACGGGCAACAACCGTAAACCCATATTCCGGCTGAGTGCTTATGAAATAACAGATGCAAGCGATGTTGGGATTATTGGGCATGGGGTTAATCGCAAGTCCTTGGTTATCGCAACTGCCAGCCCAATTTAAGACTTACTCTCACGGCATTACGATTCGAGAGTCTGAAGAACTAGAACGCATTAAAGCCGAGCAAAGGGCAGAAACCGCCGACAAAATTAACTCTCTTGGAGTTACGCCCTCATTCAGTAAGTTACGAATCAGGAACTATCTAGATTCAAAAAAACGTAACCCTAGACCCGACACTACAGGTTATTTAGAAGATGAGACAGTTTTTGTGTATGACTCAACTGGTTTATGTATTGGACGCATTGAACAGAGGCAATGGAAATGGAAATATCGGTTCAAAAATGCTTGTAAGAATTCGCCACTGTACCAAGATTCCCGTGATTGACCAAGAACATTGGAGATTGAAGATCGCAGATTGGAGATTGAATGTTTTTGGTACAAGCCCAGCAGGAAAGTGGGCGGAATAAATCTCAAATCCTCAAACTGCATTTCTTGTAGGTACAGTCAATTCTCTTATCTACAATCGGCAATCTACAATTGTTCGACCTATGAAATATCTCACTCCAAACAAATCTAATTCACAACCAAAACCAGAATCATCACCACAAAAAGAGCCGAAAAAAGGAGGGAGTGACTACTTAGAACGGTCGGTTCGCTGATTTAAAAAGCTAGAAGAGGAATTAATGCACTGTAAAGCTTATGGAGCTTAATTAGATAGGATTCTGGTAAGCACTTATCCAGGTACAAGGTAAGGGAAAGTGTAAAGTGACTGCGGTATTCCCATCAGAGTTAAAATTTGTTGTTGAAGTTCACCGAGTTGAGTCATTTCGTAGCTGCCGTCTTGATGAAAATACATTGTTATACCATTGAAAGCATTCAACAACTTTTCTGCTGTTGGTTTGGTTGTGTGGCGCTTGGGATTACCATCATACAGACCAGCCAA
>NZ_JACJSI010000534.1 GCF_014698065.1 Nostoc flagelliforme FACHB-838
GCTGAGTTGTCACCTGGGGAGAAGCTCAACACAGCTGTCTTGACAGTGAACATAGAAGAAGCAGACACATTTAACACTCAAATCATACTTGATAACGGACGAACGCCATCTGTGGGTAGCTTTCGTCGTCGGCTGCAAGTAACTGAAGCAAACTTACTGGGAGTAGGAGATGGTTTAAGTGTGGGCTATACCAACACTGATGGTAATAACTCGTTTGATGCTAGTTACACAATACCCATCAATCCCAGAGATGGGACAATTTCTTTTATCTACGGGACTTCAGCAGCTAATGTTGTCGAAGAACCTTTCGACATCCTGGATATTCAAGCAGAATCTCGGCAGTACGAACTGACGTATCGACAGCCAATAGTCCGAACTCTCAACCAGGAATTTGCGCTTGGCATAACTGTTTCCAGGAAAGAAAGCGAGGCTTCGTATGTAGATTTTGAATTTGGGCGAATTCCGTTCCCCTCTGATGGTGCAGATGACAAAGGGAACACGAGGGTATCAGCATTGCGATTTTTCCAGGAGTGGGTATCTCGCAATAACCGTGAAGTATTTGCAGTGCGATCGCAGTTCAGCGTGGGACTTGATGCATTCAACGCGACGATAAATTCAGATAGAGCGGATAGTTGTTTTTTCAGTTGGCTTGGGCAAGCCCAATGGTTACGACTGTTGGCTCCAGATACTCTGATGTTACTGCGTCTGAATACGCAACTAGCTACTACTACACTTTTGCCGCTAGAACAGTTTGGCGCGGGTGGTGTGGATAGTGTACGAGGATATCGCCAAGATTTTTTATTAGTTGATAATGGTGTGTTTGCTTCGGCTGAAGTGCAAGTGCCGATTCTCATATCTGGTGGTACTTTGCAAATTATCCCCTTTGCAGACTTCGGATTTGGGTGGAATGCAGGTACAGAAAATCCCGACTCAAATATGTTGGCTTCTGTGGGGTTGGGATTGCAGTGGCGCGGGGGTGACTTTAATGCACGTGTTGACTGGGGGATTCCGTTGGTGCCGATAGATTCTTCAGACGGAAGAACTTGGCAGGAGAACGGGATTTTGTTTTCTATTCAGTACAATGCGTTTTGAACGTGTAGCTATCTGCTCAAGAAAGTACTTCTTTGCACGAAAATCCAGGGGGAGCAACTATCACGGTGACGGCTGTTGAAGTTCACATAAATAAGGTAAAACGCCGTTTTTACAGTATAAAAAAAGACGGTATTGTGATAGAATCTATGGTTAATAGCAAAAAGTGATATATTGTGCCGTTTTCACGAGCTAAAAAGGTTTTTTTAGACCAAATTATGGTTAGCGAATTGGTAAATCTTAAACAAGAACTGATTTCTATCTCAGAAGCTAGTGACATTGGGTTTAACTATACTCCAACAGCCGCATTGCAAATCGAGACATTAGCGCGATCACTTGAGGCTGTAAATCCTACTACTGAACCAACAAACCATCTTGAGTTGGTTCAAGGGCGCTGGCGGCTCTTGTACAGTACATTTGGCTTAGAACAAGAAACTACTCTACAACGTGTTTCTTTTGGTAAACTCCCGAATGTGGCTATCAGCGTTACTGGTATCTTTCAAGAAGTTTATACATCTGGTCAGCAATACAATAACCTAATTGAATTTACTCTATTGTCTGGTATTTTAGGTGTTACTATAGTTGAAGGGCGTTACACAGTAGAAGATTCTAAACGTCTCAATATTGATTTTGTAGAAACATCCGTTAAAAGTGTAAGCAATGATTTGACCGACTCTAGTTTTCGTAAGGCTTTAGGAGTCGATAATGAGTCGCCTTTGGAATCAACACTCTCCTTTAATGGCTGGACAGATATTACCTATTTAGACGAAAATTTTCGCCTCATGCGTGGTAATCAAAAAAATTTGTATGTGTTGCTACGATCCGAGTAAAAAGATCAGAGTCTTCTTACTTGTAAATAAAGCTAAAACTATTGCCTAAACTGTATTTGTCTCACTAAATCATTAAAAGGTTGCCAATTATCTTCTTAGGCGATCGCTTCCCAAATAGATTCTATATAGCGAATGAATTGTCATTGGTCGAAGTTAGGGAGCTTTTCACCCAGACATTTTGGTTGTGATAAAAATCACCACGCTGTTCTAGCGTAAACTCACCCAGCAATAATCCCAACCATACTTCTACCATCGGCATTTGCAAAACACGTTGCAGTTTAACTAAAGAAATCTCATCTTTGACATTTATCAGATGGTTAGCGATCGCACTCTGCCATTTTTCCACATCTTCATCTGATGCCAAATTGCGGACATCTTCTAAAGTTGTCACTTGATCGATCATTGCCAAAACATTCGCTTTTTCAACAGGTGCTACTACAGAATCGCCCTCTTCAATAGAATGTGAAAATTGGTGTGGGCCGTGTGGTTTAAAGGTTTGTGGTGTTTCCGGTTCAATCAAATCATCTAAATCCAGATGCATTGTTGTCCGCACTAGACCAGCAAAGAGATCGGCGCTAATAATTGGCCCCAAAAGACTATTGCGATCGCGGATATCTTGCAACAGCACTTCGGCACGAGACTTAAGAATATCTGCAATTTGACTGAAGGCAAGCGCTGCGGTTGATAATTGTGCCTCCAAAGGTAAATTCTCTAGCTCGGCATCTAAACATTCCCACATCGGTGCTAGTGTTGATGTCGTTGGAGATTCGGACAATTCATCTAATACGTCCCAGATGGTTAATTGGCGGTATGCGGTCATCTCTAGGATTGTGGATGTAGAGGGCAAGGATGTACTGGGCAATAGCTTGAGGCAATCTCAAACATATCTTTATATTGATAGAGCGAAACACCATATTGTTTCGCAAACGCCTGCAACACCTGATCTGTATAGGTGCGGATCTTACCTGCTGTTAGCCCAAAACAGTGAATTGGTTCCAGGCGACAAACAGGTTTTTGCCCTAGCCAGAGTTCTGCACCTAAGGCGTGTAATGGTTTATCCCCTGGTTCTTTATATAGATACAACACTGCAAAATATGTTGCTGGTGGTTCGACTGCGATCGCATCAATTTCGGCTGAATTATTCTGGGAGCGGTGGCGGTAAAACGAACGGCGATTGTGGCAGACTTTTGGATTCCAACACCCATCCCCTGCTGTTCCATGTAAAACTTTAGCTTGAGTTGTTGGTAATTTAGCGCATAACTGACACTTGGGATCAAGTGGCTTTGGCATACCTTACTCCACTTCCTCTCCGATTGCACGATAGTAGGCAGCGATTGCCGCTTCTTGTTCACTGCGAAGTGTATAGCGTCGAAAAGCTTTCTCGCTTTGATGTCCAGTTAGTTTACGGGCATGGCTGGGGTCAACTCCCAATAGCAATAAGTCAGTAG
>NZ_JACJSI010000535.1 GCF_014698065.1 Nostoc flagelliforme FACHB-838
TCAAGTGATCTGTAAGAGCAAGAGAAAGAAGAATAAAATAACTTTTACTTTTTTTCCTAATCTCAAGAGCTTATCATAAACCCTTGGGGGCTAAATGGGGCACAAAATGTCAACCAATCGAATATACCCCATTTAGCACCTATAGGTGTCCTATATAGGAGTCAAAATGTCACCGAAGTCCTGAACTACTGTTGGGATATATATAGACCCTATGTAACCCCCATAAAGAATTTCTGAAATCTTTTTTATCAACGTAGCAGAAATTAATTTAGATCATCGTTGACTCTTTGATTTATACTTTACTGTCAATCTTTTGTTGAAAAGTAATTCAGTCTTGATCTTTAACTTCTTGCTGACTATGTAACGAACGGGTCATTACTTGCTTACAGGTTCAGCTTTCTCAACTGAATTATCATTCACACCCAAAGTCAATTCCAAAGGAGTTCTCTGTGGATAAGCTTTTACCACTTGTCGATAAACTTCATAGTTCGTAGGTAGCGTGTTCTGAGTATTACCCACTTCGTAGGTTAGTTCGTACTTTACATCTTTCACCAATTCGGGTTTTCCTGCCTCGTCTTGAGGTCTTTTGCGTTGTTCAACTTCATCAACACTTGGTCGTGGCGGTAAAGTAGTCCACCATAGCCCTCGGTCATTTGGGCCAACAACTGCTCCTGGCGGTTTCAATCCATTCCGATTCACGACTGAAGTATTAGCAAAGGTTTCAATGCGTGGCTGTGATTGACTAGTTAGATCATTCGCATATTTAACCTGCCATCTGTAACTGGTGAGCGCTGTAGCTTCATACTGTTCAGTAGTAGTACTACAACAGTTAATGTCAGTGCCGTTAGTGCAGTTATTATTAAGGGTAAAATTTTCAACTTTTGCATTATCAATCGTAAATATTTTTTATCAATCACTCTTGAAGAGGGAGTGTGCTATCATTACTGCCAAGGTGAAGTATCGCTGTTATCGAAAGCACTTCTCCCGTAACAATCTAATCGCCATTTGCCTCTTTTGAAGGAATGACTTTAGGAATGCTGATTGCCATACTAAATGTAGTTTCAGTTATCATCACTGCTTTCAACTAATAAAGCTTCAAGCTCTACTAATATTTTTTGTAATCGCTTGTGCTGATTGGGATTATCCCAAACCTTTGATTTTTTTACTTTACTGTAGGCTTCATCTATCTTCTTTTTTAAAGAAGATGATTTTTTATCTGTATTTTCAGGCGTGTTTGCTTGAATTTCAGCAAGACGCTCTTTAATTTGACTTAAAGATAAATTATTTTGAATTGCATCAGATAGTAATGATTTACGTAGGGCTTCATCCTTAATCCGCGCAATCACTTTGGCTTTAGTATACTCGATTACTCCTGACCGGAGAGCTTCCATAACATCTATAGGAAGTTTTAATAATGGGAGACGATTGGTTCTAAAACTTTCGGGGGAAAACTTTCCGATTGTGTTAAATACCTCAAGTAGAGACTGCCATTCTTGGCTGTGGATAACGTTATCCACAGCCTCTCGTTCTGGATGAGCTGCTGATTGAAGTAAAGCAACTATTGATTCTGTGGTTTGATTAAGTTTTAATCCTAAGAGAGCAACAATACTCTCTGTTTCCTCAATTGGGTTTAAGTCCTCTCTTTGGAGATTTTCCGAGAGTGCTAGTTCAAGTGCTTCAACATCTGTCATTTCCCTAATAACAGCAGGTACAAACTCTAATTGAGCAGTTTTAGCCCCTTGGAAACGACGTTCTCCTGCAACTAGTTCATATTTCCCATCCTTTTGAGGACGGACGAGAAGGGGCTGAAGAATTCCATGCTGTTTAATTGACTCTACTAACTCATGCATGGCTTGAGGAGCAAAGTAGCGACGAGGTTGTTGATGTGGTAAAACTATTTGTTTTATTGAGATAAGGAAAGCAGCGCTACTATTGTCTACTGCTTCTTCAACTCCAAATAAAGCATCGACTCCTTTAATTTCATAAGGTTGACTAACACGCTTCTTCAGACTCATGGCAACGTCTCCAAACTTTGAGCAATCTGTTTGAGAATAGTGACAGATGGATGCTTAGAATTGTAAAGTGCTAACGGTATATGCTCTTGGGCTGCATCAGCAAAAGCTACGGATCGAGGAATAGCTGGATAAATGGTACCAATCTTAGATAGAGAATTAGTAATTGACTGTAAGCTTTGGGAGCCTTGTCCAGTTCGGTTATCGTACATAGTTGGAACTACTCCAGCAATCTGTAATTTTCGATTTGCCCGAGAACGGACACGCGCAATCGTTGTTAACAATAGTTCTGTTCCTTTTAGAGCTTTATATTCAGTTTGAATAGGAATGAGTACGTGTGTGGCTGCCACCAAGCTAATATAGCTAAGAATACCGAGACTTGGTGGACAATCAATTAAAATGAATTGGTATTGTGCGATAACTGGTTCAAGAGCCTCCTTTAGTCGAATATCTCGCATATCTGCGACGACAAGTTCTAATTCTGCGCCACTTAAGTTGATGTTCGCGGGGGACATATCCATACCATGTATATTCTGATGAATTGGTAATGGTTCTTCTCCCAGAATAGCTTCATAAACTGTCTTACCTAGTTCAGATGGCTCTAATCCCATAAAAGTAGTTAGTGAAGCCTGGGGATCCATATCCACTAATAAAACGTTTTGCTGATTTTGAGCCAAATGGTAGCCTAAATTCATTGTCAGAGTAGTTTTGCTGACACCACCTGACTGATTAAAAACTGCAATGACCTTGCTCATTAACTGAACAGAAATAATAAAGACATCAACTTAACAATATCGGTATCAGTCACATACTGGCAAAAGAAACTTACATTAGCAGAGACTGAACTTTAACATTTCAACTAGAATTTTGCTCATTCTATTACTATTGCTAACTCTTTCAGTCTCCACAAGCAAGGGTTAATCTGGTGTCAGCCCTACTACGCCGACTTTCAAGCTTAAACTAGAGTGAGTTTTCAATGATACTAATAGTGGGCATATAATTTAGTATTTATGTACTATAATCAACTGAATTCGAGTATTATAATGATGTGCGGCATCTGATCATAAGCAATGTCCACTCCTCCTAATCTTTCTCCTGAACAAATAAATGCCTTTCCTCAACACGAAACAATCACCGGAGTCGTAGAACGTTTAACTTTTTATTCTGCTGAGTCAGGCTACACTGTGGCAAGACTGACCCGCCCCCGCAGCACAGAACTCACAACAATTGTCGGCAGCTTTGCCAATATTCAGCCAGGTCAAACTCTACAGCTAACTGGTTTCTGGCGTGACCATCCACAATTTGGGCCACAGTTCCAGGTAGTTAATTATCGAGAAACCAAACCAGCCAC
>NZ_JACJSI010000536.1 GCF_014698065.1 Nostoc flagelliforme FACHB-838
CGAAGCAGAAAAAGCCGCTCAAGCAAACGTAGTCAGACGTAGAGAAGAAACTGCTGCTACTCGTAGTATGCTAAACACTGCCAAAGTGATGGAGGATAACCCAGTTGCATTGCGTTTGAAGGAACTCGAAGTATTAGAGCGGATTGCAGAGAAGATCGATCGCATTCAAGTTAACGGTAGCTTGGATAGTATCTTAACAGACTTGATTCGGATGAATCCGCAATGATTTAGTTATTGAAGAAGAATTCAGCTATTCTGAATTCAGGAGTCAGAATTAATTGAGTGGGGGATTCAGACCCAGCACTCATTAAAGACCACTAAATCTCCGATTTAGTGGGGGACTTAAACCCGTTTATTCAGACGCTCCTACGTCGCTAACGCTACGCTATCCGCCACTCGCACAGAATTCAATTCTGAATTCTGGTTCTTGACTCCTGAATTCTGTTCGTTAAAAGCGATCACACTATCTCGTAAATTAGTTTTATTAACATGCACCCATCGGGATTTGGGCAAAGTACGCGGATTGTTAATTGAGTGTTGGACGCTTTAATGCAATCTCGTCCATTAAATCTGCGTATTGATTTAGGTAATCAACAGCTTTTAAAAAGTGTGTATAGCAGTCAAATGCCAGATGATTTAATTGTTCACGGATTCTGGTTTTAGTTCAAGTATTGTGCAAGTATTATACTGAATTCAAATAATGGAGTGCCAAGTTTTCTCATACTGTTTGGCACAATTAACAGCAATTCTGAATTCAATTCTTGCTGCTTCGAGTAGGGAGTGATTGCTTGGGATATGAGTCAAACTAGATGATAAACAACAATATGTCGCGTTCACTATTTTTCAGGAAATAAGTTTAACCTCCGTTGATCAATCGGAGGTTATAGTCAAGTAACTTTTATGCAGATGTACACGATCTACCTGCCTTGCGCTTGCCTGAAGGCTTTACCCGGATTTCTCACGAAGCTGGAGAAAAGAGGAGTCAAAAACTGCCAAAATATCTATTGCACATGAATTCCAGCAGTTTTAAGCATGACCCCTCAGAAAACAGATTGTATACCGGAACAGTTCAAATTTAAACCTGTATTGTCATGTCCAGTCGTAGTTAATTTCAAGGGTGAGACTGTAACATCAGATGCAGGATTAACTTTAATTGCGGAGCTAGAGCGCCAGTCCAGTAGAAGTAATTGACAAAAAGTACAGTTTTTGCGGAGGCTAATATTGAAGAGCGCAGTATTAGGAGTGTATAAAAGATGCGTCCCTCATTCTGGAATCCTCCCATTGAATTATCACTTGCAGAAGAAAAAGTAGTAAAACGTATACGTAAAGCCAAGTTGTTCGGATTTTTGAGGCAGATACGCCACGAACTATTTGACTCAGATTTTCAGTTAGAATTAGCAACGATGTTTAAGGATAGTAGTGTAGGATTATGCCCAGTGCCACCAGCACAATTGGCACTATTTATTATTCTTCAAGCATATACAGGAGTATCAGATGACGAGGCAATAGAAGCCATAGAAATGGATAGAAGATGGCAGATAGTTTTGGATTGCCTGGATTGTGAAAAAGCCCCATTTGGAAAAGGAACACTAGTAAGATTCAGGGCGTTGTTAATATCAAAATCTTTGGACAGGCGGTTAATCGAAAAAACAATTGAAATGGCAAAAATTCGAGGAGGTTATAATTCACATTCCCTAAAAATAGCACTAGATTCAAGTCCATTATGGGGCGCAGCAAGAGTCGAAGATACATATAATTTGTTAGGTCATGCGTTGCGAAAAGCATTAGAAATAATCGCTGAAAATACTCAAGAAAGTTTAGAAAGCGTTGCGGCAAATGTGGGAGCAGAAATTGTCGCTAAAACCAGCCTGAAAGCGGCTCTAGATTTAGATTGGGATGACCCAGAATCTAGGAATGTGGCATTATCGACAATTTTACAAACGTTGAACTCAGTGGAATTTCTGGTTAATCAAAAAACCGATTTGTCCGATTCAACCACAAGCCTTGTCAATCAAAATCTGGCAATTGCACGACAAATTGAGACACAGGATGTGGAGGAGGAATCAGATGCTTCCCCAAAGCTCCGTAATGGTGTTGCCAAAGACAGACGTATTTCTATTGAAGATGAGGATATGCGACATGGACGTAAAAGCCGTAGTCAAAAGTTTGATGGTTATAAACGCCATATTGCCAAGGATTTAGAATTAGAAATGATTAGGGCTGTTGGTGTCACTAGAGCTAACGCACCTGAAGCATCAGTAACTTTAGATATTGAAGCAGATTTAAAACAACAACACGTAACTATTAAAGAATTACATATTGACCGTGCATATTTAACCAGCCATTGGGTTAAACAGCGCACATCTGATCTGGCTATTATTTGCAAGGCATGGAAAGTACGCAACGGTAAACTATTTGATAAAAATGCTTTTGTTCTTGATTGGGAAACTCATTTGATTCGTTGCCCAAATGGAGTCAGTTTACCATTTCATGAGGGGGGTATTGTCCACTTTCCTAAACATGAATGTGATGCTTGTCCCATCCGTTCTCAATGTACGACTAGCAAGAATAGTCGCAGTATTTCCATTCATCCTGATGAATCCCTACTTGTGGAACTGCGTGAGCGCCAAACTACTGTGGCCGGACGCGCCAAACTCCGTGAACGTGTCAGTGTTGAGCATAGTTTAGCTCATATTGGTCAGTGGCAAACAGACCAATCTCGCTATATTGGACTACGCAAAAACCTTTTTGACCTCCGAAGAATGGCTGTTGTTCACAATCTTCATGTCCTCGCTCGTATGTCCCACATTACACCACAACAATTCTCCATTTTATCTGCTTCACAGTCTAATTAATTTGTCAATACTTTCTACTGGACTGGCGCTCTAGACCGGAAAAGAGGAATTACATCGCGATTAGCAAGATGTTTCAAAGATTACCGAGATATAAATAGAGTTAATCATTCAGTAAAAAGTTTAATCGCGCAGAGAATATATGGTTTGATAATGGGTTATGAAGACTTAAATGACCACGAGGAACTACGTCACGACCCAATGTTTGCTCTGGCGCTAGGAAAAATAGTTGGTTCCGAGAAAGAACTACCAGTTCTTGCAGGAAAAAGTACTTTGAATCGGATCGAACACTGTCCAGAAAATGTATCTTCAAGAGCTGATAGTCGATATCATCGAATTGAACATAATGCAGAGGCTATAGAAACACTATTGGTGGAAATATTTTTAGAATCATATTCTTCACCACCACGACAAATAACTATAGATTTAGATGTAACTGATGATCTGGTGCATGGTCATCAAGAAGAAGTATTCTTTAACCCTTATTATCGTGG
>NZ_JACJSI010000537.1 GCF_014698065.1 Nostoc flagelliforme FACHB-838
CCAGCCCTTTTCTAATTTTCTAATCAGAGATTCTATAAAATCCTTAGACCGTTCATCCTCATCAATAACAGTGTAAGTACACCAGAGTCTCAAAAACTTATTCTTCCTAACTCCACTTTCCGTTAGTTTTTTAGTCCTTAATCTTTCACTACGTATTAACAATTTTAATTGGTCAATCTGACAATTACTCTCTAGCTTGGACAGTTCTTCTTGTCGCTGATAATCCGAGGTAAAAGACCCTAAGTGTATTGTGAGACTTTCGCCTTCGCCTTCGGGAATTTCTTTTAGCCCCGCTTCTATCCCCTCAAAGATCGGCAGCATTTGCGATGATTGTAAATTCGGATGAATCCCTAAACAATCAAAGCAAAATTTGATTTGAATATTTTCACCTTTCTTGAGAATTAATGCGCCTACGCCCTGCCTACCTCCTAAGTTGAGGTCGCAAATCCCCGCTAAATGGATAATATCTTCAAAGGGAGTGAGCATTTTCACGACACTAATCTGCTCGTTTTCTAATGCTGCTTTACCTAATTTATCTTTAGCCTTATTAGAAGATTTTGGCATAATTTTACTAATAACTGAAATTTCACTAGAACTCAGAATTTATTTTTCTTCCGGCTTCCATCTGACGACTTCTGTTGTATTGATTGAAATCTCATATATCCCCTACTAATTCGAGGGACGCTGACGAACTTACCGAAAAAGTCTTTGTTTGTAGAAATTGTCCACCATGTTGCCCATCCCCAAGCAATACTTAATCCTGTACCTAACCAACTTGTTTTCAGTAAATAATTAAAGATGAATACATTGACTACTGCGATTAATGTCCAGGCAAATATTTGGTCGGCAGGGAATGGCCCTAGTCTTGGTCTTTCTCCTAAAATTCGATTTACTGTCCGAAAATCATGCTTTTTTGACATGTTTATTGATTTAATAAAGAGTTATCAGCTATTAATCCGAATGTGTATGTATCAATAACTGATAACCCTTGAAGAAGAATTCAGAAGTCAGAATTCAGGAGTCAGAATCAATCAGTGGGGGATTCAAACCCACTCCTGATTAGTTCGCGCTTGCGTCTCTGAAAGAGAAGACTGCTAAATTTTCAATTTAGTGGGGGTATTAAACACACTTATTCATTCGCCATTCACACAGAATTCATTCTTAATTCTGGCTCCTGACTCCTGAATTCTGTTTTGATAAAGCTTTTTTACTGAACAATCAAACCAGTAATTAAATCTCCAACGAAAACTGCCATAACTATGATTAATGGAGTTCTTGCTAGTGTCTGCCAGTCTTCATCATTGCGGGCAGACTGAATAATCCGAACTAAACTGATCCCAACATATAATAGGAATAAAGCTCTCAATACATTGAAAAAAAGTGCGATAACTTCTGATGTTTGTCCATTGTTGGCATTACCAAAAGTGGTGGTCATCCAAGTTTGAGCATTATTGAAAAACTGAGCATTAGCTGGAGCCGCCGCAAAATCAATTAGACAAATTACTGCTAACAGCGCAAACAACACAGCATAGAGATTAACTCCATACTTTCGTTGTAGTTTATCGAAGTTAGTAAATAATGCTTGTGATTGTTTCGGCAAGGCAATGACGATGGCGGACGCAATCATAAATCCACCCATCAATATATTGTGGACGGACATCTCTGCTATCATCAACACACCAGTCACACCCATGAGTGTAAGTGTGCTTTTTGTCGCCCTGTCATTCTTTGGAGAAGGTGAGAGGGTTGCCGTTGCCGAAGCGGAAAAACTTTCTAGATATTCGTAGTCAGTACGCATCTCGTTCTCCTGAACGATTGGATGAGGAATACGCACATTCTTAAATAAGTCAACTTCAAAATGGAGACACTTTAGTACTAAAAAAAAATAGCACAAAAGTACTAGTATAATATTGCTAACATTCATTCTCTAAGTATTTAGAAATCAATTATATTATTAGCAACCTTTTTGCTTGACATATAATCCCTGCAATTATTTATTAGTATAAATATTTTTGTAATTAGCTCAGTAAGGTAGAAATGTGGAGATTGACTTTTGCTTGATTTTGTGTGTTAAAGCCTGTTTAATGCAAGGCACAAGACACGAATAAATCAGCCCAGCCGTATCAATAATATTTTTGGCAAAACCGAGATATCTAGGCGCTTTCGCCCTCAAGGCGAAAGCGACGGCTGGGCTGATTTATTTATTGGTTCTCCCTAATACATACGTTTTTGGCAAATTGCCATCACAGCCTGATCGTAATCGATATTATTCTTTGGCTGATGATAAGGGTTGGATGTTAAGCCGATCGCCAACCTTGATATTGGCAGCGCCTGTTGCTAGCTCTAGCACCTGATTAGCAACTTTCCCCTTGTAGATGGGGCAAGGGGTTTTGTAACACGGTTGGGCATTGTAAACCGCAGTTGTCACCACATTGTCCTTAAGATAAAAGATGTCTAATGGAAAATTTACCTTGTACATCCAGAAAGGCACGTTGTAAATTTCTCCTCCCAGGTTGAATAACATTCCGCGATCACTGTTTAAGGATGCTCGAAATTTCATTTCAGCCCTTTCTCTAATTGCTCTGGCGTAGAAGCGGCTTCCAAGTTAAATGTGCGCTTGCCAAGAGTGAGAATGTGCGTAACTGGTAAATCTTGGGGACAAGTTTGAACGTAACCGAGCGCCACAGTGCCGATGATAATTGATACTCCAGCAACAGGGCCTAGTATGTTCAGTAAATTGAAGGCAGCAACGTATAAATCCTTTTCGGAATTGATTTTTAAAGTTTTCATGTTTCACCAAAAATATCGATGTTGCCGAGACTATATATAGATGAATCAATCGGGCTAGATGGAAGGCCATGCAAAGCGGCAATGTTACGCATACTTTCAACTCGGTCAGCTTCGCGGATGGCCAGAGGATTCATACTCTGCCTTGCAGCCAGCAATGCCGATAATGTAATCTCAAGTGATGGCAGTTCGCTAGCTGGTGCAACATCATCACCAAACATTTCACAGAAACTAAAGACGGCGGCGCGTTCTACAATGGCTTGAATCTCCGCCCCCACACATCGCTGTGTAGCTTTGAGTAACCTTTTCCATTCTTCTTCACTATACCCATCGCCCCGATCACGGAAACGAGGATCAAAACGGGCTAAGTGAATCTTGAATATTTCGTGCCGTTCTCCATAATTGGGTAAATCCACCTTAAAAATCTCATCGAAGCGTCCACTTCTGGTTAGCTCTGGTGGTAGCCATTGAATATTGTTAGCCGAAGCGATAATTAAAACCTCACTAGTACGTTCTTGCATCCAGGTCAAAAGCATACCAGCGAG
>NZ_JACJSI010000538.1 GCF_014698065.1 Nostoc flagelliforme FACHB-838
ATGAGCGCACTGCATCATAGACCGAGTTAGAATACTGCTGCTGACCTGAATAACGCCTTTTCACCCACCAGTTACCGTCAGTGCATCCGACTTGCCCCAGTTTCACGCCGTTGCTGTTGTAAATGCCATCATCGAGAATTTCAAACCTATAATTCTGGCACTCGTTGAAGATATGCGCCATGATTTGGTTTTCAGTAGAAGAGGAAGGCATGGGGGCAGAGGCGCAGAGGGGCAGAGGAGAAAGTTGTTGTAAGTTTTTCCCCTCTGCACCCCTGCTCCCCTGCACCTTTGCTTTTACTGGTAGTGTGCTGTCTTTATAGTGAGTGCAGATGAAGCGATCGCAACGCATTGGAGTGTTGGCACGGAATACTTCTTTATCGTTGACCATAACTACCCAGCGTTGCGTTAAGTGGTTGTCGTCATGGCTGATGGTGCCTATCAGTTTGTCATCAGCGTAATATTCGTGGTGGTCAAATGAGATTTCGACTGTTGTGAGGGGTTCGGAAGCTACAACTTGGGCTTGGTCAGCGATGTAGTTGTCGAGTTCGGCTTGGGCTGCGGCTTGGTTGTCGGGGGCAGCAGGGGCGAGTTTCTGAATCTTGCTTGCCTGATAATTAACAATGGCGGAAATCCACGCGTCCTTACAGCGTTTGTCGCTTACTTTGGTTGTGCAGGCAATTTCGCTGTAGATTTGCTTGAGTTGGGCAATAGATTTCAGTTGCAGCTGTTGTGCTGTGTAAAAGGCGTGAGTCATAATTAAGATTCCCTGTACGAATGTATGGGTTTTTCAAAAGGCGATCGCTTCCAAAGTTTCCGAGGCTAAGGGCGGTTGCCTTTTGTGATAGTTATATTATGCTATTCTGATAACTGATTATCAATACACTAATTAGCAATTAGTCTGTTAATTGATAGCCTGTATGTTGATTGGCTGTTATTCTGTAATCAGATAAGCGTTAATGGAGGTTAATCATTAAAAACGTGTTAGCACTTTGGATGGAAGCATATATTGATATTTCGCAATGGTGGCCCAAAACTGAAGATGGTAGCCTCTTGTCTGTCTATGCAGTTCATAGGCAGTTTGAGGGTAGCCCGAATGAAGTCACTAGACATACCTTGACTGTCGCCCGTGATGGCAGGCTAAAAAAAGCGGATATCGATAATTTGGTAAAACTAGCAAGGATTTGCTCTGTGCTATCTGGAGAGTTAGTAACTGTCAATGACATTGTGAAAATTCAAGAGGATTCGTGAAGATGATAATGCTCCACCGAGTCCAATCCCAGAGCATTACTGCCATAACTCACCACATAGTTAATCTATTTGTCATTGATTTTGAGCAAGTACTATTGAATTAAAGGGGTGGAATGATGGCTAAACCATCTTCTAGGCGTAAAAAAGCCACCTCTGCCGCAGAGATAAATTCAAAATCACTCAGTAACTCTGCAAATGAAGATATCTCTGTTGAGGAAAATCCAACTACAGCAACAATTACGGTTAGTGCTGTTGAAGTAGAGGAATTGACCGACGAGGAACAAAGCGATCGCCTACTCCTGGAGAGGAAGGTCGAACGGGCGTTTTTTGAAGCGGGGAAGGCACTGGCAGAATTACGCGATCGCCGACTGTACCGTTCGACGCATTCAACCTTTGAAGACTATTGCAAGGACAGGTTTGGATTTGAGCGTCGTCATCCTTACAGATTAATTGAAGCTGCTGGAGTTGTAGATAATTTAATCAAAATGTGTCCAAATTGGACACAAAATCAAATTGAAGATGATCCTGCTACAGTCCACTCTGATCAGCTACAAATCTTGCCTACCAGCGAAGGGCAAGTTCGACCCATGACTAAGCTCGAACCGCAACAACAGCAAGAAGTGTGGCTAAAAGCAGTAAAACTTGCTGGCGGGAAAGTGCCTACTGGCAAAATCGTGAAAGATGTTGTGCAGCGCATAATGGAGCGAACCCAAGTACCAAATACCTACCAGGTTGGCGAAGTTTGCCAAATCCTTACCAAAGACAACCCCGAACTCAGGGGTAAGCGTGGCTGCTGGGGGATAGTCGCAAGAGTGAATGATTTTAGTTGCACTGTCAAAAGCTGGGATGGGGAATATACAATTGCTTTGCAGCACCTGAAATCTTACGATTACCTACCTGCGGAGTGTCAGCAGATGCGGGAGATATGCGATCGCGTTAATCGGGTGTATTCAAGTGAGCTGGAGGAGTCGGTGCAGAAGTTCTTGGAGTCGCTGGGGAAGCTGAATCGTGCTTATTTGACTGGACTGGAAGAGAAAGTGCTGAGTTTGTTGGAAGCTGAAATTGCAAATTAACGTTTGTTAAATAATGTTTGACTGTCCTCCTCCTTACTTCCGGTTGAAATAGGCTATTTATGTAATGCTAAGGGGATTTCCCAAGATGCCAAAAAAGAGCCAGAGCAATTCTTTGGGTAAGGTTAAACAAGAAACCTCTGTTGGTTCGCGTATCTTTGAAGCACTTACAGAAGAGGAGATTTCCCGGCTACTCGATGAATTATTTGCGGTTTTATCTAACGAACAGCGAGTAACTGTGTTTGCTCAACTGCAAGGGAATACCCAGGAGACTTTAACTCAAATCATCGCTCCACCTCAAACAGTAGAACAGGTAAAAACAAGCAAAGCACAACCAACTTCTTTGGCAAAATTAGCTCAAACTTGGTCCCAATTATGGGGAGAATGGAATCAGATTATTTGGCAAGCATCCCAGCCAGAGGGAAAATATATAGTCCAAGAAGCAAGCTGGGAAGAACCTTATTTTGATGACTGTACTTTTGTTGAAGATTTAGAAGCAGTTGCACAAAAGATGAAGCCATTGGTAAAAACGGCTTTTGAGAATGGCTTTAGTAATGACGATGGTTTTGCAGCCAGTTTGTTGTCAGCAGAAAGTGAAATCTCTAATGGTATACCCGACTGGATAGAAATTGCTAATGGTATTCATTTGGAAGGAGCGACAACAAGTAGCTTATTGGAATGGGAATGGTTATTGGTGCAGTCACAAGGACAAGATGGGTTCAAATTAGCTCAAAAAATTAGGGAATTGGATGAGGAATTTTACCACACCAGTTTAGATGATGATGCTGTGACCGATTTCTTTTGCCATTTACCTGATGTTGAAAAAAAGTTAATTTTTGACGGATTGACAGCCAATCGAGAAGCTTCTCTGTGGAAGCATGACCTAGAGAATACTTTTTCTTATTGGCATATAGTTTACATGGAATTGATGCAGCAATTTGCAACCCCAGAGATATATTTGAACAATCTCCGGGCGACTATTTCCCAGGAATGGCAAAATGG
>NZ_JACJSI010000539.1 GCF_014698065.1 Nostoc flagelliforme FACHB-838
AAAAATCACGACGAGCAGCGATGAACGATCGCTATATGCTCTCTGTGTTAGCTGCGGCTCTCTCAAACTCAGTACCTCTGCCATAATCCCCCTGTCAATAGGGTTTGAGACGCGCTAACCCTGGTATATGATTGAGAGTAGTGCGAAAATTCTACATCAGATTAAAGAGCGTCCTACTTTCTTATTTTCTACAGAATCAAACAAAAAACTTGGAATCATGGGCTTGGCTGTTGACAACCAGAAAGCTGAGACTGTGACAAAATGGTTAACTGCTCAAAATGTTAAATTCTCGCTTGCCCCAACAGAAGATGTTATAAGGGAAACTAAAAAAGGTCTAGCCGTATTTAACTTGGTTGATAGCTCCATCCCTGCCAAAACTTTAGAGAGCATGGCCAAGAAATTTGGGGCTGTGATTGAATCTACTCTTGAGTATCAACAAAGGGTTAATTCCCTCGCTACACGACCGCAGTTTTTGAAACCACCAGAACAAACAGCGCAATCCCCGCCTAACCAATCTATAACTCCATTACTCTCCACTACTCTTTCTACACCAGAGATTAGTAATAGTGTAAAAACCGAACCTCTAGGTATAAAGAAGCCCCCGACAGTTACTATTGATAACTTGAGAAATTGGTACAATGCCGCAGATAAGTTAGGGAAGCCGGAAAATTACAAAAAACGCATTGTAGAAGTGGCTTATGGGTTTAAAGCTGGTAAGCAATTATCAGCCCAAGCGTTGACAGTAATGAATAAAGATACATTTGAGCTTGATTCCATCAGTCGGTTGACTCAAATTTCTCAAAGGATTGGCATGGTTTGGGGTAAGTCTAATGAAAATGGCACTCAAGTCCAAGGAAAGATTTATGACTTGGCTTTCAATACCCAGCAGAGGGATTTAACTATTTCGCAGAAAAACGGGGAGGTAATTTTAAACTTGCAATCAGGGAGAGTGCAGACTAATAAACTAACTCCACAGATATTGCAAACTTTTGAGGATGTTAATACTCAAATTGATCAAATATTAGCTAAATCTCAAGCGCAACAAACAGACTTACAAAGATAGATTTATCCTAGAATAGCCCTTTTAAGACAATGGAAAAGGAGAACAACACTATGGAGAACGCCAAGGGTTGGGTTATATAGATCAGCAGGAAAATGTTGTGTTTATCAAGCGGGATTTAAACGGTGAAAAGTCAGGGGTACTGGTTTGAGACACCGCAGGGATTGACAATCGCGCTTTTAAGTACCCCGAAAACAGCGATAGGCTACGCCCCGCCGCAGGCGATCGCCAAAAAGGATGGTTTCACCGCCTGGCTGTCTTATCGGTATACAATGCCGGATTTTAAAGCGTGAACCCCACGATAATCCTTAAGGGATAAGCATAAATATACTATTTAGACAGTCAAGGCCCCCTAATCCCCCTACCCACAGATGATGGTTAAACGATCGTCTGGCCTAAAAGTTGTGTGATCGCGCTTTGAGGTTATCCTTACGGAGCATTGAATATGAAATCTTCTGTAATAAATGCAACATATACTTTGTCGGGTGTTGCGCCTACAGACTGAATAAGACTGTAGACGTCGTTTGCAATCTGTTTACTAGTAACCGAGGGATTGCTGACATTCAGGTAGAGTCTAGTGTTAGGCAAATGCAAATTAACCCGATCAGGAAATAATGAGTTGACATTTAACGCTTGAAAGGTTGTAGCAGTGTCTTCCAATTCAAGTCTTTCCTTTACGCGAGCATTGTCGCCTGACTTGACGTTTTTTAAATCGTAACAAACGATAGCTGTTCTCATAATTTTCCCTATTTAAAAAATGTAAGTAAATAGTTAAATGCCTGATGCTATTCAACTGTCACTGCCACCGCTACCATTGCCATTACGCTGCTGCCCTAGTAGGTATTCCCAGATGCGGCGAATTTCAGCCTGGAATACCTCGCGGTCAGTTTCGGCGTTTTGGATGGAATGCATCAAGATATCTGTGAGGCTGTGGATTTCTTCGGTGTTTTGGCGAACTGTTTCCTGGAGGGACAGCTGGTTGGTGGTCACAGTTTCAAGGATGCGCTCGATGCGCTCGAGCCGATCTGGGGTTGCTTCACTCATGCTGCACCCTTCTCTTTGGTAGCTTCTGCCTTATCCAAATATTCTTGAATAGCAATAGCTGCTAATTGACTCACTGAACGCTTTTCAGCCATAGCAAGACGTTTCAATCTTTCTTTATCTTCTTCACTGATGATTACGCTCAATGTCGGACTTTTAGCCATTGACCTTACTTATAAACTCTCTTCTGTGATCATACTCTATGAGAACATACTAGGTTAACCTATAGTCTAATTCCACATAACTTAAGATTACTGACAATAAATTACGAGAGAATAGGACTTTGGGCTGGGGGAGAAGTCAAGCGTAGGTGCAGCCCGTCGTAGACATCGCTCAATCAAAGAGATAACGGGAAAAGTTAGAAGCTTTCATCTGTTGTATAGAAAGCGCTGGCAAAGATTTTAAGCTGGCATTTAATAAACTGCATATCAAGGAAAGCCCTGGATTTTTACCAGGGCTTTTAAATTAAAAGAGCTAAATGAGTCTAAAAAAGCTAGTGTATTGTTTAATTGACTTTTCCCTTTTAGTATGACCTCTGACGGTTACAAATCAAAATCAAGGCTGAATGTTTCCCCTGAAGAATCTTCTTCTTTCTCCTGTGCAAATGGAGTCGAAGTTATTGAAGGAAGTTGGTTTGACTCAGTATTAATCGGAGTGTTTGCTAAAAGTTGTACAGGTAATCCAGCCTTAATGAAAACAAAATAGCAATCAACGATAAAGTAAAGGGTGTCCAGGTAACTTTTATCTAGTTTTTGCGATTCTGCAAATATGCGCTCTCGGTAATTATCTTTGATGCGAACTTTTTCCGGTGCTAAGTCTTTTTTATCTGCCATTGTTATAACTTCACTTAAGAGATGTGCCCGTTAGATTTTTGCTGTTAATGGTTTTCGCCATCTCTAAAAGCCCAGAGACATTGGCTTCTACCGGATTGTCCAAGATTTTGAAGCCGTTTTTCTCCAACAGCTTTTTAAATCCTGGTAAAAGGCAACCTCCACCAATCGCCCAGATTTCATCCCCCTGGTGCTTGGCATCAAATGTCAGATTCACCGCTTTCTTCAAGTATTTTTCATACCAATCTTTCAAAGAAGCGCTGTATATATCTTTGATATCGATGTCACGGCTATACCTGGTATGCCCCATTTCCAAACAAAATCGGATAATGGAAGGATCTCCGATTTTTCCGCCATTTAAATGTTTCATTTTTTGGGAGA
>NZ_JACJSI010000054.1 GCF_014698065.1 Nostoc flagelliforme FACHB-838
GATTGCTAAATGTTCTCTTAAATTTACACCACTTATTTGCCCTAACCCTTTGCTCTGCTGGTAGCCAGACTCCATGATTACTTCTAATTGACACCACATAGCCTAAGTTATATCAATTTTTCTAATGAATTGGCTACTTTCACCATATAAACTATCAGCCAGTACTAATTCAATATTGAACCCTGATTCCATTAATTCTGTAATTATCTCTGATGCTAGCTCTATTTTAGTTTTATATTTATCTGACTCCTTTAATGTTCCTTTTGGTTTAAATACTTTGACGATTAATGGAAAAGTTATATTAGCATAAACTCCATAAGCATTGACTGAAACTATTCCATTATCTATTTCCCCTACGCTTCCTAAATATTGTCTAGCTACATAATCAGTCTTTTTACCTTTTTTCCTATCTCCTGTCTCATCTATTACTAATGTAATTGCACGACCATGCAATTGTTTCTTTAACTTATTTAATCTTCGTTGTTTTAATTTATTTACTGACCAATCTGAATTTGCTAAAAAATGGTGTAATGACTGTGCCGAATTTATGCTCACTACCTTTGCTATCTCTGGTAACGATTTTCGTTTTATCGTTGATATTATCCCCATGTGTAAATATTTGAAGCACTCATAATTCCTTACTTCTTTAAATAAGTCTTTATACTCTGCACAATATTCATCTACGATCTGCGCTTCGCTATCGCAACTGTTGGGTGGGCATCTCTTGCCAAATGTTTCAGGATTTGTAATTCTACATCCATTGCCATACCTACCTGAAGAGAGTTTTTTCTTCTAATCCTTTTATTTAGAATACCCGGAAAGTGACAGAAGAGGGATATTATTGGTGGTGCGGGTAATGATATCCTGACAGGTGGGAGTGGTGACGACACCCTAACTGGTGGGGCGGGCAATGATAAATTTGTTTACAACTTGAGCGACAGCTACTACTCTGACGAGAGTAACACTGATATTATCACCGATTTTGGTGGCGTGGGTAAAGGCTCAAATCCCTCAGCGGCGGTGATTGCTTCTTTAGATACCTTGCAATTTACAGGTTATGTCTTCACTGCCCAAAATCTGCAATTAATTCAAAATGGTAACAACTTAGAAATCACCTTTGAAGGTTTCACTAATAGCAGTAAAATCATTCTGCAAAACTTTAACTTAGAAAACCTGGATAATCTGCCAGCAACTTCTTCACGACCAGCTATTGGCAATATCTTGTTTTCTGGACAAACCAGCATTACTGACAGTTTTGATGTGTTTGATGTCAATTCCACTCAAACTACCCTGTTCAACAGGAACACTGTTACCTTCCTTAATGACCTCGACAACAACATTACGGGTTTTGACAACTCCAATGATGTCATCAATGGTCAGGGGGGTGATGACATCATCGACGGCAAAAGTGGTAATGACCTTTTGAGGAGTGGTGAGGGAAATGATATTCTCATTGGCGGTGCTGGTAGCGATACGTTGAATGCTAGCGGTTCAACAGGCGAGAATCTACTATCTGGAGGGGATGGTAATGACATCCTCACAGGTGGCAACGGTAATGATAGTCTAATTGGAGGAGCTGGTACTGATACTTTTGTTTTCAATACTTACAACGATGGTGTTGACAGTATTTATGACTTTAACGCCACCAATGAATTGATTCAGGTATCGGCTACTGGTTTTGGCGGTGGGTTATCATCAGGTTCACTTTTGACAAGTCAGTTTACCATTGGCACATCTGCAACCACAAGTGAGCAACGATTTATCTATGACAACAGCACAGGTGGACTGTATTTTGACCTTGATGGTAGTGCATCTGGGTCTACTCAGGTAAAATTTGCACAACTTTGGGGTGGTGTGATACTAACCGAAAACAACTTTGTGGTTGTTTAATTGTGATTAGCGTTCTGCGATCGCTCTAAGTACAGGTTGCGAGGCGCTCTTTTGGGCACCTCGCATTCTATTCATTAATGTAATGTGTTAACAGAAAATATGTGTTGGGCTCAATACTGCTCGGTTAAAGGGTAAGGGGAAAAAAAGTGGAAGGCTCGATATATAAGGTTTTTCCCCTTTAACCCTTTTCCTTTTCCCCAAAACCCGACAAGTATTGGTGTTGGGCTTGGTTTATTAATTTTGGGCATGAGTGCAGATGCTTTGCAAGCGTTTTTGGCTAAATTACATTATGTATGCGTTTGTAATTTTAGTAACATATAGCGATTTTTGCACAAATATTGTGGATATTGGCAGGCGTAGACTTAGCCCACCCGAGGCGATCGCTAAAGAAAATATATTTTTTTATTCTTTCTTCAAGCATTCCCGAAGTTAGCTTTTTGGAAGCCTCCATTCAAACTTCTTTGTCAGTGGTGCTTTGTGCGAATCAACTCTTGACCATAAACTCTAAAAATGTGAAGAACATACTAAGATAATATCTTGCCACATAGATTTCTCGGCATATAATGTAAAGAGTATGCAAAGATGGTTCTTCAACTATGGACATCTAAGTAAATATTCAGTATCTAGTTAGTATCAGGTTATTTAGATGTTCTCTATTTTAAGCTAGATATTCAGGGGCAATAGCCCACAACAAGGGTGTAAAAATCCCTTTCCCTATTAAGAGTTAACTATTCCCTATTTTTAAAATAGTAGGACTAGCCCTTTCAAGGTGTTGTGTAAGTTTCAGGCATTTAAGCTTGATTTGGCAAAGCTTTTTTAGCGGTGCCTTGATTGAGATATGCCTATACTATTCTATCAAGGATGGTTAGAAAAAACTTAAAACGACCTGTTTGAGTTCATCCCCTCGGCCATGAATTTGTACATTGCATGAGGTTTTGGTACTTAGATGGTAAGCTGCTAATTGCAAGCTGGTAAAGAAAGTAGGTTTCAGAGAAAAATTACTGTCCTTTAATAGTGACATAAAAGTATGCCGAAAGCGTTAATTTTCGGTGACTTGTTGTGTGATGAAACACCACTAATTTAGGGCTGAAAACTTAAAGTTACTGAAAAACTGATTTAGGAAGGTAAAAGTTATGGCAAATATCATTGGAACCCAGGGTAATGATACTTTACTGGGCAGTAACGACGCGGACACAATCAACGGTAAAGCAGGCAACGATATCATCATAGCCAAGGAGGGTAATGACTTCCTGACTGGTGGCGGTAGCAAGGATAAATTTGTTTACAACTTAGGCGACGGTACTGATAACATCACCGATTTTGGTGGCATAGGCAAAGGCGTAAACCCCTCGGCAGCAGTCATTGCCGAAGTAGATACCATCGAATTTCAAGGTGCTGGCTTGAGCGCCCAAAATTTGCTGCTTACCCAGAATGGCAGCAATCTAGAAATCACCTTTGAAGGGGTGCCTGATGCCGAAGTTATTCTAAAAAACTTTAAACTAGAAAACTTGGAGAATCTGAAGGCTTCTGGTCAAAGATTAGCTATTGGCAATATCCTGTTTAATGGGCAAACTAGCGTCACTGACAGCTTTAATGTCCTAGATGCTAACTCCACTGATACTAGTCTGGGCATCAAAAATATTGTCACATTCCTCAATGACCTCGACAATAACATTACGGGTTTAGACGACTCAAATGATGTTATCAATGCTCAAGGAGGTAATGACAAAATTGATGGCTTGAGTGGCAACGACTTGCTCCGCGGTGGTGCGGGAAATGACACTCTCATTGGTGGCGCGGGTAATAATACTCTCAACGGTGGCGCTGATGACGATAACTTAAGCGCTAACAGTTCAACAGGGGATAATCTATTAAATGGTGGCGATGGTAATGATTATCTCTCCGTCTCTAGTGACGGCTACAGTGAGGTATCTGGTGGTAATAATACCCTCAATGGTGGCGTTGGTAACGATAGCTTGATTGCTGACATTTCAACAGGGCATAACCTACTGAATGGTGACGATGGCAATGATTATCTCTCCGTCTCTAATGACTATTACAATCCTGTAGAATCTGGTAATAACACCCTCAATGGTGGGGCTGGTAACGATACCTTAAGCACTTTATTTTCAAAAGGCGATAACTTATTGGATGGTGGCGATGGCAACGATCGTCTTTCCGTCAATCTTGCCCTTGGTAATAACACCCTTAAGGGTGGCACTGGTGACGATTACTTGAGTGCTAACATTTCAACAGGTGATAATCTGCTCTGTGGTGGTGATGGCAATGATTCTCTTTTTGCCTCTAATTTCGAGGGCTATAGGTTTGATAACACCACTGGCAATAACACCCTCAACGGTGGGGCTGATGACGATTACTTGAATGTTAACTATTCATCAGGCGCTAACTTACTAAATGGGGGCGATGGCAATGATTCTCTCTCTGGTTCTAGCTACGGCTACGGCTACGGAGGATCTTTTTATAACACCACTGGCAAGAACACCCTTAACGGTGGTACTGGTGACGATAACTTAAATGTTGACTATTCATCAGGCGCTAACCTACTTAATGGGGACGATGGCGATGATTATCTTTCCGCCTCTGGCTACGAGTTCGACGATTACAGCAATCAGTACGGCAACGAGTACGGCAGTGAAGGAGTCTATCGCAGGGCATCAGGGGATAACACTCTCAACGGTGGCGCTGGTGCCGATAAATTGATTGTTGATTATTCAACAGGCAATAATCTGCTCTCTGGTGGTGATGGCAATGATACTCTCTCCGCATATAGCGCATTAGGTAATAACACTCTTTATGGTGGTTTTGGCAACGATGTTTTAACAGGTGGTTTTGGTAATGACACCTTCTATGGAAATGATGGTATTGATACCTTTGCCTTCAATAGTTACAACGAAGGACTTGATCATCTTTATGACTTCAATGCTACTAATGAATTGATTCAGGTATCGGCTGCGGGTTTTGGTGGTGGGTTATCTGTAGGTTTACTTCAGAAAACTCAGTTTACCCTCGGAATCTCTGCAACGACAAGCAATCAACGATTTATCTATGACAAAAGCACGGGTGAACTCTACTTTGACCAAGATGGCAGTGCAGGTGCATTTACTCAGGTCAAGTTTGCACAACTTTTGGGTGGTGTGACACTAACCGAAAACAATTTCGTGGTTGTTTAATTGTGATTAGCGTTCTTATATTACTCTAGACACAGAATGGGAGGTTCTATTTTAACCACCTCCTATTCGATTTTTCAATACAAGATATATCTTCGATAATGAATGTAGAAACGTGATATATAAGGTCTCTCTAAGGTTTTTAGGTAACGCATTATTAATTTCTGGAGATGTCTACTTACTGTTAGGTAAAGTAGATAGTGAGTTTAGTTGCTTAACTTCCGGTATAAGTGCAGATGATTTGCAAGTGTCTTTGGATTAGTTTAGCCATGTCTGCGTTTGTGATTCTGGCTTAGATACAATATATCACCATGCGTAGGCATAGCCCGCACTTCTCTAGGAGACACTGTGCGTAGCTTGCTTCCACGTTCGCGTAGCGTCCCATAGGGAAGTGGTACGACAAAGCTCAGTGACTATCGTAGACATCACAGCGTTCAAAAAGGAAAATATGTATTTTTATCCTACTTAAAACATTTGCCTACTGCTCTCTTATTGTTTAAAAGCTGGAAGAATATAAAGCAATACGGTTGGCTTTGTGAAAAATAGTAGGCTGAAGGGGTGACAAAGAGCCTATAAAGCAGACTGGATAAGAGCCATAGCACGTAAACCTTGATGAAAATAAGGTAGTTTACCAGCAGGGCAAACGCATCTAAATTACTCTTGATCACAACGAAGGTTAAGAACCAACGAAAAAATCAGGATTTCGCGCTTGATTATTTTTTAAGCCCCAAAGCGATTTTGTAGTCCCATTTTGCGAGAGGTACGACCAGCTAAAATGGCACAAGTATAAGCAATAGCAATTAATAAAATCACTGCTATTAAGCGTTTACCATCAGCATAAGTAGATTCAAGATTATAGCCACCAGTCTTGCAATCTTTGAACATGGCTTCAATACCGCTTCGCAGCTTAAATACTTTAATGGCATCTTTGAGGCTGTCAAGGTTCGTGAGTAAAAACCAACCAGCAGGCTCCAGTTGTCCACGATATTTCCGCTTGTAATATCCAGCCAGATTAAATTTAGCAAAACCCTTCTGTTTGGTAAATTGAATACCCTCTAGAAAAAACGAAATTCCTGGATTAATCCTAAAGACTGCAAGCGTTGGTATGGCTCATGTTCTTGGCGAATATAAGTGCCTTGTTTTTGGCGTAGCACAAAGTTAATTCTCTTGCTCTGTAACCAATTCGCTAGTTTGATGCTATGAAACTCTCTATCCCCTAGCACCAACATTTGATATCCTTTAAACAACCTTAATAATGGGCGAATTAACTTTTTCTGCTCACAAAGATTGCTACATCCTCTTTTTGGTAACAATAGCCAATAAACAGGTATTGCTCTTTTTTGTTCTATTAAACTGATAACGAACACATTTTCACAACGCCACTGTGTTCTATCAATGGCAAATATCAGTTGTTTCTTTGGCAGTTTTCGGCTGTTTTTTACCCATCGTTTGATTAATGGAAACCAGAGGTATTGAATTGATAACTGCGGCAACAATAAAAATCTTTGTATACTCCGTCTCCGACTTTCAAATTTTATCGGTTGAGGAAACACTGTGGCTAGTTTCTCAATCGTCACAGTTTTGTGAAATTGCAACAGCATAATCAAGATTTCTAGCATCTTGTACTGCGCTGGTGTCAGTACATTTTGAAAGCAGTTTTGGTAGAATTTAGGTAACATTATCATTTGATAGGTCTTGTTGAGAATACCTGACCTATCTTTTTTTACCCCAAAACTGTCACATTCCTCTATTTTCTTGGCTTCAGCCGCTTTGTCACCCCGTCAGAATAGTAGGTTGGGTTGAGCAATAACGAAACCCAACAAATGGTTGATAATGTTAGGTTTTGTTTCTCAACACAACCTACACCACTTTTAGTTTTTACCCTTAACCCAAGCGTATTAGAATATAAAGAATATAAAAAGTTCAGTATTCATATATACATTTATTGGCCAATCATGTGAAGACTATATAAAGATACTTATTTAAGTATAGACATTTAAGTAAAATATTGACTATGTAGTTATTTTGAGGCGTTGAGATATTCTCTAATTTCAAGCTGAGACACCCACGAAGAATAGCTCACAAGGGGGACATGAAAATCTCGTTCTCTATCAAGAGTAAACTTTTGACTATTTTTGGGCTAGTAGAACTTATACGCTGGCAAAAAACCAAATATAAAGGGTAAATTTTAGGCATTCAATGGTCATATTTTTCGATGCTTGTTCAGTAGTTTCTACTTAACAAGAATGATTAAAAAGCTTGAAATGACTAATTATCCTAGAATGCACACGCTATCAATTTTTACAGTGCCTAAGGCTTAGATAGTCCAAGATAGTTACATAAGTGTCTTGTAAAAGCCTGTGAAAGGGTAAATCTTCAATAAAATTTGCTGATTTTCATAGGTGATGTATAAACTATCCCGAAAACCCTAAATCTCGGTGAGTTGTTTGTGCCATTTTTGGGCACAAACAACTGGTTGAAAACTAAAGTTACTGAAAAAATCTCTTAAGGTAGGTAAAAGTTATGGCAAATATCATTGGAACCGATGGTAACGATACTCTAGTAGGCAGTTACGAGGCGGACACGATTAATGGTAAGGCAGGCGATGATACTATCACAACTTTTGTTGGCAATGACACTTTAACTGGTGGAATCGGCAAGGATAAATTTGTTTTTGACTACGATAGTAACGGCACTAAAATCATCACTGATTTTGGTGGGGTAGGTAAAGGGACAAACCCGACAGCAGAAGTCATTGCCGAAGTGGACACTTTAGAATTTAAGGGAGGCACTGCCAAATATTTGCTGCTAACTCAGAATGGCAGCGATTTGGAAATCACCTTTGAAGAGGGAAGTAATACCGATACCACAGTCATCTTGCAAAACTTTGCTCTGGAAAACCTGGATAATTTGAGCAAATCTAGAGGAGCTACTGTAAACTCAGGCAATATCCTGTTTTATGAGCAAACTAGCACCACAGATAGCTTTGATGTCTTCAATGCCAACTCCACCCAAAGCACTATCTTCAACTTGAACACAGTTACTTTTCTTAATGACCTGAACAATAATGTTAGCGGCTTTGACAACTCAGATGATGTCATCAATGGCCAGGGGGGTGATGACATCATTGATGGCTTGAGTGGCAACGACATGCTGAGAGGCGCTGCTGGCAATGACTTCCTGGTTGGTGGTGCGGGGAATGATACTCTCATTGACGGTACGGGGAATGATACTCTCGTTGGTGGTGCTGGTGACGATCGCTTGAATGTTGGCTCATCAACAGGCGATAACCTACTTAGTGGTGGCGATGACAATGATTATTTACTCGCCTCTCGCTCCTTCTACGCAGGATTCGCCGCTTCTGGCAATAACACTCTCAATGGTGGTGCTGGTGACGATACATTGAATATTGACTATTCAACAGGCAATAGCTTACTCAATGGTGACGACGGCAACGATCTTCTCTCCCTCTCTGGCTTCGATTACTACAGTTACTTTGGTGCTTCAGGCAATAACACCCTTAACGGTGGCGTTGGTAATGATAGGTTGACTGCTGACTATTCAGCAGGCAATAACTTACTGGATGGTGGCGTTGGTAGCGATAGCTTGAATGTTGGCTCATCAACAGGCAATAACCTACTTAATGGTGGCGATGGCAATGATTATCTATTCGCCTCTGGCACAATTACCAGATACGGCACCGATCGCTCTTTAGGTGATAACACCCTCAACGGTGGTGCTGGTAACGATACATTTAATATTGACTTTTCAGAAGGCGATAACCTACTCAATGGTGGCGACGGCAATGATTCTCTTAGCGCTTCTGGCTACACAAATTACTTATACGGAGGATTCTTCGCTTCTGGCAAGAATACTCTCAACGGTGGCGCTGGTGATGATACATTGAATGTTAACTATACGCCAGGCAATAACCTTCTGGATGGAGGTGATGGGAATGATTCTCTTAGTGCTTCTGGCTACTACCAAGAGGGGTCAGGCGACACCGAAATTATTTATCCTCTCACATCAGGCAATAATACCCTCAACGGTGGCGCTGGTGACGATACATTAAATATTGACTATTCAACAGGCAATAACCTTCTGAATGGTGGCGATGGCAATGATTATCTCTCCGGCTCTGGCATCCTCTATAATGACTCCGAGGGGGAAGATATCGTTACATCAGGCAAGAATACCCTCAACGGTGGCGCTGGTGACGATACATTAAATATTGACTATTCAACAGGCAATAACCTTTTGGATGGGGGCGATGGCAATGATACTCTATCTGCGGATGGTGCATTAGGCAACAACACTCTTTATGGTGGAAATGGTGATGATATCCTCATAGGTGGTCTTGGTCAAGATACCTTTGCTTTCAATAATTACAATGAAGGCATTGATACTATTTATAACTTCAATATCACTAATGAATTGATTCAGGTATCGGCGACTGGTTTCGATGGCGGGTTATCAATAGGTTCACTCTTAGCTAGTCAGTTTACAATTGGGGCATCTGCAACGACAAACGAGCAAAGATTTATCTATAACAATACTACGGGCGCAGTGTCTTATGACCAAGATGGCAGTGCTGGCGCATTTACTCAGGTAACATTTGCACAAATCTCAGATGGATTGTCACTAACGAAAAACAATTTTGTGGTTTTTTAATCGTAATTGTAGACATCACTACTTACTAATACAGCGACCATCCAGCGAAAGTATTAGCCCAAAACCAAGCGAATAAGTACTAATGACTTGATACTCTGAACAAAGATGTTGGGGAAAGGTTAAAGGGAAAGGGAAAATTCCATTCCTCTCCCCCTTACCCTTTCCCCACTTCTGCAAGAAAATCCTACTTTCCGGCACTTACCTCGTTATCTGGGATTCCGTAAGAAAAGCAAAAATCAGGTTGCGCCAAAAATCTTAATCAGTCAGCCAACGGCTAAAGTACTTCCCAAGAAAGATCAGCCTTTTTTAATATTGTGGCAGGATAATTTTGACGGCGATGTCTCGATTAAGTTGTACGATGGAGACAAACTTATCCAAGACATTTTTTCCCGTACTGCTAGCGATGGAGTTTATGAGTGGACACCACGTATTTCCGTCACAGAAGGCTATTTAATTCGTATTTCTAGCTGGAAAGACCGGAATATTTTTGGGCAGTTGCAATTCTAGCAGAATGGGAAAATGAAATGGATAACTAGCTAAACGCAAACCTCTCAACAAGGTTGACGGTGTGGCAGTGATTGGAATTGTCATCGTTTCTCACAGTAAACAACTAGCTTTGGGTGTGCGGGAACTCGCCGCGCAGATGGTTCAGAACCAAGTTCCCATTGCTGTTGCAGCAGGTATTGAAGATCCGGAAAATCCATTGGGTACAGATCCTATTCAGGTTTATGAAGCGATCGCTTCTGTCTATTCTGATAATGGTGTCTTGGTGTTAATGGATTTGGGTAGTGCTTTGCTGAGTGCAGAAATGGCAATTGAGTTTCTACCAGAAGCACAACAGCAAAAAGTATATTTGTGTGAAGCACCCCTAGTAGAAGGGGCGATCGCTGCTGTAGTAGCGGCGGCGGCTGGTAGAGATATTCACCAAGTTATGGCGGAAGCACGCGGCGCACTCCTAGCAAAAGCAACTCAATTAGGTGTTGTTAGTAGGCCGTTGTCACTTGTCACCCCAACAACAACCAATGTAGAATCACCAACCAGAGAAATCCGGCTGATTGTCAGCAATCGCTTGGGATTACACGCCCGTCCCGCAGCACAGTTTGTGGTGACAGCAACCCGGTTTCAATCGCAAATTTTCGTGCAAAATTTAACGAGAAATACTGAGCTAGTCAGGGGTGACAGTATTAACCAAGTTACAACTTTAGGGGTGCGTCAAGGACACGAACTGGTGATTACTGCTACTGGTGCAGATGCAGATGAGGCACTAGCGGCATTACAGGCATTATTCGCTAATAACTTTGGTGAAGATAATGTTGCCTTGAATTCTCCACCAGCATTTCACCATGAATTTACCCCAGGAACTCGTGGAGAACTTGCGGGAATTGCAGCTTCTCCAGGAGTAGCGATCGCACCCGTTGTTCATTATCAACCCACTCACATTTCTATTACGCAATACCACGTAGAGAATGTAGAATTAGAGTGGCAAAGATTACAGGCGGCAATTCACATCGCCAAACAAGAAATTCAAGCAGTTTTCTCACAAGCATCCCTGCAAATTGGTGACGCTGAAGCCGCCATTTTTGATGCCCAATTACTATTTTTAGAAGATCCAGTATTGTTGGAAGCAGCTAAAGAGCGCATCTTCAAAAACCATCTAAATGCTGAAGCCGCTTGGCAAGCCGTAGTTGATGAAGTAGCGACTTCTTACCGCACACTTGAGGATTCTTACTTGCAAGAGCGAGTTGATGATGTTGTCGATGTGGGGCAAAGAGTGCTGCGATTACTAGTTGGAAATGCAGATGCTAACCTACATCTGGAGGAACCAGCGATTTTAGTGGCGACTGATTTAAGCCCATCAAATACCGCTAGATTAGATCCGAAAAAGGTTTTGGGAATTTGTACTACTTCTGGTAGCGCCACCTCCCACAGTGCAATTATAGCCCGGACGTTGGGTATTCCCGCAGTTTTGGGAATAGATGCCCAAGTGTTGCACTTGGCAGATGGTACACTTATGGCACTTGATGGTGAAAGTGGCAGAGCTTGGGTAGAACCAGAATCACATATCCTAGATTTACTGACAGCAAAGCAAGAAGCTTGGCAAACTGCCCAACAGCAAGCACAAGCAACGGCACACCAGCCAGCGATTACTCTTGATGGTCGGCAAGTTAGCGTCTTTGCCAACATTGGTAGTATAAGTGATGTGCAAGTTGCTGTAGCTAACGGTGCAGAAGGTGTGGGGCTTCTCCGCACTGAGTTTCTTTATCTTGACCGGACAAGCGCCCCGACTGAAGAAGAACAATTAGCAGTGTATCAGGCGATCGCCCAAGTTTTAGATAATCGTCCGCTAATTATTCGTACCTTAGATGTCGGTGGTGATAAACCACTTCCTTATTTGAGAGTAGGTTTTCCCGAAGCTAACCCTTTCTTAGGTTGGCGGGGAATTCGTTTCTGTTTAGATCATTTGGATTTGTTCAAAACTCAGTTACGGGCAATTTTGAGAGCTAGTGTCGGACACCAAATTAAGATCATGTTGCCGATGATTGCTAGTGTAACTGAGGTACGTGCAGCTAAGGTAATTTTGGGTGAAGTGCAGGCTGAACTAAATCAAGCTGGTATTTCCTTTGATGCCGGGATGAAAGTAGGGATTATGGTAGAGGTTCCGGCAGCAGTTGCGATCGCAGATCAGTTAGCAGCTGAAGTAGACTTCTTTAGTATCGGGACTAACGACCTGAGTCAGTACGTCATGGCTAGCGATCGCACTAATCCCCGCGTGGCAAATTTAGTTGATGCGCTACATCCAGCAGTGCTGCGAATGGTGCAGCAAACTATCCAAGCTGCTCATGCGGCGGGAATTTCAGTAGGATTATGTGGAGAATTGGCAGCAGATACTTTAGCAACAACAATTTTATTAGGTTTAGGGCTGGATGAGTTGAGCGTGAATCCTCAAAGTATACCTGGAGTGAAACAAGCGATCGCTCGATTAAATATAGTTGAAAGTGAAGCGATCGTGGCATCAGCATTACAACAAGATTCCGCAGAGGATGTCAGAGAACTAATCTCAACTTCAGTTATCCCCCCTGCATAATTAATTCGTAATATCATGTTCGACTTAATACTTATGTCATTGCGAGCGTAGCGCGGCAATCCCAAACCTTTGCGATTGCTTCATTCCACTTCGTTGCATTCGCAATGACACATTATAAGTGATTTGCCGAACATGATATAATTCGCAATTCTTAATTCGTAATTGAATTACTTAGAGTCTAAATTCCTCACTAATTCAAGACCACCAATAAATACAATTACGCATGAGTATTTCGCCAATAATGATGTTAACGAGTCCGCGAACATCATTACAAATTACGAATTACGAATTACGATTTACGATTTAGTTAAAATCTTATTCCCAGCTGCCCGTTAAAGCCACGAATAGAATTGTAACCAGCACCAACAAAAACGTTATCAGTAGCACCTACCTGAACACCACCCGAAACTGCAACACCTTTATCCTCTGAATAAAGTCCAACTCCTACATAAGGTGAAATGACAGGCAAACTGATAAATCTCAAAACATCTACTCCCGTAGCACCATCAGGGCCAACTCCTACCTCAATCCCGAAATCTAAAGCCCTAGCACCTACAGCATAGGTTACATCACCATCTTTTCCACCGACTGAAACCCAAGGTTGCGGTATAAGTTGAGCCGATGCTTGACTTGGGGCAAATAAAGCTAGCAAACCGATGGATGTAATAAATGTTTTCGTAATAATCCCTATTTTCACGTTATTCTCCTCCACTAACTGCTGCATTTTAATTTTTTTCTCACAACTACCCTTGCTTCTGCACTATTCTTAACTAGGGTTTGTCTATGATGGCTAATCGTGACGGATTGAACGTCATTTGAGTGCCCAATGATGTCGCCAAACAAGCAAATGCTGTCGCCAAACAAGCAAATGGAGTCGCCCAACAAGCAAATGCTGTCGCCAAACAAGCAAATGGAGTCGCCAAACAAGCAAATGCTGTCGCCAAACAAGCAAATGGAGTCGCCAAACAAGCAAATGGAGTCGCCCAACAAGCAAATGCGATCGCCAAACAAGCAAATGGAGTCGCCCAACAAGCAAATGGAGTCGCCAAACAAGCAAATGCGATCGCCGAACAAGCAAATGCGATCGCCAAACAAGCAAATGCGAATGAGAAAGATATGATTAAATTATTAAAAACTTACTCAAAGGTGGATATATCCCTCAGCAAACTAGGAATTTCCCCTTGAGAGAAAGGAAACTCCAGCAAGGTTTCTCTAAGACCCAGATACCCAGATTCAGCAAACGACAAAAGCATTCGTGAAAGTGCTAGCCAAACCTCCGGTTCGTATTCCCAATCACGATAACGCGAAGCTTTACCAGCAATTGAACGTAGCGCCCAGAAATAAGAGTTCCGCACCACCGAACCACCCTTCTTAAACTCTGGCACATCTTCGTGGTGGATAAAAAGTATTTTATTTTCGATTCTGGCTCTCATGTCAATTTTAGATTTAAATGTCAAGTAGGGTGCATTTAGGCTTTAGCCTAACGCACCATCTTGAACGGCAGTGCATCGTCTTTGCCAAAAAGATCCTCTTTTCTCTGTGTTCTCTGTGCCTCTGCGGTTTAAAAGTTTTTTATTGAACCACAGAGGCGCAGAGAACACAGAGAGAAAATCAGAGATTTTACACCTAAAAATTAGCGCTTAAACCCACACGGAAAGTAAATCCAGGGCTGTATATGCGATTAACTCGCTCATATTGCTCACCCAGTAGATTTTCTAAATAGACTGTCAATCCTAAATTGCTAGTTAAAGGTACACGACCGGTCAAATCTAAATTCACGAAAGATGGTGCAAAATCTGTACTCTTATTATTGGCAGCGAAGATGGATCTACGAGCGCCACTATTGTAGGTAACATACAAGTTAGCCTGCCATCCCGCATTTTCATAACCTACACCAGTTTGAAGTACAGAGTAGGGAATTAAACCTAACTGTAAACCTCTCTCTGTACCTGTTTTTATTTGAGCATCTGTATAAGTGTAGTTAAGGAAAGTTGACCAGCCTGGGGCAATTCTTAATTGCAAAGCTGCCTCTAAACCATTGGTATCCACTAGTCCAATGTTTTCCCATCTGTTGGCGATGACTCCCAAGCGATCGCTTATACTACTACCAAAGTAAGTAAACTGTCCAATTAGATTTTGAGAAAAATTAACATCTACTCCTGCACTCCAAGTAGAGCCAGTTTCCGGGCTTAAATCAGGATTAGGTATCCAATTATGAACTGTATCATAAACATACAACTGATCTAACCCAGGATTGCGTTGTGCCCCTGCCCAACTTCCACGCACTGCTATTATTGGTGTGACAGCATAACGTAACCCAAGACTAGGGTTGAGATAATTTCCAAACTGGCTATCAAAGGTTTGCCTCAACCCTAAATCTATCAGAAAATTATCGCTAATATTCCAAGTATTGACAGCAAATAAAGCCGTATTAAACAAACTCCGATCTTCCTTTTCGTTTCCCGCAATCCTATTAGGATCTGTACTCAAAACATCACCGATTAAATCGGTGTTTTTCAAATCTAATCCCCAGCGCAATTTATTATTAGAAGTAATTTTCCACTCATGATCGACTCTGGCTGTAAGTTGTTGTGTATCTAAAGACCCTCTCCGATAAAATGATGCTCCTGTAGGGCCATAAGTACTAAAATAATCTTGGTTATAACCAATTGAGGTTGTCAGATTAGAGCTTTCGCCATTACCTAGTCGAGTTTTCCAAGATAAGCCAATGTTTAAACCATCGTGGTCTAATCTATCTCTTTGGAGAGGAAACCCAAAATAAATTAAGCCGCGACGACTGCTGAGTACAGTAACATCTAAATTCAAAGAATTTTTCTGATCTAAATCTACTCCAATGCTACCAAAGTAGGTACTTGTAGCTGTGTCTGCATTGAATAAAAATCCCTGTTCATCACGATTTGCTGCACCTAGAGGGACGCGGTAACGGTTATCTATAAAGAATCTTTCAAAGCTAAAGTTGTATTTGACATTATCAGATGAACCACCATAAGTTACTTGTTGATTATTTAAACTTAATGAGCCAAATTCTGCACTAGCGTTCAATTTAGGTTTGCCATAACCTTCTTTGGTGATAATATTTACAACTCCCCCAAAAGCAGAGGAACCAAATAGAGCGGAGGCAGTACCGCTATATAATTCCACTCTTTCAATCGCCTCTACAGGAATACTATTTAAATCAGTGCCACCATGATAAATGTTGACATTATTGTTAATTGGTCTGCCATTAATTAAAAATACAGATTGATTAATTGAAGCTCCCCGATAGTATGTACCTGTGTGAATATCTGCACCATGACCTACATCATTGATTGCAAAACCAGGCATTCGTTTCAAAATATCGGCTAAACTTGCAGCGCCTTGCTTTTTAATTTCTTCTTGATCAATTACGTAAGTTGGAGTAGATTGAGGTAGGTTATCTGGTTCTGCGATCGCTTCTATAATAATGTCTGCATCATCTGTAGAATCTGGTGTTTCTACCTGAGTTTCTTCTGGATTAACTTCAATCGGTACAGATTCTTGAGTTAATAATTCGGCATTAGTAGCGGGTAGCTCAACTTCACTCAAACTCGGAATATCTAAAATGACTTCGGTCAATTTATCAGTATTTCTCTGCTCAATTTCACTCTCAGCAGCAAAGCCAGGGAACGCTATCAGTAAACTCCCAAAAGCAACTGTTAGCAACAAAAAATCCTTTTTCACGTTCTCTTTCACACCAAGTAAAAACAGTCACCACGTAGCATTGTTGCGGTAATGGTAAAATCGTGTCAAAAGACACGCTGTCATATTTCCCCAGTTAAGATGAGACTGTTGGTCAATTCACTATGTGTTAAACCCCAGAGCGATCGCATTGGAACAAGGCTAAGAGGCAAGAGAAAATTCGACCCCTAATGATTTAGAGCCATGTAAAGAGCTTACGCTGTGGAAAGCTGAGGCAACAGTGAGGGTTTAAAATCCTTGCTTTTTAGCGTTAGTGCATCCTACTATAGATATAGTTGCCTTCTCCGTTAAATTTTTCAAACTAAAGGAATAGAGATTTCTATTACTAATGATAGAGCAGATAATATTAGTAAAAGGTTAAATTATAATATTGATGATTTTAACGAATTATTAGTAACTTCAAATTTTAACTAATTATTCAAAAAAATCAAAGTCAATTATTTACCAAAAAACTAATTATTCAAGATTAACTTATGTATGTAGCTTTATGGCCGGGGAATGTATATCCTTTAGGCGCAACTTGGGATGGTAAAGGGACAAACTTTGCTTTATTTTCGGAAAATGCAACAGGGGTAGAGCTTTGTTTATTTGATAACGATGACGAAGAAATTCGTATACCTCTGACAGAAAAAAACAATTTTGTTTGGCACGGTTACTTACCAGGAGTTGGCCCAGGTCAAAAGTATGGGTTTAGGGTGCATGGGATGTGGGCACCGGAGGTAGGTCATCGATTTAATCCAAACAAACTATTAATTGATCCCTACGCTAAGGCAATTGACGGTGAGTTTAGTAACGATCCAGCTGTCTTTGGCTACTCTCTAGATGCTGAGGAAAAAGACTTAGTTTTTTCGGAACTAGATGATGCCAAAATAATGCCCAAGTGTGTTGTCGTCGATCAATCTTTTGATTGGGAAGGCGATCAACTGCTTGGTACACCTTGGTATAGAACTGTTATTTATGAAACTCACGTCAAAGGTTTTACTAAACTACATCCAGCTATTCCAGAAGAGTTGCGCGGCACTTATGCCGGGTTAGCGCATCCTGCTGCAATTCAACATTTACTGCAATTAGGAATTACAGCAGTTGAGTTGATGCCAGTACATCACTTTCTATCTCATCCGGGACATTTAGAAGGAAAAGGATTAAGCAATTACTGGGGCTACGATTCCATCAACTATTTTGCTCCCTATTCTAGTTACAGTGCTAGTGGGACTGTGGGAGAACAAGTCACTGAATTCAAGCAAATGGTCAAAGCACTACATTTTGCCGGAATTGAAGTGATCTTAGATGTAGTCTACAACCACACTGGCGAAGGAAATCATTTCGGGCCAACGCTATCTTTACGAGGTGTTGATAATTCTGTATATTACCGTTTGGTAAAGGATGATCCTCGCTACTACATGGACTTTACAGGCTGCGGTAACTCTCTGAATGTGCGTCATGCTCAAGTTCTGAAGTTAATCATGGATAGCCTGCGCTATTGGGTAATAGAAATGCATGTAGATGGTTTCCGCTTTGATTTGGCCTCGGCGCTGGCGCGGGAATTATATGAGGTAGATAACCTATCAGCTTTCTTTGATATTATTCATCAAGACCCAATCTTGGCAGATGTGAAGCTTATTGCTGAACCTTGGGACTTAGGAGAAGGTGGCTATCAAGTCGGGAATTTTCCACTGCGTTGGTCTGAGTGGAATGGTAGATATCGGGATACAGTTAGAGATTTTTGGCGTGGTGTAGATGATAGTTTAGGACAATTTGCCTATTGTTTTACCGGTAGCCCTGACCTATATCAAACAAACGGGCGCAACCCAAATGCAAGTATTAATTTCATCACTGCTCATGATGGTTTTACATTAAATGATTTGGTCAGCTACAACGAAAAGCATAACGAGGCAAACGGGGAAGACAATAGAGATGGTGAAAGCCATAATAGATCATGGAATTGTGGAGTAGAAGGTGAAACTGACGATCCAGAAGTAATACGTTTGCGTGAACGGCAACGACGAAACTTCTTAGCAACCCTAATGCTATCTCAAGGTGTCCCAATGCTATTAGAGGGAGATGAAATTGGCTGTAGTCAAAAAGGAAATAATAATGTCTACTGCCAAGACAATGAAATTTCCTGGCGGCATTGGGACTTGCATAAAGCAAACGCGGATTTACTAGACTTTACACGCGAACTAATTAATTTTCGCCATCAGCATCCAGTATTTCGACGACGTAAATGGTTTCAAGGTCGCCCCATTCACGGTTTAGGCATTAATGATATTGCTTGGTTTAATTCTGATGGCAGTGAAATGACAGAGAAGCAGTGGCTAGTTAGTTATGCCAAAGTAATGGAGATTTTCTTGAATGGGCAAGGAATTTCCACTCCAGGCGATCGTGGTGAGCGGATTATTGATGAAAGCTTTTTGCTATTTTTTAATGCTCACTACGAGTTAATTGAGTTTGCTTTACCCAATGAATTTAAAGATAAGATATGGGAAATAGTAATTGACACTAATGAGCCTCGCTTCTTAGATCGGGGAAAATTAGTTTCAGGCTCTCAAACTGTGCCAGTCACAGATCGCTCTTTGATGCTGTTACGCCTTATTAGTTAAGTTAATGGGCGTAAACTTGCAAATGAAACGGAGCAATCCTAGAGACTTTGCACTTGCTTCGTTTCGCTCGCAATAACATCTTATATTTAATCATGTCTACCTACTTAACTTGTATGTTTAAAAAACGCTATAACGATTTTTATCGCCTCTCCTCATTGCCATAATTTAAGTTCCTATATGAGCATTTGTTAGATTTAAATACAAGTATTCAGTTTAACCGAGATGAACTCGTTGAAGTGTGATCTCGGTTCTATTGGTAATATGATCTCAATCTGGGTTGAGATATTTTTTAATCTGCTTCAGACACTCAAATTTCCATAAGTGCGCTCTTTAGGGGCTAGATATATTCGGTTTCATAAGCAATTTAACCTCCCAAAGGTGAAAGGTAATAAGCCTCAAAGCAATTACGAATTAAGTTAGCATTGAGAAAACTGGAAGCTTTGCAAACACAATAGAAGGCAATAATTTATGATCCAAGCCTTACGCAAACTAGTTACATTTGATGAATTTGTTGCTAAATATCCTGACAACACAGGAGAACGTTATGAGTTGCATGATGGAGTAATTGTAAAGATGCCGCAACCTACAGGCGACCATGAAGAGATAATTGTATTTTTAGTCCAGAAATTTCTTCTAGAATATAGTCGCATCAGTCTACGCTACGGCATCCCGAAAACAGTACTAGTAAAACCGCTTGAAAATGAATCTGCTTACTCACCAGATGTGCTGATATTAAATCTTCCCAATTTAATAAATGAACCTCTGTGGAAAAAACAATCTACTGTAAGCCAAGCGGAGTCAATACCTTTAGTAGTTGAGGTAGTGAGTAGCAATTGGCGTGATGATTATTTAAAAAAAGCTGCTGACTATGAGGCTGTAGGCATCCCAGAATACTGGATTGTAGATTATGCTGCTTTAGGCGGTAGGCGATTTATTGGCAACCCCAAACAACCAACTGTCTCGCTCTACACTTTAATTGAGGGAGAATATCAAGTTAGCCAGTTTCGAGGTAGCGATCGCATTATCTCACCAACTTTCCCCGAATTAAATTTAACCGCCGAACAGATTTTTCAAGCAGGTGCATACTCTGTATAGCTTTGACAGTTATAGACGATATTTGTGATCGCAATCTCTTCAGTAAATCAAAACTTTTTTCGTCGGCAAATCTCTTTCTTTGGTTCTCATTTTGCAAATACTCTTAATCCAAAGCCGATATATCAGCATCCTATTTGATAATTTCAACAAATATAAAATTAGCGGGACAAAAAGCCCCACTAATTGTTAATTTTGGAAACTAGATTTTAGTTTACTTCCAATCCTTATCTGCTTGTGAAAGCACATAAGCAGTTACATCTTCAATCTGGTTAGCTTTTAAACGATTGCCAAAAGCAGGCATGGCATTTTTACCTTTTGTAACTTGAGCGATAATCGCCTCCTCTGAGTACATACCATACTTTTCTAAAGCTTCCTTCTTCAGGTTTTTCGGAGCTTGAACCAGATTTTTACCTCCTGCGTGACAAGAGGCACAATTAGCACTAAATACTTTAGCTCCACTAACAGCATCTGCTGCCAATGCGGGACTACTGAAGGCAAAGGTGAAGATTGCTATGCCTAACAGCATGATTGTAATCATTTTTTTCATTTCGTGTTCTCTCTGCAATAACAGCTTATTCAGTGCAATATCTATCCTCCATAATTGTCAGTTGAGCCGCTGCCATAGTCAAATGACAAGTTGTCAAAGTTTGCTTTATTAAATAAAGTTTTTGGATTTTGAATTTTTGGGGTTTAAATTTAGTGTTGTTACTTAGTAGCAATATCTAACAAGGTGCTTCTCTACGAAATATCAAGACTTTCCTAAATCAGTCGTGAATAATAAGATCCCCGACTTCTTTGAGAAGTCGGGGATCTTAACTTATCGATTTCTACAACTTATTTAGGATTGCTATATAAAGAATTTTAGAAAAATAAAAAATAAAAATTTAAGGATGAAATATTAAAGAATAAAATTGTCCTGTTTCATCCTTTATACTTCATCCTTTGTTTTTATTTAACAGTTCCTAATTGAATAAGCGCATCTTCTGTAACGCGACAAATTCGCCAATCATCTAATATTGATGCTCCCATACTACGGTAAAATTCTTGGGCTGACTCGTTCCAATCCAAGACACTCCACTCTAACCGCCCACAATCACGTTCTACAGCTATCTGGGCTAATCTAGTCAGGATAGCTCTACCAATACCTTGTCTGCGATATTCTGGTAAAACAAATAAATCTTCTAGATAAATTCCTGGCTTAGTCAGAAATGTTGAATAATTATGAAAAAATAGGGCAAAGCCAACAGCTTGACCTTCAGATTCTGCTAAGATTGCCTCTACATACCTCCGTGAACCAAATAAATGCTCCTTAAGTGCCAGAGCATTACCTGCGATCGCGTGAGATAATTTTTCATACTCTGCAAGCCCCTCGATTAGTTTAAACAGTACGCTGTAATCAGCTGGTTCAGCAAAACGCACAATCAAATTGCTACCCGAAGTCATTAGTCTATAGTCCATAGTTTATAGTCCATAGTCTATAGGCAACTGGGCAATTTTTCTTGAGAATGACTAAACTAAGGCCGAAACAAAGTACAAAACACCCGGCTTTTGCGAATTGCAAAGCTAATTAAATCAACGAATTCTACCAATTTTGGATTTTAGATCGCACTTGAGTGCGGTGAAAGCGCAATTTGGATTTCGGATTAAATGTCTTTGCTAAAGACTGTTCCATAAATCTCAAACAATACTACTTATCCTAATTTGGTATTATCAGTGATTGTGGGGTTAAATTTTTAGATTAACCAACCTTTTAAACGTTTAGCTATGTGAGGACGACGCAATTTCCGCATAGCTTTGCTTTGAATTTGACGGACTCGCTCACGAGAAAGATTGAACATATTGCCAACTTCCTCTAAGGTACAGGGTTCGCTGGTTGTCAAACCATAGCGCAGAGAAATCACATCTTTCTCCCGTGGAGTTAACACGTCACCCAAGACTTCCCAAATCTCCTGACGCATCATGTTTTCATTCATTTTTGCTTCTGGAGACAAGTTGTCTTCATCTTCTAGCAAATCCATCAATTCTGTGTCTTCTTCTTTACCGACACGGTGATTGAGAGAAAGTGCTTGTCGCCGTAATTGTTGTAGTTGACGTAGTTGTTGAACACTTATTTCTAAAGCTTCTGCCATTTCACCTTCGGTAGGATTGCGACAGAGTTTTTGCTTGAGTTCCCGTTGTGCTTTTTTCAGCTTGTTAAGCTTTTCAACAATATGAATAGGTAGCCGAATTGTTCGCGCATCGTTAGCTATAGCTCTGGTAATAGCTTGTCTAATCCACCAATAAGCGTAAGTAGAAAACTTATATCCTTTATCGGGATCAAACTTTTCTGAAGCGCGATTTAAACCCATTGCTCCTTCCTGAATTAAATCCAGAAAAGGCACTCCCCGATTCAGATAGCGCTTGGCAATAGATACTACCAATCTCAGGTTCGAGCGAATCATTTTGCGTTTCGCTACTCTGCCTTGATACAAGCGACTTTCTAGTTGCTTTTCTGTCATTTCTAGCTCAGAAGCAACTTCTAGTTTACTGGGTTCCTGTCCCAGTTTTAACTCTAAAGCAGCTTGTATTTCTCTGACTTCTTCTACAAACCTGACTCGCCGCGCTAACTCTACTTCTTCATCAGCTTTTAACAACGGATAACGTGCCATTTCCTTAAAAAATGCGCCGACAGCATCATCATGCTCGGTTTTGTTATATCCCGAAGGACGAGCCGCCGCCATGTGATCTCCATCACGTTCGTCTGATTCCAGGTTTTCTACTACAATTGGAGCTTCTTCTTCTGCTACTGCATTTAGACTATCGAGTGATGGTTCTTCAATATCAGCAGCATTCTCCAGTATTTCCATTGTTCCGAATTCAACAATATTCATAGCTTCCTTTAGGGATTGTTGCTTTGTTTGGTAAATAATTTAGTTGCACCTACTCGTTTGAGGCTTGGTAGTTTTCCCTAATGGACGATGCACTAGTTTATATAGCGAAATACAGGCTGAGACTAATTTATCTACATAAAAAAATTGGCATCTACCTAGGATATATGGGTTGCGGTTAGATACAACCTATAATGAAACTGGTCTTAGCACCTAACAAAACTTTATTCTCAGACTCCCAACAGATATATTCTTCATTTTTTTCTGAATTATCAAATATGTCAAATCCCCCTCAACCTTTCTCAACCTTAACAAATATAAAAATCTCAGCTAATCATCGCTTTTTCTTAAACTTTCATATATTTTTCTAAATATTTATAATCTCTTAGGTGTTAGAAATCACTAATTAAAACTAAAACTTCCTACTGCGGTTATGCATTTCTGATTTAAAATTATCGACATAATACAAATTACAAGAATAGCAGCTTAATTTCCGGATGTTCTTATTTGTATAAAAGCATCTCATATACACAAAGGGTTGAATATCTACCGATAGGCGGAAAAAGGCTACTCCCTATTTAGTAGATAGAGTAACTGTTACAGCAAGAGCCGACATCCTTTTATTTGTATAGTGGGTACCAAATATTTATTGCATTTATAGTTGATACGAATTTGTCTAGTAGATTACATAAGAGGAAAATTATCAAGTATTATGAAGGATAACAGTATTGAGAAATACCATTTAAGTCTAAAGAAGCAAAAAATTAGAGTTTAGTTAGCTAGGCTCATATTGACCAGCTTGGTGAGGGAAATATCTAATTATAAAGTCAGAAACTATGTATATTAATGACGTAAATTTATCTCCTTTAGTGGTGGCCCAAGCTAGTGAATCATACCATTTAGATACAACTCTTAATCGGTGGGTTGAAGTACTGGTAGACTGTCCAGGAAGTACAGGACTATTTACTTATCGGTTGCCAGCCCAGTTAGAAATAAAACCAGGGGATATTTTAAGCGTGCCATTTGGGGCACAACAATTAGGAGCGATCGCTATTCGGTTACTGGCACAACCAAATTTTAATTTACCACCAGAAAAAATCCGGGAAGTAGAAGATATAGTCAGTGTTGGGTTTTTTCCTAGTGCTTATTGGGAATTACTCAATCGAGTTGCTGCATATTACTATACGCCCCTGATTCAAGTAATCCGGGTTGCGCTCCCACCAGGGTTGCTGGGGCGATCGCAGCGTCGTATTCGCCTTGTTGGAGATAGAGGGGCAGGGGGACTCGGGGCCCCCTCTGGGGATAGGGGGAAGAGGGGGCAGGGGGCAGGGAAAAGTAGCTATTTATTGGTATCTCCTGATCCTTCCGCTTTTTTGACTCCAACTGCGCGGCAAGTTTGGGAACTTTTGCAAGGGCAAGCGGCGGGGGATTACAGTTTTATCTACCTCCAACAAAAAGTTAAATCTGCTTATCGGGGAATTCGAGAGTTGTTGCGATTTGGTTTAGTAGAAAGCTATTTAGAACCGCCACGACTAACTCGGCCAAAGCTACAAAAAGCAGTTACCCTCACAGGTACAATTGATGACGACTTAACTAATCGCCAAAAAGAGATTTTAGAAGTGCTGCGACGACATAATGGGGAGTTGTGGCAAACTGAATTGTTGCAAATTTGCAATGCTAGTTCTTCTATCCTCAAAACGTTGGCACAAAAAGGTTACATTGTTGTTGAAGAACGGGAAATATTGCGAACAGAACAAGGCCCAGCTTTAGTAGGTGATGGTGCTAAATCTTTAACTACTGCTCAAGCTAGCGCTTTACAAACAATCCAGACACTAGATGGATTTGCTCAAGTTTTATTGCATGGGGTGACAGGTTCAGGAAAAACCGAAGTATATCTGCAAGCGATCGCACCCCTGCTCAATCAAGGCAAATCCGCTCTGGTTTTAGTCCCAGAAATTGGACTTACACCCCAGCTAACCGATCGTTTTCGCGCCCGTTTTGGCAACAAAGTCAGCGTTTACCACAGCGCCCTCTCCGATGGTGAACGTTACGACACTTGGCGGCTTATGCTCACGGGAGAACCTCAAGTTGTAATTGGTACTCGCAGCGCCGTTTTCGCCCCTTTACCAAACTTGGGTTTAATTATTTTAGATGAAGAACACGATAGCAGCTTTAAACAAGATTCACCCATACCCACCTACCACGCCCGCACCGTTGCCCAGTGGCGAGCCGAATTAGAAAATTGCCCCTTGGTGTTGGGTTCCGCGACACCTTCGTTGGAAAGTTTGGTGAGCGTGAGGGAGTTAGGAGGGAAGGGGCAGGGGGCATATTATTTAACTTTGCCTGAGCGTGTCAACTCCCGCCCTTTACCGCCCGTGGAAATAGTCGATATGCGGCAAGAGTTGCAGCACGGAAATCGCTCTATATTTAGTAGATCGCTGCAAGCAGCTTTGCAAGAGTTGCAAGAAAGAAAACAACAAGGAATTTTATTTATTCATCGCCGGGGACACAGTACTTTTGTATCTTGCCGTAGTTGTGGATATGTGATGGAATGTCCGCACTGTGACGTATCGCTGGCGTATCACCACACTGAAGAAAAAGCGCCGGAATTATTGCGGTGTCATTATTGTAATTATGTGCGATCGCACCCCAAATTCTGCCCTGATTGTAGTTCCCCTTACCTGAAATTTTTCGGTAGCGGTACTCAACGAGTAACACAGGAACTAGCGCGACAGTTCCCACATTTGCGCTTGATTCGTTTTGATAGCGATACCACCCGCAATAAAGGCTCACACCGGACTTTACTCACCCAGTTTGCCAACGGTGAAGCAGATTTATTAGTCGGTACGCAAATGCTTACCAAAGGTTTAGATTTACCACAGGTGACACTTGTGGGCGTTGTCGCCGCCGATGGATTGCTAAATCTATCAGATTATCGCGCCAGTGAACGGGCATTTCAAACCTTGACTCAAGTCGCTGGACGTGCTGGTAGAGGTGACGATCCAGGTAGGGTGATTGTGCAGACTTATACTACAGAGCATGCAGTAATTGCCGCAGTGCGATCGCACGATTATCAGTCTTTCTCTCAAGCCGAGTTAGAACAACGCCAAGCACTCAATTATCCCCCTTATGGGCGGTTAATTTTATTGCGTTTAAGTAGTCTCGACCCCATTCAAGTGCAAAATACGGCGCAAATTATTGCTACAGCCTTGAATACAGAAGAAGAATTTGAGATATTGGGCCCAGCACCAGCGAGTATTTTACGGGTAGCTAATCGTTATCGCTGGCAGATATTGATTAAATTTGCTCCCGAGGCATTGCCACAATTGCCAGATTGGGAAGAAGTGCGATCGCTTTGTCCTTCGTCTGTGAGCTTAACTATTGATGTAGATCCCATCAATATTATGTAATGCCTAGTACCGCAGGGCAAAAGTCAAAAGTTTTGTATATCTAGGCTTTTCAAGTTTTCAAATAGTAGCTTGATTTCCGCCGTGCTGTACTAGTGGTCTGTCCCATTGATTTTGAGGGATAAAAGAACGAACCGCATTCGCGTAGCGTCTCGTTAGAGAAGGACGCAAAGAACGCAAAGTTAAGAGGTAGAGAAGAGAAATTTAAAACTGATTCAGCTATCAAAACTTTTGCGACAGACTATGAGCGATTCTGTTTTAGTACAACTCATATTTCATTAACTGACAGGGTAGAGTTCCGTTGTAAACTGCAATTCGCTTCGATGATTTTAATCCAATCGATTGAGACAGTTCCTTGTTGCCACTTAGAACAAATGCAGTCCAGCCTTTGAAGCGTTGTTTTAACACATCACCCAAAAGTTTATAGAACGCCCCTAAATCAATATCTTGTCCCAGTCGTTCACCATAAGGTGGATTGCAGAATAAAACCCCACTGTCTGCGGGGGCGACAACATCGGCAAGTTCCATTTGAGAAAACCATACATGATTATCAACGCCGCAGTTTTGAGCGTTGTTAATCGCTTGCTCAATTACATTTTCATCGCGATCGCTTCCCCAAATAGGCACAGGCAGGATATCTAGTTGACTATCCTTAGCTTCTTGGAGCAGCTTTTCTAAAAGGGGCAGATCAAAATCAAGCCAATTTTCAAATCCAAAGGACTCCCGAAATAGCCCTGGTGCTATGTTAAGTGCCTTTAAGCTAGCTTCTAAGGGTAAGGTGCCAGATCCACAAAGAGGATCGTAGAACATTTGGTCTGGTTGCCAGCCCGAAAGTTGAAGAAGCGCAGCAGCCAGAGATTCTTTCAAAGGCGCGGCTCCAACAGCAGGACGGTAGCCTCGGCGGTGCAGACTATTTCCAGAACTGTCGAGTTTAACGGTACAAAAGTCGCGTTCAATATGAACATTAACCCGCACATCTGGTTCATGAAGCTCTACATTTGAACGTTCACCCAGATTTTCTTGCTGCTGATCAACGATCGCATTTTTGACTTGGAGAGATGTGAAGTGGGTGTGGTTGAGGTGATCATTTTTGCCCGTGGTATTCACTGCCAGCGTCATTTCTGGTGTGAGATAGTTTGCCCAATCAATGGTTTGAATGCCGCGATAGAGATCCTTAGCATCAAGGCATGGAAACTCATGGATATGCATCAAAATTCGGAACGGTAGCCTAGCCCAGATGTTGACGCGATAAAGTAGGGTGCGATCGCCCTCAAAGGCTACACCGCAAAACCCAGGCTCCACAGAATGGGCACCCAGTTGCTCTAACTCCTGAGCCGCGAGGGTTTCTAATCCGCGAGCAACCGTTGCAAAATAATTCATAATTCGTAATTCGTAATTCGTAATTAATGGCTACTAGTAACTAAATTTATTGGTGGAGAATAAAAAGATTATGCCTTTTTCAGAGCAAGCGATTTTTTGAACTAAAGATTAATCTAAAAATTTCTAAAATCAATCATCGTCTGGCGATAAGTATCTGGCAAACCTGTATCAAAACACTTTCCTTTAACAACATATCCTGTAATTCCCTCTTCCTGACACAATCTATCAAGAGAAGATGTTAACTGAAATTCGCCTCGTTCTCGTAAATTTTGGTTGATGTGTTCTGCTAAAAAGTCAAATATTTTCGGGCTAAGTAAATACAAACCAAATATACATAAAAAATCGTTATCTGCCATTCCCTCTACACGCAAATGTTGTTGTGCATACTCAATCGTAGGCTTTTCATAGAGTTGTGTAACTTCTAAAATCGAGTTTAACTTTTGCCAAACTCCTGTTACACACCCGGCTGTATGAAGAATTTCTGCTGGTTTTGTAGTTAAGCTAACAACGCTTTGATTAACTTGTTCATAAACATCTAAAAGTTGACTAGCACAAGATTTTTGAATATCAGATGCATAAACATGATCGCCCAACATTAGCAAAAACGGTTCATCTTGTACCCAATCTTTGGCACAAAATACTGCATGACCATAGCCTAATTGTTCCTCTTGCAATAAAAACGTAATTTTGCTACCCAAATCTTCGAGATATCGGCTATATTCTTGATTTTGCGGTGAAAGTTTCTTTAGAAGTTCTTTTTTAGGTGGTTTTTTCAATAAATCTTCAAATATTTCTCGATCGTGCGGCTGTACCACAATCCCGACTTCTGTAATTCCAGCACTAATTGCTTCTTCAATAATTGCGATAATCACAGGTTTTGCCCGACCATCTCGATCAATAATCGGGAAAAGTTCTTTTTTCACAACTTTAGTAGCTGGAAACAACCGAGTGCCAAAGCCAGCTACCGGAATCACAGCTTTTCTAACTTGATTTTTTTGCATAAACCCTCAACCTTCATCAGCTTAAAATCTCCCCTGCCCCCTGCCCCCTGCCCCCTGCTAATCACCCCAACTTCTCAAACAACTCCGCCAACACCACATTAGAAAACAAAAACCCTTGGGGATCAATCAAACGCAACCTTCCCCCTACAACTTCCACCCAACCTCGATCAAAATACTCTTGTAAACACCTGCAAATTTCCTCCACCTTCTCTTCGCCAAACACCTCCGCCAACGCCGCCAAACTCACACCCTCCGCCAAACGCAACCCCAACATTAACGTTTCTAACAATACTTCCTTTGAGGGAGTTACATCACAATCAATCACACCGCCAGCTTGTACCCATTGATAATACTCATTAGTTTTACGCGGACGAGTGAAGCGCTTTCCTTTAACATAACTCGCCGCACCCATACCAAAACCATAGTAAGGGCGGTTTTCCCAATACACTCGATTATGCCGACACTGATGACCAGGTTGAGCATAATTAGAAATTTCATAATGCTCGTAACCTGCACCAGTCAAAACTTGCTGCCCCATCTGGTACATTTTGACTGTGGCTTCATCCGTAGGCAAAGGAGTATCACCAGGTTTGTAGTAACGACCGAAGGCTGTACCTGGTTCGATGGTAAGATCGTAGATGGAAATGTGAGTGGGGACAAGCGCTACCGCTTTTACTAAGGAATCCTGCCATTGATCCAAAGACTGATGCGGCAACCCAGAAATTAAGTCTAAGCTAAATTCGGGAATCTCGACTTGGTGGATTAGTTCCACAGCTGCAAAGATATCTTCAACTGAGTGCGATCGCCCCGCCCTCTGCAATAATTCTGCTTGAAAGGCTTGTACACCCAAACTTACCCGGTTCACGCCGACAGTGCGATAGCCTACTATTTGCGCTAAATCAAAGGTGGCTGGGTCAATTTCCATAGAAATTTCTGCCCCAGATGCAATACCAAAATGCTTCTCTAGCTCTGTTACTATTCGTTGTAACTGCTCTATTGATAGCAACGAAGGAGTACCACCACCAAAGAAAATTGTCTTCAAGGGTTGACCAAATGCTGGTGTAATGCCGATTTCTTGACATAGCACCTCAACATATTGGGAGATACTACCAGATGTTTCACCCCGCAAGCGATCGCCCACAACAAACACCGGGAAATCACAATAAAAACACCGCCGTCTGCAAAAGGGAATATGCACATAAGCAGAACTCGCAATTTCAGAAGTACTAAATTTTTGACTCATTTTGAGAAAGAATGAAGTTAAGCCAACTGCGAATTAGAGACAATGAAAATGAGGAAAGAATTCAGGAGTCAGGAGTCAGGAGTCAGAATAATTGTAAAATCAAGCGTCCAATCACTTCTTGATTTTATTAAAATTATTAAGTTTGGGTATCAAAGTCTTCTTAATTCTGGATTCAGAATTCTGAATTCAGAATTCTGAATTCTTACAAAATGAGTAGTTTATTTACAGATTTTTGTCGTTTTACAACGAAACAATGAAAAATATTAAGATAAAAGCCTTTGGTTATAATAATTGCAGATATTGTCCTACTAAACCCTTAGTGTAAGTCAATATTGATGAGTTTATCTTACCGATGAAATAAAGAATACTTAATTTTATCGGTTAACACAGTTGCAGGAAAACAAGACAACCATGCTTGACGCCATTATTATTTTTTCATTTATCCTAGCAGCGTCGGGAATAGGGTTCTACAGCATTGAACTGCTACCCAATGGCACGCTAGATCAGGTGACAAACCTTGAAGCTTTACGCTTAGTTGTTGCCGTCTTTGCCGCTATTATTGGTGGTGCGATCGGACTGAGTTTCCAGACGACATATCGTCGCGTAGAATCACAAATCAAAGAAATGCCTCTGGAAGTGATTTTAACTCGTGCGATCGGCTTAGTTATTGGGCTATTACTAGCTAACCTGATGCTAGCGCCACTATTTTTGCTACCCATCCCGGCAGATTTTGGGTTTATTAAACCATTAGTGGCAGTTGTCGGTAGTATTATCCTCTCCGTCACTGGCATGAATTTGGCAGACACCCACGGGCGAGGCTTATTGCGATTCATTAATCCCAACACCGTCGAATCGATGGTTGTGGAAGGAACGCTAAAACCAGCCAATACGAAAGTTTTAGACACCAGTTGCATTATTGATGGTCGCATTGAAGCCTTACTAGAAACAGGGTTTCTGGAAGGACAAATTCTCGTACCGCAGTTTGTCTTGCAAGAACTCCAACAAGTAGCGGATGCTAGCAAAGATCAAAAGCGGGTGCGGGGAAGACGAGGACTAGAAATTCTCAACCGCATTAAAGAAGAATATCCCGATCGCATCCTGATTAATGGAATTGACTACGACGATATTCCCACAGTCGATGCCAAGTTAGTACGCTTCGCCCAAGAAATCAGCGGTACATTGCTAACCAACGACTACAACTTGTCTAAAGTCGCCAGTGTTCAGAAAGTACCTGTTTTAAATGTGAATGATTTAGTGAATGCTGTCCGTCCCAGTTATTTACCTGGCGACAACCTTGATTTGAAAATTCTCAAAGAAGGCAAAGAACCCAGTCAAGGTATTGGCTACCTAGATGACGGCACAATGGTAGTTGTTGAAGAAGGTAGCCCTTATGTGGGTGGTGAACTGCGAGTAGTAGTTACCAGCGCTTTACAAACTACAGCAGGAAGAATGATTTTTGCCAAACCCCAAGCTTCAGCATTGGCGTGAAACAATGGGATGTTCAATTCGAGTCACACTTAGTAATCGGTGCAGGTTGACTGCACCGATTATTTATTTAGGAAGAATTCTAGAAGAGCGTTAAATTCTTAAAACGACAAACCTTTAAAAGATGGTTCATATTTGAAGAGTCATTTAGATGCGGCCGCCCTCCCTGCCTTGCTAACTGTGCTTATCAGAAAGGTGTGCAAAGCACTTAGCCTATTGCTTAGGAATCAAAAATGTGCCAGTCGGCAAATACAGCATTTTGCGGCCATTCTGCTCAAACGCCACTTCGTCAACCAAGGAAAGTAGTTGCTGATTCAACTCGGAAGAAGCGTTACGTAAGTTAGCCTGAAAGAGGAAATCCATCAACACTCTACCTTCTTCCGAATTCTGCTCAAAACAAGCAGAAGCATCCAAATATTCGGGATAAGTTTCAAATTTATACGACAGACCGATGTCATCTATGGTTTTACGTAACTTATTTGCTTCTACGCATGAAGACTCTTGCCAGTATTCCTGATTACCAACTATTTCTACATATTGTTCCATCAATTTGAATATCACTGCTTCTTCTGTTTCTAGAGTGATGACAAGTACTCCTCCGTCTTTAAGCATATTAAGTGACTTAAGGATTAATTGCCTCTCTTGATTGGGCATGTGGTAAAGAGAATGCGTGTAATGAATACAGTCGAACTGCTCATCTGTATGAAAATCCTCAATAGTAACTGGATGCATTTCTAAGTCCACTTCACCAAGACCAGCAGATTGCATCGTTGCTTCAAATATCTGCCGATGAACATGATTAGGCTCTACTGTCACATATCTTAAAGTTTGCCCTTTAGGGACATATTGCTGGAGGAAGTGGATAAGTTGCTTATCGAACTCTCCAGGGCCAGGGCCAACACTTAGCACCGATGAAACTTCCGGTTGCTTAGAAAAGTTGCTTTTAAGATGCTTCTCAAGCATATCTAAAGCTGCTTGTCGCTGGATTTGCCAATTCTTTAAAAAAATGGCATACGACGAAGCATAAGCCTCATACATCTGCTGCTGTGCATCAATAGATGTTGACATTGTAGACTTCCTAATAACTTGAGTACAGCAAAAACTTGGTAAAGTATAGCAAAATTGGAGTAAGTAAGTCGGTGAAAATAAACCTAGCTATGTAACAGAATGTAAAATCGACATAAGCATTGCGATTGCTTCATTACACTTCGTTTCATTCGCAATGACATAGCGTCAATTATTTAAGCTGTTCTACTTAAAATATTTGTAACCTTTTAGAGGATTTCAAACGTTAGCGATAAATTTAGGTACATAGAGATGGTGGATTAAAAAGCATGGATAAAAACTGCCTTTAGCTAATAATTTGCAGATATTATCAACATTTACAAATATTTTTCCATTACATAGTTTTGAAACCAGACTCCCCGTCGTTCTACTTGCTGTTCTCTGACTACGCTAAATCCCTTCTTTTCAAAAAAGGGCTTTGCAGTAATACTTGCTTCTGTATATAGTCGTTTAATCCCTTGTAATTTTGCAGTACTTTCTATATGAATTAAGAGTTTTGAACCAATACCTTTCCCTTGATATTTGCTATGACAATAAAAACAATCAATGTGACCATCCGCTTCTAATTCTGCGAACCCAACTATCTCACCATTATTTTCTGCAACGTAAGGAAGCTTGGCTTGTAATCTTTTGTGCCAAACTTCATAATCCATATTTACAGGTGCCCAAGCATCAACTTGTTCTTGAGTGTAATCGCAAATATTGATTTCATGAACTGTATCATAAAACAGCTTCATGATTAGCTTAGTATCAGACAGTTTGTATTCTCTAATAATCATACTGAATCTTAATTCTCATAAATCTCTAATGGTAAATTATCAGGGTCTTTAAAGAAAGTAAATTTTTTATTTGTAATTTCATCAACTCTGATATTTTCTACCTCTACTCCTTTCGATTTTAAATAAAAAACAGTTTCCTCAACATCATCAACTTGAAAAGCAAGATGTCTTAAACCACAAGCCTCTGGTTTACTGGGTCGTTCTGGAGGATTTGGGAAAGAGAATAGCTCTATTTGAGCATTTTTTCCAACTCGTAAATCTAATTTATAGGAATTTCTTTCGGTGCGAAAAGTCTCTTGAATAATCGAAAAGCCTAAAGTTTCGACATAAAATGTTTTGGAGCGATCGTAGTCAGAACAAATAATAGCAATATGATGAATGCCAGTGGTTTTCATGTGTACTTTTCAAGTTACCAATTATTTACCTGTAGCACTTTTAGTAAAATTTTACTATAGTAATCCTAAATTATTGGTGAGAAAATAAACCGCTGAAATACTTATAGCTACTACTGTATGCTTACGCATTTTGTAACGTTTTAATTTGGATTGCTATAGTAGGCTGTAACAGAAGTCTACCTAGCTTTAACAAGGTAAAAGGTGCTTTTTATAAATTAAATTCATCAAATCCTAGTTAAAATAAGAGTTAATCTGACTGAGCAAATTACTAACATTCTTTTTGACCGACTCCTAAATTTTAAGAAGTCGGTTTCTTCTGTTGATTTCCCGTTGCAAGGAAGGGATCGCAGATATTACCGCACAAAGAAGTTACGCCATCGTTCCTAACCTTATGAATGCATGACAATCCGTTTATCAAACTTGATAAAAGAAGACCAAATTTATCCCTTGCAATTAGTTGAAATCACTTACTTTGAAAAAAACTTGTTTTATTTGTTTTGGAAGATAATTCCTTTTTAAATGAATATTAATGTTTCCATAACTTTTTATTTACCCAAGCTTAAACTTTGCAATTTTTTGCAATTTAATATAATTACTCATGGTTATAAAAAAACAGGCTAAAAAATTGTAAAAAACAAAGTCAAGAAAAGTAAAGTTCCTGTTTCAAGTTTTTATAATTACCAGATAGCAAATTATGATTTACATATTGATCATACACTATATATGTCAAGATGTAAGTCATGTTTAGTAGCCTTTTGAGAGCTAGATTTTTTTTTATAAATAATCTCTAAAGACCAAAATCTGCACTGTAAAACACTAATGTTATTAACTAGATTTTGACATTTTTGCGAATGTGATCGCTTAATTTCTAGTGCAAAAATTTGGAGTTTAATGCAGAGATTATTGATTCTATTTTGGCTTGTAGCTGAAATGTTGCCAAAAGCCAAAAAGTTGATATTAAATACGCTCACTTGAAAAGGGCTAGTTAAAGCAAGGATTGAGTAAATTACTCTGTCCTCAGTTTGCTTCTGCAACACAACCATTCATCCCGAAAGATATCCTTCATCTATATATTCTGCAAGAAAATAATACAAACTCATGGCATCTCAGCTAAATACGATCTTCCACTTTCTTTCGTTCTCTATCAAGAGCGTGGTAACTGCATCTGTAATTGGTACAGCGTTTATCCCAGCAGCTTATGCTCAGACAACCAAGCCAGTACCAGATATCCAAATCAGATTTAGTAACAGTAAATTTCAGAGACCTACACTGTTAGGGGAAGCAGTTAAACAGGGTCAATTTAACCTAATTGTTACTAATAACGGCACAGCAATTTTTCAAGGAGCTTTAAATCTCAAGATATACGTGTCCCCGGATTCAATCCTCGATAAAAACCCCCTCAGTACCCCTAGAGTCATCACTTTAGTATCGACTTTGGGTACCACATCAAATTCCCCTTTGGTGGGCACAGATGAACTGCTCGGGACTCAAAGCCTTCCAAGTGTTAGCTTATCTCCTGGTGCTTCCCAAACCGTCACCGTGGACTTTACTAGTTCTGCTTTCCGTAGTCCAAGTGTTGTAGCACCTGGAGCGTACCAGCTGATTGCTGAGGTTGACACCACCATCCCCCAAGCTACTACAAACGGTAAAGTAGTCAGTCAGTTGGTTAATGCTGGTGATCCCGTAATTGTTTGGAATGCAACGCTTCTGAATTCCATCCTTGTCTCAGGAATTTCCCGTGATGCAAATGGCGTTCTTACAGCCAGAGGTGGGACTGCACCCCCAATAGGAGCACGCAATCAGGCGATCGTTCACTTGGCAGTTTATGATGCTGTAAACGCCATTAACCGGATTGGTCGGCCTTACGCTGTGAGGATAAGTCCCTCTGATCCTCGGCTTACGGGCGGTGCGTCGGCACCAGCAGCATCTGTCCAAGCAGCGTATACAACGTTACGCAATCTATTCACTGTTGCAACACCACAAGATTCAGCGCAAACTCAAGCAGCTAAAACAGCTATAAGAAATCTACTCGACCAACAGCTAAAAACCTCTTTGGCAGCAATACCGAACGGTACGGCTAAGAGCAACGGTAGGTCTATAGGAAGAGAAGTTGCTGGGATAATACTAGCCTTGCGGAGAAACGATGGCTCGGCTCAGGCGCAGATACCTTACACAGGAGGAAATAGCGCAGGCGAATGGCGACCAACTTTCCCCGATTTTACACCTGCATTATTGCCAGGGTGGGGAGCAGTTCTTCCCTTTTCACCTGATATACCCGATCGCGACCCAGCAAATCCTAGACCTCGCCTGCTACAGTTCGGACTGTCTGGCCCCACACCATTTGGTAGCCAACAGTTCGCAGACCAACAGAACCTTATCCGGCAGGTAGGGGCCTTCTCGAACACTAGCGCTACTACAATTACTCGCACTTCTAACCAAACGAAAAATGCTATCTTCTGGGCACTCGATCGCCCAAATACCTTCAGGCCTCCCGGTCAGTGGAACCAGTATGCACAACAAATCTCTTTGAATAGGGGCAATAATCTATCTCAGAACGCCCTCTTGTTTGCTCAGTTAAACCTTGCACAAGCTGATGTGGGTATTCTAACGTGGGATTCTAAATATTTTTACAATCAACTACGACCGATTCAAGCAATCCGCCAAAACAATAGCCTCGACGTGTCAGCAGGAGTAGTTCGTGATGTGAACTGGCTACCCCTGCTATCGTATCATCAGCCTGAAAATTTCTTTAATACTCCTTTAACCCCATCGTTCCCAGACTACAACTCAGGACACGCTGCATTTGGTTCGGCAGCAGGTCAAGTATTGATTAACTTCTTCGGGGACAACACACCTTTCACAGTTCCTTCGCAAGACTTACCAGGTCAGGCTTTGACGTACAACACCATTTCTGAGGCAATAGAGGACAATGCCGCAAGCCGCATTTTCGGCGGGGTTCATGTCCCATCCTCTGGAGTAACTCAGGTACCAGTAACAAGCAAAACACCTACAACCCAAAATGCTATAACCATAGACGGTAAAGTAACGCGCAATACTGTCACTACTTCTGAAGGTAGTTTTGCTATAGATCCCACAAAAGATCCCGATATCCAATTAGGTAGGCAAGTGGGTAACAGCGTAATTAAATCGTTCGCTCCTGAGGTAAATCAGACAATAAACCAACCTTTGATTTTGATAGACCAATCTTCGCTCAAGCAATCTTTGATAGATGAACCTTTGTTAGCTGAACCTTCGTTAGCTGAACCTTCGTCATAGCAACGCACTGGTTCCCCTACAAGGAAGGGGAGTAAGACTCAAACTCCTCTCCTTATAGGAGCTACGGTGTACACACAAGTCTTTTAAAGTTGCAATGCGATTGTTTCGGTTAACAATGCGATTGTTTCGATTGACAATGCTCACTTTTCACGGAATCTAGAAAAGCTCACTTCCATTCCTCTCTCCTTTTAAAAGGCTACAGTGTACACACAAATGATTTAATCACCCCAAATCATCTTTTGTAGGGTGTGTTATGCCGTAGGCTAACGCACCATTCGAAATTTTTGGTACGTTAGCACTAAAGCGTGGCTGCACCAGTGCGATCGCCTTGTTGCAATTTCGCCTCGGCTAACTGGGTTTGATGATACTTCGCTGAGTTATCAAGTTTTAGTGTTTTCCGCACCTAACCGCTATGAAATTGTTGCCCCGTCGGGGATTACCACTCTCTGCGGCAGCATTGCTACGTAATGCAGGGATTGACACTATCCATCTGGGTGAAATTGAGATGTCTGAAGTTGAAGATGCAGAAATTATTCAGAGAGCTAGAGAAGAGAGAGGTGTTGTCTCAACACATTAGGAAACGCCATAATCTAATACGGTTCGGATAAGCATTTTTCACAATCGAGTGTGATTTGGGGAAAGGATGTATTCAAAACATGAGTCCCTTTCCCCTTTAACCCAATACGCTTGGGGCTAAAACTCTGTTATCCAAGTCAATTTTTTAACGAACCGCCAACGCGTAGCGTCTCGTAGAGAAGGCGCAGAGGACGCAGAGAGAAGAAAGAGAAGGAAAAAATTGCTTAACTGAACTGTATTGCGCTAAAATCGGGAATTTGCTTATACAATTGGGCGCAAGTAAGAAACAAAAATAAGCAAGGGAACTTCTAACTCGCTTCAAAGTTTTATTTATAAGGTTTTTCAGCAGCCATTACTTCGTACTTTTGTTGCATAGAATAGACTCAAAAAATCCGTTTTGGCACAGTGACCCCATGTGTGCCATCAAAGATCGCCCTGCTCAAACTCCCCCCTTTGTGCCGTGGTTATTTTTTAAGTCCAATTGCTCCCTGTATATATGTATCCGTCAGGTCAGTACCCGTAAGATTTGCACCGCGCAGGTTTGCACCGCGCAGGTTTGCACCGCTCAGGTTTGCACCGCTCAGGTCTGCACCGCGCAAGTCGGCACCCTTGAGGTTAGCACCTTTGAGGTTAGCACCACCCTGGTAAGCACCCCGCAAGTCGGCACCACTTAGATCGGCATCCTCTAAATTAGCGTCTAGTGTTGCACCACCCAGTCGGGCATTGTTGAGTCGGGCATGGGTGAAGTTGACACCACTCAGGTTTGCACCGCTCAAGTTGGTACGGATGAGGTAAGCACCGCTGAGGTTTGCACTTCTACCGAAGAACGGGAGGTAGCTCAAGCTGGCACCGCTCAGGTTGGCATCGCTCAAGTTGGTACGGCTCAGATTAGCATTGGTTAAAAAGGCATTACTCAGGTTAGCACCACTCAGATTGGCACCGCTTAAATCAGCATTGACCAGATAGGCGCTACTCAGCCTGGCATCGCTCAAGTTACAATTTGGACATTTGTTAGAAATTTGCAACCAAAAAGCTTCCCTACCTCCATTCATTTGAGTTACTGTCCATCCCAGCCAAAAGATCAACCAACCCCACCACAATAATTTTCTAAATTTGTCCAACTTAGCTCCTTTACCGCGAATCTAATATTATTGGCTGTCGCGGCGGCTGTACTTAGCTTATAACGCACTATTCACACACCAAGCAACCTGCGCCTAATTGCATGAATGGACAACCCTCTATTCGTAATCTTTCAAGTTCAATTTCATCAACGTTTACGAAGTTGCAATCCAGCAGCGATCGCTCGTTGTCAGATCGACCATAATTTTTTGGCTAAGGGTGTTTGTGGCACAAAATCAGATTCGGGGGGTGTTGTTTCTGACTCACATTTGAGTAGTTCAACAAACTCCAAAACTTTTTGTTGCTTTTGGGGTGTGAGTTCTCGCCAGTGATTGAGTTATTAGCTACCTACCCTAATCGAGAAGAACTGCGCCAGGAGTTTCCCGAATTAGAAGATGAAGATATTCAGCAAGCCTTAATTTTTGCATCGTCCTACTTGGGCGATCGCATCATTGAACTACCTAACCGCTATGAAGCCGTTACAGTTGAGCCAAGCCATATTCGTATCCGTTGTTTACCATTTTTGCCTGATGTCTAAACTTTCGCATATTTAACTTAAATTTATATTCAATCAGCAAAAAGCCATATTACTTTCTCAAAACTTCATATTTAATAAGCAGAAAGCCATATTACTTTCTCAAAATGCCGTTTTACTTTCTCAAACCCCAGTTTGCTTATTTATTTAAGTAATTCGCGCATTGATTTTGGTATATAGTTGAGCCGAACTTAGGTTATCTGTAAGGGCGCAATCGCAAACTGCTTGGTGGGACTTAAGATTAGAGTATGTATACTAACCAAGATGTTATGGGAAAAATGCAGGATAACATCTATGACTACATAGCGAAAGCTGCCTTTGTACAATATGATATGGCTCAAGGAGAGCGTTATTTTTTAGGTAATAGTGGAAGCGTAACCTTCTGTATAAAAACACAAGCGGAAAAATTTCTTCTCCGTATTCATCAACCAATATCTAAGCTACAAGGTGATGTATGGCAAAGACCACAGGTGATTGAGTCAGAACTTTTGTGGCTTACTGCCTTGCGTCATGACACAGAGATTGTTGTGCAGGAGCCAGTAAAAAATCTACAAGATAGATGGCTCACTCAAGTTTTGGCAGATGAGACCGGAGAAATGTTTTATTGCTCACTGCTGCGTTGGATTGATGGCAACAACCTCAACGGAGAACGAACTCCAGAACAAGCTTACCAACTCGGTTTGTTGCTAGCTAGATTGCACCAGCATAGTAGTCAGTGGCAACTGCCAGAAAACTTTGTTCGCCCAGCATACGACAAGAATCGGCTGCAAGCAGCACTTTCGGCACTTTATCCAGCAGTATTACAAGAATTGATTTCAGCAGAAGATTACAAGATCCTCGAAGTGTCGGCTTGTCAAGTTCAAGGAATGATAGAAACACTGGGTCAAACACAAAATGTCTGGGGACTGATTCACGCTGATCTTCATGAGGGCAACTATTTATTGCACAACGAGGAATTCTGTCCAATCGATTTTGCTCACTGTGGCTTTGGATACTATCTTTACGATATTGCAAGTTCGCTTCAATATTTACTTCCCACTGTCAGACCTTCCTTTTTTAAAGGCTATCAAGCTATTCATAAGCTACCTGAACATTACTTACAGATTACAGAAGGTTTCTTTATCATGGCGCTGATTGAAGTACTTTCTTTTCATGTAAATAATCCACAAGAGCATAAGTGGATTTCGGAAACCGTGCCGTATATCGTCAAAGAACACGTTCATCTGTATCTTCAGGGCGAATCATTTCTGCTTGATAAATACTAAGGCTCCATAGCCATCAGTGACCAACCATCCCACAAACGCCTCGCTTATCAGGTGCAATAATTCCTCTTTCCGACGACTACCAATGTGGAAAACCGCTATTGTACTTGTGATTGCTACCCATAACCACCGAGATTTTCCTCTCTCATACCAGGGTGTTTCATCAAGGTGGATTATTTCTGCCGATTGTAATTCAACAATAAGTTCCTCGACTACCGCCGAACAAGCTATTCCTACTTCTCGAATGCATCTGTCGATTGTTCCCACCGAAAGCGATACCCCAACCCAATCATTCAACAATTCCCTAATTTTGGGTCGAGACATTCGATTTTACATTACCACACGATTGTCACCCCTACTTTTACCTACACTGCAAACTCTTGTTTTAGGGGGGAGAGTGAAAAACTACGAGTTATCTGGTTCAGAACCATTCATAGGTAGGAATTTATTATATGTTTATACGTAATTCTGAATTCTGACTCCTGAATTCTTTCTTGTTAAATTCATTTGTTTGCCAGAATTTTTTGGTAGGCTTGGATTGTTTGCTTTGCGATCGCATCCCAGCTAAAATTTTCCAAGGCATATTTTTGGGCGTTTAATCCCCGTCGTTGGCGTTCTGCGGGGTTTTCCAAAGCTTCTTGTAGTAAATTTACCAGTTCTTGTACATCTGTTGTACCCACCCAACCCGACTCGCTATCACGTATCTGTTGACAAATATGTACTTGATCAGAAATGACTACGGGTACACCTGCAACCATCGCTTCAGCTACAGCAATCCCAAAGTTTTCGTAGTAGGAAGGTAAGACAAATAAATCAGCAGCTTGTAGTAAACTAACTTTTAATTCACCAGTGACAAAGCCAGTAATTTTAGTGTGCGATCGCAGTGGTGAATTTTGAATTTGGGATATTATCTTTTGTTCGTAATCTGGATCTTGAGGATTAGTACCGGCTAAGACAAAATGAAACTTATAACCAATCGCTAATAACTTTTCTAGCGCCGGAATCAACAAATTTAATCCTTTTTTTGGATCAATTCGTGACATAAACAACACCAACGGTATATCCTTTGGTATTTCTAACTGACTACATACATTTTTAATAGAGGATTGAGGTGGAATCACACCCAAGGGAATCACTAAATCTGGCGTAGATACTCCAAATCGTTCTGATATTTTAGCTTCTTGATCGCTAGTAAAATGAATAGCCGCCGCGCCAGCTAAATTTTGGCGTTCTATAAGTGCAACATAAAGCTGTTTTAATTGCTTTTTTTTCCGCAAATCAGCCGGATCAAGAGTACCCAAAGGACGGAAAATATAAGGTAGCTTTTGCTGACGACACACCATAGCAGCAGCACTACTTATAGGGGAGAATAGAGCATGAATATGTGCTATGTCAAACTTGTGAGCATGAAGTTTTAGCCAGTTTAATAAATCGAGTGAAAATTTGTAGCGACGAAACGGGGCACAAGGAAAGTAAATTATTTCATAGCCATCTTGTTTAATTGGACAATTTAAAGGAACATCCAGAGGCGTTTGACCATTATCGCCATTACTATCAGTTGTGAGAATTGTAACTTCTACTCCTTCTTTTACCAACGCTGGAGCTAGCCCTAGCACCATTTGGCTGGGGCCACCGTAAATCAAAGAAATTGAGGGGACAATTTGTAATATTTTCATTTTTTTATCATTTGTCCTTTGTTATTCACTAATGACCAATGACTAATGACTATTAACCAATTCTTGATAGAACTCTAATTGCTGTTTAGCCAAAGCTTTATTTGTATATTTAATCATTGCTTTTTGATAACCCATTTCACCCAAAGTATGAGCAAAATCTGGTTTATCCATTAATTGAACTAAGCAATTAGCAAGGGCTTGAGCATCACCTTCGGGAAATACTAAACCCGCATCACCAATTACATAGGGAATTTCACCAGAATCAGAACCAATCACAGGAACTTGGCAAGCCATTGCCTCAATGATCACATGACCAAATTGTTCTTTCCAGCCAACAGAAGTTAAGGTTTTAAACTTGTAAGTTGTTTCTGAAGGTAGTACTAAAGTACTCATTAAATTGATATAGTTTGCAACTTCGTCATGAGGGACACTTTCTACCAAAATTAATCTGTCTTCAATATTGTTTTCTGTGGCTATCTTAATTAATTCTCTTTGTAACTCTCCTCGTCCAAGTAGCAGTAATTTCCAGGGTTTCTCTTTCAACTTGACTAAGGCATCTAAAAGCGTTAATAAACCCTTTTCTTGCACAAACCGCCCAACAAAGCCTACTACAAAGTCTTCTTTTTTAATGCCAAATTTAGCTGCTAGTTCTGATTGCAGTTTGGGAGTAAATAGGCTTTCATCTACGCCTAGTTGTGGCATGACCTTAATTGTCCCCTGATATCCCCTTTGTCGTAAAACTTCTGCTCCATCCTGATTGCCAGAAATGATACCGTGGCTGTGATTGAGGTTATATTTTTCTAATAAAGCAATTGGCAATTTGAGATTATATGGTAGGTTCCACCAAGTAAAAAATACATTTTTTGCCTTAAGCCCTAATAGTTTATTTAAGGCAATCATCTGAGTATAAGCCAGTCCTCTAGATCCTTGTTCTACTTGGATAACTTGAGGGCGGAATTGTTTTAGCAAAGATATTAAATCAGCACCAAAGGTAAGCAGTCCCTGATGATTTTGACTGAAATTAGAAATGGGAACTATTCTAAATGTGCCTTCATCGCGGTATTCAGGTTCAATAATTCTATTTTGCACGCCGCCTGGTTTCCAGCGCTTTGGAACTACAACTGTTACTTGAATTCCCGGTTCGAGTTGAGATAAAGCACGTAATTTTTCACAGTTGAGGTCTACGATATAAGTATGACTAGCAACTAAAATTCTCATTTTTCATTTATTTTTTGTTATTCACTAATGACCAATGACAAATGACTCATGCCTAAACTTGTTCATCCAAATGAGTGTAAATTTGACCATCGTTCCATAGTGATTGGATGACAGTACCCAAGGCTTTGAAAAAACCCAAAATGTAGAAAATAGCGCGAGTAGCAATTTTAATGGGGGAACCGCTTTTGTGACAAGGTGGACGTCCCAGTACGTGACAATCAAATAAACGGGCGTATAGGCGTAAAGCTTGAGTCGCAGTGAGGTTTTTCAGCCCCAGCAAGAAATGGTTGTGGTAAAAGGTGAGTTGATATTTGAGCGATCGCATACTAATATCATGACAACCCCCCGTTTCTTCGCCTAAATGCACCAAATGGGCTTCTGGGTCGTACCAAATCTTATACCCTGTCTGTCTCACCCGCAAACAAAAATCTGACTCTTCGCGCACTGCACTACCGCGAAACCTCTCATCAAACCTCAATCCGTATTTAGTAAAAATTTCGCGGCGAAATGACATATTGCAACCCCTCGCTGTCAATACTTGCTGGGGTTTGGTGGTATGAACTAAATCAATATGATACCAAGCAATTCCTGGATCCATAGCTTGAGGGGGCAAATATTCAATTTGTAAATCTCCCCCAGAATCACCTAATTTCATTCTGTCAAATACCCGTCCAGCCACAGCCCCCACCTCTGGGTTTTGCAAATAATTTTTCGCATGGGCTGCTAATAATCCAGGGGTTAGCTGAACATCGTCATCAATAAATAATATTATTTCACCAGAAGATCGGCGGATAGCATAATTCCGCGCCCCTGGCAAACTTGCCCAATCTAAACGCAACCATTTAATTTTACCGACCTCCGCCATTTTCTCTAGGTAGGCTTGAATTTCTGGTTGATGTTTTGGGGTTTGGTCTACAACTAAAACTTCAAAATTTGGATAGTCTTGTTTTAAAACATCCACAATGCTATCTTGTAACGGTTCTTCCCGCCCGTAAGTCGGGATTATTACACTAATTAATGGCCAATCATTCATAATTTTTATTAAGTAATTTTATTACTTTTATAATAGCCTTGTAAAAATTAGTTTTCATGAAGCTTAGTAAGCAGCCATTGCTTTTATTTACACTCAGTCAATTGTTTACGCTGCTGCATAAAGATTATCAAATAACTCATTTTGCTTTTCAGAGTTATGCAACATTTGTGCTTAAGCTAATGCTCCCGCACTTAAAAACTCATAATGTTCTCGTTTACCATTTCTATCTAAAAATTGGCTGATTTGTTGCAATGCTTGCTCTGCCAAATACTTATGTGTGCTTTTGACAATTTGCCAATATTCATTTGTTTTACTTTTTTTTTCACGATCATCTTCAAAGGTGAGAAACCAAGGTTTTTTGTATATAAAATTCTGTTGAAAGAATGAATTGCTTGGTATCTTATGCACACAGGTTGCCATGCGATAAAGCTGCCTAAAGGATACCAAATTTTTTCTATAGGATATCTACCTCTGGGAAAAGGCTTAGGGCGGATGAGTGTATGCCGAGAATTTAGAGGTAGGTTTGGAATGCTGAGGTGTTGTTGACCTCCTATAATAACTTTTGCCATTTTTATTTCATTTAAATTGTTTTTAGACGTTTTTTCTTGTTTTTTTGCTGAGGATCGGCATCTTCCTTGTCTTGTTTCTCCAGTTCTGGCAGTTTAAAAAGAACTCCCGCATAAAACCAATAATAGACAGCAACTGGATCAACATCCAAAGGATAGTAGTAGGTGTTGTAGCTAATAAACAATATAAACACCCACAAAGCTGCTCCGTAACTGCGGAAATTACGGTTCTTTATGGAGCGATAGGTTTTAAAGCCAAGAATTGTTAAAGTTGTTACCAAACTTAGAAACGCAAGTACTCCAAAAATTCCAACTTCATAAAGTACTTTGGGGTAGTAAGTTTCCACAAGCTTAGTTTTACCCATTGCACGGGTAGAGTTAGTTGCTCGACCTAAGCCACTTCCTAGTGGCCCATCTACGTTTTTCCAATTCTCTTCAAATTGCTGGACGATAAAATCTTGAGGTGGTGAAGCCTCCCATCGACCTGTAAAACTCTCGGTTCTCTGTTGCACGACATCAGGGTTAGTCACCATTGCAATTCCCAGAACTAGGGCAAGCCCTACCCCTATGGGGATAAATCGTTTAAGGTTGCCAAGTTGACCAGTGAGCAATAGCAAAATCACGAAGCAGATTGGTACTAAAGCTAAAGCAATTCTTTGTCCAGAGATTACAGCATTGATAAAGACTGCCGCTAAAGAACCTAAACCGATCAACCGCCATATTGGGTAAGGATCAGTGAAGGCGGTGGCAAATGTAAAAAAGGTGCTGGAAATTAAGAACCATGCCCACTGCCAAGGAGCTACAAACGTCCCTGGTAGGCGAATGACTCCTTCTTCAGGACTATATACTAGTGCTCCACCAAAATAACACCTAGCTTCGAGTGTTGCTCTAAATAAGGCATCTCCTTCAAGACCTCTAGTGCCTTGACACACACCAGTTAGTAATAAAAGGTATTGTATAAATCCCAGCACACAGCAAACCAGTATGAGGGCAATCTGGAGGCGCGATAAAAATAGAAAATCCCGCTTATCTCGAATTAGATAGTAGGCACAACCAATCAGGGGGACATAGCCTAAAAATACTTTCAGTCCCAGAATGCCCATACCTAATGGTATTTCTTGGGGTGCTTTTTCCAATAGTCCCACACTAGGCGGGTTAAACTGCTGTCCACCATTGATAAATAGCAGCGTTAGCAGACTGCAAGCCAAAACAAGATAGAGTGGTATTTTTATCCCTTGCGGAATAATTATCGGTAGTCCCTGTTTACGACACGTCTGCCAAAGCCCAATTAGCGCTGGAACATAAAAGGCATCTTTAGCTAATTGGAGTATGGGACTATTGCCCAAGTAGTAGGTAATAGTACCTCCAATGGGTACGTAAATGATGAAGGCATATAGGGCTTGGCGTGGGTATTTGTAGGAAAGGGATATGACAAGTATCCCTAAGAGGGTGTTTGAAAAGTTTTAGGGAGTCAAAATTTAAGCAAGTCGCCTCACCATAATACGGATCATGGAAAGGTAGATAAAAGTCTCAGAGGTTTCGGGCAATAACTCATAA
>NZ_JACJSI010000540.1 GCF_014698065.1 Nostoc flagelliforme FACHB-838
TTACTTTTCACGCCCAAGGTGAAGGTACCGCCGTAATCGAAAGTACTTCCCTTGCTTGCAGTCTAATTGCTGTTTGCTCACAGTTGGGGCATTTTACCTTTGTGAAAATTACTCTTTGGTCGTCCTTTGTACTCGCTCATTACGGGTTCTCCGGTATACTCACCCATTATCCCCTGCTTGCAGTGTTAGCACTCGAATATCACACGCCCTATCTCCGAGTCGCAATCTAAGAATTGCATGTGCTGAAATGGTTCTAGCGGTAATTCTTCTTCAGAATTAGATTCCGAGGATTGACTTTGCCACTGAGCCTTGGGCGAACGCTCTTGAAATTTTTATTTGACATCTGGCTTCATTATTGGCTTGACTACTGTCTTTTGGTTAATCGCTTTCTTTTCTTGAGTTGATTCTACCGTTGAGTCATCTGTAAGTGATCGCTCCCTTGCTGCTTCACTAACAGTGGTGACGTCTACTTTGAGATTGCTAATGGTAGCTTCTGGCTATTGTCTAAATGGTTTAGATGGACGTTGGATAGATTTCATATAGAATTTTGGGAAAATTAATTTTAAATCTCCAATGAAACTTGATGGGAAAATCTAGATAATCCTAGCTTAGACACCTAATTTACTCACTTTCAAGCAAGCTTTCTATCTGAGACAACAATTTATCTAACTGTTTTTGTTTTTTTGGATTTGACCAGACCTTAGTTTTTTGAACTTGGCTTAATATAGATGTAATGCGTTGTTTAACGGGAGCAGATTCAGACTCCTCCTGTTGAGGTTCTGCATTGTTAAAGCTACTAACTCGTTCTTTGATTTGATTTAAAGACAGTCCAGAACCAATTGCTTCTGCAAGCAAAGTTTTCCGAAGCTGTTCGTTTTTAACTCGTGCAATCATTCGTGATTTAGTGTACTCAATTTTTCCAGAGCGAAGTGCATCTAAAATATCTTCTGGGAGCTTCAATAGAGGAAGACGGTTACTAACAAAAGATTCCCATCCCATCAGCCCTAATTCAGTAAACACTGCCTTAATAGATTCACCTTCAGGTTGACTGATAACGTTATCAGTCAGGCGAGATACATCATTTTGCATCCGGTAAAGTAGTGAAACTACCTCGGCTTGAGCGCATTGTAAACGTAATGCCAATAACTGCAAAACTGCTTCTGTTTCTTCAACTGGATTTAAATCTTCTCGCTGAAGATTTTCCACTAAAGCAATAGAAATAGCCTCTGAATCAGTTAAATCCCGGATAGTAACAGGAACTTCCAATAACCCAGATGCTTGGGCTGCTCTATAACGTCTTTCTCCAGCTACCAATTCATATTGCCCATCCTGATCAGGTATGGGACGAATCAGTAGATTCTCTAAAATGCCATATTCTTTTACCGATTGAATCAGTTGATCCATTTTTGCTGGATCAAAATAGCGTCGTGGCTGCTTGGAAGGAAGAACAATAGAGGATAGTGCCAACATTGATGCTGGCTGCTGTGATTCACCTGCTGTTTCCGAGGTTTCAAATACAAAATCCTTAAGGTTTCGCCTCTTAGTGGACATTTAGCACCTCCAAAGCTTCGACAAACAAAGACTCATAATCTGCTGCGGCTTCCAATGCTGCTTTTCCTGACATTTGAAATACCGTATATCCTTGTCCAGGAGCATCTGCGATACATTGTTTTTGATAAATAGCAGCTTTCATGACCTGTGTTCCTGTTGCTTTAAGTACTTCTCTTGCTTCTCGTTCTAAAACCGTTCCTTTAGTAGCTCGACTTAAAAATAAAGCTGCTTTAGGATAACCTGACCTTAACTCAGTTGCGTGTTTGATAAAACGCAATATTTTCTGACTACTGTGTAAATCTAAACCAGAAGGCTGGCAAGGGACTAAAGCAAGGTCACAACGAGCCAATATCGCTTTAGTAACTTCAGAAAGAGAGCCAGGTCCATCAATGACTAAAGCAGAATAGCTACTTGCTATCTGAGGAATCATTTCAAACAAATCTTCTGGATCTTGAATTACCTGACAATCTAGCCCTAAAGATTTAGCCCAAACTGAACTGCTTTGTTGAGCGTCGGCATCAACCATCAGCGTTTTTTGGCGTTGGCTAAACCAATAGGCCATATGAACAGCAGCTGTTGATTTGCCGACACCTCCTTTTTGATTAGTAAAAGCGACAATCATAATACTGAGATGCAAATACGCTTTTGTTATTGCCGCCTATTAGACAGCATGGTTATTATCTACCGATTGTTCCATCTCGTAAACTATTTACGTAAGGCATTAAAGTTTTTAACTTGGCATCCTTCTATGACAAATATTTCAAAAGAGGAGAAGTGAAGCTACGATTGCTTATGAGACTAGGTGAAATGCAATAGGCAATAGCTGACAACAAAAATAAAAACCCCAACACTTTAGCTGGGGTTGAGGAGATATAGCGATATTCAAAGCGACCAGAAAGTAGTCGTTAATTAGCCCCCATCCCAAGCACTGGTAGATCAGGTTAGTCTACTTCATAACCCTATACTGATGATAAAACTAAAAGAAATTTTTGGAACATGCCTTTGTAAAGCGCCTTCAGTCTCCCCATCTGAGAATTTGGTAGCCGTTTGTGACAATAAATCATACAAGTAACATTAATTACACAACATTTGTAACTTTCCCAGCAGTTTATTTACTTAATGATTGTTATCTTAATATTTACTTCGGTCTATTTAGTTGATAGATAATCCTCATAATAGTGGGTTTTTCTGATTCACAGCGCTCATAGCTCTCTCGTTAGAGTATGAGCGCTTTTGCTTGCTAATCAAGCTACTACTTGCATTGGCTATATAGATGTGAAGCTTAAACTTTGTCTAACTTTGCAAAAGTCAAATATCTATCTGAATGCTTGAGGGTGCATCTTGTTTGATTCTCCCCTATTAATGCTTATGCGATCGCTCCTGTTGCAACGTAGTTATATAACTGCACAATACCAACAGAAGCGATCACTGTTTCTAAAATTTACTGTCAATTAAAAACACCTCCAGCACATATAGTGCATTGGGAGAAGGGTTAGTCGCTTTTTTGGAAACATTTCTGAGTTTTTAGTTTTAGCCATATTTATGACAGGAATTTAGCTCACCCAGATCCAATTTTTTCAGATTTCATCCTTTTGAGTCGGTTTAGTTTAAGGCTTATTATAAAGATTACCTTGCTAATTTCAATTCACCGAATTTTGGACTCCACCAACATGAAGCTGTATTAAAGTAAGCTACATCCTTGTGTTTATTGTCTTGGCGAGACTGGGGGTCTGAACAGCGAAGCATCGCTTTCT
>NZ_JACJSI010000541.1 GCF_014698065.1 Nostoc flagelliforme FACHB-838
GAGTCCGTACTGTCTGGGTCTTGCGTACCAACCCTCTTCATCCCAACCAACGAAGCCAACTAACTTGCCCTGGCGATAGACTTTCGTACTAAATACTAGATAGTCAATCTCACCGTGATACAAACCAAAAACAGTGCAAGCTTCTTTCAACTCGGACTCCAAGCGCTGATTCCTTTCCCGTGGGGTTTCTGGTAGAGTCGCTTTTACGTCTGCAACTCTTGTAGCGAACCAGTTGCGGTCGAAGGGTAGCCGTCCTCCACCGACTAACTGCACCCATACTGTGATTCCGCCTTCTATCCAGATAGTACGAATTGATTCGGGTTGCACTTCGATAATCTCGCCAATGATGCGGCGATCTCTGCTGGTGAGAGGGTCTTGGGTTGGGGCTACAGCTTCGACTTGGGATTCGAGGTGGGTGTCGAGTTCAGCTTGGGCTGTGGCTTGCTTGTCACGAGAAGAACTAGGAATTGCTTGCTGTGTATGTGTTATGTAGGTCATAATATTGATCTCCGTGATAGGGGAAAAGGCGATCGCGAAGTTTTCCAGGCAAAGCGATCGCCTTTGTTATGTGTGCAAAGAACGTTGTGGTTTAGCACAACGCTCTCAAAAAGATTTGGCGTAGCCATATATTTGTGACTCAAAGCCAGTGGCACTTGAGTATTACCGAAACAGGAGATACAGCGTATCAGGTAACGTGTACGACTTCAAACGCTTCATCTGCCGTCCGTCGTCCTGCTGGTAATTTCTTATTCAGTGCAATATCCATTTCCCGACTGTGTACCCCTCACCTTCTCTGGTTGTGCCAGTGCCTCGGTCACTCATCAAGCGGTCACTCTGGATTGCTGTCAAAGTTCAGATAGTGCAAACCCTTTGTTGCATCCGGGTGCAGGCAGTTTGCTTTTGTTGTAATTACAAGTCTACCCTGAGATTTTTCAGTTGTCAATAGGTTTAAGCTGATATTTATAAGTTTAGATATGATAAATATCAGCTTTAGCTTTGAAATTTGTAGTATATACTAGATAGAAGTAAGCTTAAGGAGTTGATTTTGTGAACCAAACCTTGATTAGATGGAGATTAAAAGAACTTATGGCAAGGTATGACATTAGGGCTGGCGACCTTGCTAAAACAATGGGAGTTAGCCACAACTCTATAGCTAACTTGCGAAAAGCCAAGACTATGCCACGGCTAGATGGTGAATCTTTAAACAGATTATGCAATGCCCTAAATTACCTAGCTCAAGACTTGCAAGGAGAAATTACTCCCACAGATTTAATTAGTTACACCAAAGATTCAGGGACACCTACTTCTGTTGAGGTTCCTGGTGATAGCGGACGCAGCTCACTGAACCAGAAGAAAAATCCCCGCTCAACAGATACTCAAACTCAGTCCTCTTTGTCTGCTGCTTAGTAAAAGCGATCGCCGCCGGCAAGCATTGCGATCGCCTGCTCAATCCGTTGATCACAAAGTGAGCTAATTATAATGCTGACACATTTTTGGAAAAACCCCCCAAATCAGCTGCAAGCTTCACTTTGGTTAAACTGCAACACCTCAATTTTTAAGCATTTACCATAGTGGGCAAGAAAAATGCTGACACTAGAACCCGAACAAACAACGACGCTGGACTACAGCAACCTCAACAGCAGCATTCAGGAAACCTTCACTGCAATCGATAGGTTCGAGTGGCAAGCGGTAGATGAAATTCTTCTGATGAGGGAACAGCAGCTTTACCTGCAAGCTGGCTATAAAAACTTTGAAGAATATTGCCAGCGTGAATTATACGCCTGGGGCGGATACCGACGAATCAACCAACTGCTAGGAGCCAAAAAGGTCATAGACGCGGTTGGCGAGTTGGGCGGACACATCAAAAACGAGCGTCAAGCCCGTCCGTTACTTCGCTTAGTCAAGGAACCAGAAAAACTTTTTGCTGCTGTAACGCTTGCTCTGAAAGATAACCCATCCCCTGGTGAATCAGATTTTGCTGCTGCCGCCCAAAAAGTGGTTCCTCAACTTCCACGCAAAAAGCAATCTATTCAGGAACCAATGGTTCCCGAAATTCAAGAACCAGTGGTTCCTGAATCTGCTAAAGTCACAGTCTCACAACAGTCCCATCCAAGATATGGAGAAGAGGGAACCATTGAGGCAGACGCACCAAATCGTTGGCAACAGATTGTTACCTTTGCTGATGGTGAGAGGCTGCTTATCAACAATACTGATTTGGATGCCCCCAGCGTTCCCTTTCTCAGAGAACGCAATTACCCCGCAGAGTATTCTGAGGCGATCGCCCAAATCAAAGAGCAACACCAGCAAGAGTTAGAGCGTCTAGAGCAGGAATTGAGAATTGGGCTACAAGCACAAGTATTGGCCAGAGCAGAAGAACAAGTACAAGAGCAAATCCAATCTCTGCAACAACTCTTCAAACAACAAAAAGAAGAAAATATCCATTTACTGCAACGGCTCACTGAGATGGAGGGGTTACGGAAATTGGAGACTGAAAATCAACAACTCCAGCAGCGCATTCAGGAATTAGAAAACGCTGTTGAACAACGCCCTTCTCAACAGTGGGGAAATACCATGACCCAGCAAGCGACTAAAGCGTTGAACAAGCAGGTAAAACAGGCGTTAGAGAAAACTATTGATTTGCGATCGCTAGCCCAAGAACCACCCAAGGAGAATGCCCAAGAATGCTTACGACTCATGGGTAGGTATGGCGTTGAAGAATCTCGCCAGTGCAATGAACAACACCCAAGCGCTCGAAGCTGCGGCGATAATTCTGGGGAGTGAACCAACACCATCTGCGATCGCCTACCGTGCCGAACAATTGTCAATGTTGCCCCAAGCGGTTAGTGATATTCGGCAGGTACTTGCAAAACCTGGGTGTACGTGGCAGGAATTTTGGGCAGTGGCGCAAGAGTATGAGGTAATTAAGTCGGATTACTGGGCTGAACTTTCTATCCAAGAAACAGAACTAATTACTGCACTCCAGAACGCATCCTCTCAACCGGACACAATCGGACTCGGTTCTATAGTTGCCCATGCTGACCCCTACCGCACTTTGTATGTTGAAAGGGGCGAAGTGGTAGAGGATTTAGGCGAAGAGTTGGTGGTGGCTTGGGATTGTTGGAAGGAGCAATCGAAAAAGACTGATAGGTATTTCCGAGATGAATTGCGATTCTGGCAAGGCTAACTGATCTGTTGCCCATACGAGTGATTTTTTAAACACATAAATTAGAGTATCTAACTTGGTGGGGCATTAAGTCTGCACCGTCAATATTTTGATGCTCAAAATCTGAAGAAGTATGA
>NZ_JACJSI010000542.1 GCF_014698065.1 Nostoc flagelliforme FACHB-838
GCTAACTGATGCAGAAATCAAAGCTTTATCGGCAATGCAGATTTCGGAGAATGAGTCATTAAATCATACAGCGACAAGATTGCTCCTGGGAATCCTGGGTCAGACAAAAGCTGAGCTGGCGTTATCTAATGGTGATGAGATTAAGGAAATAGTTAAACAGGAAGTAAATGCTTCTTCTGCGTCTACACCCGATGGGGAAGAGATAAGACAGGTAATTAGGCAGGAGATGGCAGATGCGATCGCTCAGATTAAGGGTTTAATAGATGAGCGTAATGGTGGAGTTGCTTTACAAACACAAGAGGCTGTTTCTGTTGAGCAGCAACTCTTACCAGATTATTCAGCAATACGCGAAAAAGTCCTTGGGAAACTGAAAACAGGCAAGCAATCAGCAGCCAAGGCAATTGACACTTTTATTGAGGAACTGGGTGTTGTAAGGGAGCAACAACAGCTAGCAGATAAGGAATTAGGCGTAGCGAGTTAGGATTTTTGTTGCTAGCTACTATTAACCAGTCAACTTAATCACGCCTTGGCTGACTAAATGTTCAAGCTGAGAATGATGCTGTGTTTGCTCCCGTAGCAACTTGAGTTGTTCGTAAGTGAGAATGTGTAATCCGGGGCGAACAACATAACCTTCAATGGTAATGCTTTGTCGTTGCTGGCTATCGGTGCGGTTGTAGGAAATTGAAGGCATATTTACAATTATGTAAGTTAGAACTGATTAGTAGAAGAAAGTTTGATTCTTCACTTTCTTATAGCTTCACACAAGTTCCTCTTAAAAGGTGATTACAGAATCAGTCAAGCTCTCCTAGAACTCAACTGGGTTTATCCCTGAATTCAAAGTTGCCACAGGAGTAGCCGTGCATTGTTAATTTTCGTATGCTGCTTGATTGTGAGTCGTTCTCCCCCTATCCTCATAAAAGATACTAATGGTAAAGTAAATTTCCAATACTGGCAATACTTCAGGGTGATTTATGAACAAAGGGGAATTAGTGGATGCTGTAGCAGCGAAGGCTAATACCAAATTATTATCCCTGTTTTGTCACTCTAGGCAGAGGAAAAGTAGAAATCAGGGTGAGTCAGAGATATAAAAATTGAACTGGTGAGGTTATAAATAATAGATTGAAGTTTAGAAAAGCCCAAAGACAATTGGGGAATAGGAAAAACTGTTAATCAGGGATATATTAAGTTGAATAAGGTAAAAGGTTGAATAAGGTAAAAGGTTGAATTATTAAACGGAGATTGTTAAGAATATTCTTCCAGCCTTTTTCATCATTCCACCAGGGATGCGAAGCTAATTTTGATGGAGATTTTGGCACAGAAGACTGGATTTGTTCAGAGTGTAGGCTAACCATTAAATAGCTGCTACAAACAATCTCCCACCAGCGTTCAATATCCGGGTAGTGAGTTAGCCGATAATCTGACCAACCTAATTCATTCTTGCTTTGCTTCAACCCATACTCAACCCAAGTTCTTAAGCCATAAAAGTTTCCCACATCTCTTGGTGTAAGGTCTGGGTATCTACTCATCACATACCAAGTAGTGTTACCAGGTAATTTCTCTCGATCTGTGGTAATCTGCCAGTACCTATTTTCGCTACGTTTACCATGAATTATTTCTCTGATAAACCTATTTTCACTACTCAGATCAGAAAATACTCGTTTAAACTTATGCCACTTCAAATATTGAGTGTGTTGTCTTGGAAGTAGGTTTACAGAATGGTTTGAGCGAATTGCTACTATATAATTTTTCTTGAGTTCATCTAATACAGCTATGAAGTTCTTACCACTTTCACCATATAAACTATCTGCCAGTACTAAGTTAAAGTTAAAACCCATTGATTCTAGCTTTCTCATCAGCATTGCCGCTATTTCAGGCTTGGTGCGGTATTTATCCCCTGGCTTTAACCTTTCACGAGGCTTATATACTTCAAATAGTAAAGGAAAAGTCATCCCGCAGAACACGCCATACGCTGTCACTGCTACAATTCCATTCTCTACTTTTCCCAAGTTTCCTATATACTGCCGTTTCACATAATCTGTTTTATTCCCTTTCTTTTTATCTCCTGTCTCATCAATAATCAGAATGATTGGTTTACCTTTTAGAACTTGTAAGATTAGCTCTAGTCGCAAAGCTCTTAACTTCTCTATATCCCACGGTGATGTAGTTAAAAAATGATGCAACCCTTGCTGGTTATCCAATCCTACAATTTTTGCTATTTCTGGTAGGGTTTTCCGTTTTAGTTCAGAAATACACCCTACATGAAGGTACTTAAAGGCCTCGAAGCTCCTAACATCTGGAAATAGGCTTTTATACCATTGACAATATTCGTCCACGAATTTGACTGTTGGTGCGGCTGGACGAGGCTGTACCATACTCTGTATCTTGGTTCTAGCGTTTGTACGCTATTATACTACCGCCAGAGTGACAAAACAGGGTTATGAAGCTGCATGAAACTACAGAAAGCTGGAATGATTGCCAAGCATAGTTTCTAGCCTTTTGATTCTATGCAACTTCATACAAAATTGGTATAACATCACAAAGAAGCAAGCTGATGAAATCATTAGTGCTTTTTTGTCAGTAGTTATTGAAGCTGTAGCAAATGGAGAGAAGATAACGCTGGTAGGGTTTGGGTCATTTGAGCGACGCGATCGCTCAGAACGCGAAGGGCGTAATCCGAAAACCAATGAGCCAATGACCATTCCAGCTACTAGAGTTCCTGCGTTTTCTGCTAGGAAGTTGTTTCGGGAGAAAGTAGCGCCTTAACCAATACAGATGTATTTATTAGACTTGTCCGAAATATTAACTTAGGGAAAGAAAAATGGTAAAACGTTAAGTTGAGCCTCTACCATTTTCCACAATTAGTTATGGTTTTTGATTATATACAAAAGTATCCACTACGAACAAAACAGATTTTAGGGATTAGTTACGAACAATTGCAATCACTGCTAAATTGTGCCTTAAAACGACACCGAGATATCAAAGCTAAACAAGAGAGCCATAAAATTAGAATTAATGCGGCTGGTGGTGGTCGTCCCGAAAAGTTATCAACCGAAGAACAAGTATGTTTATGTCTATTTTATCTAAGACAGATGCCAACATTCCAAGTATTAGGAATGTTGTTTGGTGTTTCCAAAACGGAAGCTAATGATACATTTCACGAATGGATACCAATCTTGCGAGATATCTCAGGGTTAGCGCATCTCAAACCCTATTGACAAGGGGATTTGTTTGAATTAGGAACTGTACTGTACGTTGGCTCCTGATTGAACGATGAGAGGAATTAATACCTTACTGTCCAA
>NZ_JACJSI010000543.1 GCF_014698065.1 Nostoc flagelliforme FACHB-838
CCACCAGCTTGAGTTCCTCCAGTAATGTTAAAGGTGTTGCCCTCTCTTGTGACGCTAGAGTTATTAGGTAAAGTACCATCTGGAGTAATTTGAGCACTTGCATAATCAATGGTACAAAAGCCCGCACGTTCACTCCCCAGAATTATCGCAGCAGCTTCAAGCGCCTGGGTGTTGTTCATTGCGCTGGCAAGATTCTTCAACGCCATACCCATGAGTCGTAAGCATTCTTGGGCATTTTCTTTTGGGGGTTCCTGAGCTAGCGATCGCAGATCAATCCTTTTCTCCAGAGCTTGTTTAACTTGCTTGTTTAAAGCTTTGGTCGCTTGCTGGGTCATGGTATTCCCCCATTGTTGCGAAGGGCGCTGTTGAACCGCGTTTTCCAATTCCTGAATGCGCTGCTGAAGTTGTTGATTTTCAATCTCCAGCTTTCTCAACCCCTCCATTTCATCCAGCCGTTGCTGCAACTGGATGTTTTGCTCTTTCTGCTGCTTGAACAGTCGTTGCAAGGATAAGAGTTGTTCTTGTACTTGTTCTTCGGCTCTAGCTGTGGCCTCTGTTTGCAAGGCAATCCTCAGTTCTTGCTCTAGGCGCTCTAGTTCCTGCTGGTGCTGCTCTTTGATTTGGGCGATCGCTTCCGTATATTTTGCGGGGTAAGTGCGCTCTCTGGGAAATGAGACACTGGCGGCATCTAAATCAGCATTGTTGATCAACAACCTCTCGCCATCAGCAAAAGTGACGATCTGCTGCCAGCGATTCGGTGCGTCTGCCTCAATGGTTCCCTCTTCTCCATACCTTGGGTGTGACTGTTGTGAAACTGTGACAATAGCTTTTTGAGGAACCACTGGTTCTTCAATTTTGGGAACCATTGGTTCCTGAACAATATGCTTTTTGCGTGGAAGTTGAGGAACCACAATATTTGCAGCAGCCGCAAAGTCTGAAACACTTAGGTCAGGGTTATCTTTCAGAGCCAGGGATACAGCAGCTTTAAGTTTTTCTGGTTCCTTAACCAAGCGAAGTAACGGACGAGCCTGACGCTCGTTTTTGATGTGTCCGCCCAACTCGCCAACTGCGTCTATGACCTTTTTGGCTCCTAGCAGTTGGTTGATTCGTCGGTATCCACCCCAGGCGTATAATTCACGCTGGCAGTATTCTTCAAAGTTTTTATAGCCAGCTTGCAGGTAAAGCTGCTGTTCCCTCATCTGTAGGATTTCATCTACCGCTTGCCACTCGAACCTATCGATGGCGGTGAAGGTTTCCTGAATGCTGGTGTTGACAACACTGTAATCAAGTGCTGTTGTTTGTTCTCTATCTAGTGTCAGCATATCTCTTGCCCACTATGGTAAATGCTTGAAAATTGGAGTGTTGCAATTTAACCAAAGTGAACCCAGCAGCTGATTTGGAAGATTTTTCCAAAAATATGTCAGCATTATAATTAGCTCACTTTGTGATCAACGGATTGAGCAGGCGATCGCATAGCTTGGACGGCGGCGATCGCTTTAAGCTACTTTCCTAACTAAATTAGAGGGTTCATCGGCAGCAAAAAGTGCTTCTGTTGTGGAGCTTTTTGTTCTACGAGTTGGCTTTTTATCGGATTGGCTACATTCGTTTCCAATATCATCGGGTTCATATCGCAAAAATTCCCCAGGCTGAACATCAAAGACTCTACAAACAATTTCTTGAGTTTTTTGATCAGGATAGACATTCCGTTTGTTGTAAAGGCGATAAGCCGTTGCTTGAGGTAATCCCGTCTTTTTGTGAAATTGATAAGCAGTTTCTACTCCTTTGGTTGCCAAAAAATCCTTTAAAACATTAATCATCGGCATTACCTACTACTCCTGTCCTCCATGTTACTACCACTGAACGGTACTATCATTCAATGATAAGAGATACTAATTAACCACTTCTATTTTGATAGTTAAGTCTCATTAGACGATAGCTGCCATTAGTTAACACCTCCACTGAATGACAGTATTATTAGTACATAAGGCTAGAAAAAAGCGGACTGCCAACATCCCAAACGCTAAAAGTTGCCCTTACTGAACCTTGAAAAAAACAGAACAATACCCCCAGGTAACAGAAGTAGTGGATAGTCAAAGCTGCTAAAGGTAGATAAGGGTTGCGAGAGTTCTTAATAAAAAATTACCAGCAGGACGACGGACGACAGTTGAAGCGTTTGAAGTAGTACACGTCGCCTGATACGCTGTATCTCCTGTATTGGTATCGCTCAAGTGCCACTGGCTTTGAGCCGCAAATATATGGCTACGCCAAATCAAGTTTGAGAGCGTTGTGCTAAACCACAACGTCGTTTGCACACATAACAAAGACGACCGCTACTGTCTGCAAAACTCAGCGATCGCCTTTTCCCCTATTACGGAGATTTTCATTATGACGTATACAACACATACACAGCAAGCAATTCCTAGTTCTTCTGTTGATGAGCAAGCCCTCGCCCAAGCAGAACTGTACACCCACCTCGAATCCCAAACCGAAGCTGTAGCCCCAACCCAAGACCCCCTGACATCTCGTGACCGTCGTATCATTGGCGAGATTATCGAAGTCCAACCCGAATCAGTTCGCACCATCTGGATCGAAGGTGGGATTACGGTATGGGTGCAGTTTGTAGAAGGCGGAAGGCTAGCTTTTGACAGAAACTGGTTTGCTACAAGAGTTGCAGAGGTCAAAGCAACGCTACCAGAAACCCCACGAGAAAGGAATCAGCGCTTGGAGTCTGAGTTGAAAGAAGCTTGCACTGTTTTTGGTTTGTATCACGGTGAGATTGACTATCTAGTATTTAGTACGAAAGTCTATTGCCAGGGCAAGTTAGTTGGCTTCGGTGGTTGGGATGAAGAGGGTTGGTACGTAAGACCAAGACAGTATGGAGTCAATCGTGTAGCTGCTAGTGCTGAAATTGTGATTGCGTCGTTGGGAGTCAGAGCGACAGTAGCGGCTTAGTTCTGGAAGTGAGAAAGGCGATTGCACACCAAAAGAATTGCAATCGCCAACGAGTTTAGTCTCGAATAAATATAATCATGACACAAAGTACAGCAAGTAACACTGCACTTCAAGTAGGCGACTATCAACAGAAAATTCTCCTACCCGCAACAAATACAGAGGTTTAAGAAATCTTTAGTCTGACAAGTGAGAAAAGGCCTAGCGTGGCAAAACTTACTAGAGAAGAGTAAAAATCCTGTAATCTTGACCTTGTAGCGAAATAATGGTGCAAAAACTTGGCAAGAAAAAGTTTAAAACCAGAGGCAACATCGTTTGAAGTACTCGATTGTGTTCAAAAAAAATG
>NZ_JACJSI010000544.1 GCF_014698065.1 Nostoc flagelliforme FACHB-838
GCGCATCCAAGAAATCTTCGACCAACTTACATTTGAGGAAGTAATTTCTGTCTCTTCTTATAACTTTATCTTAGAAGCTCTTTTCTATGCAGCTTCACATTAAATTGGTATAAACACAAAAAATAATCTCCCACCACCTCTCAATACGTTGGAAATTTGTAAAACGGTAATCTGTCCAGCCTAGTTCCTGTCTACACTGTCGAAACCCATATTCTACCCAGGTTCTTAATCCATATAAGTCACCTAAAATTTTCTTGAAATTACCTTGCAGATTCGTCATCACGAAGGAGGTAGAACAGGGCGGCCGCATCATGTCAATAAGCATACTTTATTGAGAATAGATTTAAAATCAATGTCATTAAGTTTTGCTTATTGCGAAAGTTTTAGGCGATCGCTTTGGGGCTTAAAAAATAATCAAGCTCGAAATCCTGATTTTTTCGTTGGTTCTTAACCTTCGTTGTGATCAAGAGTAATTTAGATGCGTTTGCCCTGGGAGGTAGAATTTTCCGGCATGGTTTCTGGATCAGTAGTTATTTCCCAGTAATTTATGGCTCTTTTTTTACCATAACTTATTTCCATAATGTATCTTGTCTCTGATTTTTGGTTGCTAAATGTTCTCTCAAACTTACACCACTTATTTGCCCTAACGCTTTGTCGTGCTGGTAGCCAGACTCCATAATTACTTCTAATTGACACCACATAACCTAAGTTATATTCAGCAACTTTTCTAATAAATTGGCTACTTTCACCATATAAACTATCAGCCAGAACTAGTTCAATATTGAACCCTGATTCCATTAGTTCTGTAATTATCTCTGATGCTAACTCTATTTTAGTTTTATATTTATCTGACTCCTTTAATGTACCTTTTGGTTTAAATACTTTGATAATTAATGGAGAACTTATATTAGCATAAACTCCATAAACATTGACTGAAACTATTCCATTATCTATTTTTCCTACACTCCCTAAATATTGTCTAGCTACATAATCAGTCTTTTTACCTTTTTTTCTATCTCCTGTTTCATCTATTATTACTGTAATTGCATTTCCATTTAATGCTTTCTTGAGTTTATTTAATCTTCGGTTTTTTAATTTATTTACTGACCAATCTGAATTTGCTAGAAAATGGTGTAACGACTGTGCTGAATTTATACTTACGACTTTTGTTATTTCTGGTAATGATTTTCTTTTTATCGGTGATATTATGCCCAAGTGCAAATATTTGAAACATTCATAATTTCTTACTTCTTGAAATAGGTCTTTGTACTCTGCACAATATTCATCTACGATCGCAACTGTTGGGTGGGCGTCTCTTGCCAAACGTTTCAGGATTTGTAATTCTACATCCATTGCCCTGCTTACCTTCCAGAGTTTTTTATTTTAATCCTTTTATTAAGAATACTCGGAAAGTGACAGAAGAGGGCTCCGGTAGCTATGAGGTACATCCTAAAAGCTGAAAGCGATGATAGGAGAGGGGCAAGGAGAAAACTATATCGCATAATAGCCGGAAGCACTGTATCTAAAATTTATATAACTCTTGTGGGGTGGGCATCTTGCCATTGGTGTCAAGTTAACGCTGGTTCGCAAATGTCAAGTGACCTTTTGGCATTATCCCTATGTCGTTTGCGAACAGCTTTAACCAGTCCCATTAAGCGATGATTCTCGACAAGCCAAGGTATAAGTTCTAACTGTGGGATCTGCAAGCAAGCACAGTTAAAGAAATACAAACTACGGAACACTATCTCAATAGAAATTTGTTCGCTTAGGCTAGTCTGAGAACTGGGGATTTACCTCGCTCTGATACAGATGTCATGAGGCTGTTTGAGAAACTTCCCGGTACATCAAAGGTTGGAGGAGACGTATGGATTCGCAGATAAGATGAAATTTGAACAACGAAATTATACGGGTTTCAGCCCATGCAATTCGCACATAAAGTGAAATCGATTGTGAAGCAAGGCTTTGAGCTAGCTAGCCAATTCGCGCATAAAGTGAAATTTTGCATCTTTTGCATCTCATCATAAAAAGTCAGGGTATTTTCTTCAATTTTAATTATAATTTATACCTAAATTCCTAAGCGTTCTATAGTCAAGCTGCTTGACTACCTATGGCACGGAGCGATCGCCTGGGGTGAGGCGTAATTCCATCGCACCTCAAAAGTCCGCTTTTAAAAGCATTCGGGCTGTCCTCAAATTAAAGTCGGAAAATTTCAATTTATGTGCGAATTGACTATTTGGCTCAAACCCAGACACCACAATCGATTTCACTTTATGCGCGAATATCGTTACCTGAAACCCTTATAAATTCGTTGTCAGACTTTCATCTTATCTGCGAACCCACACATTACCCCCAAATCCACTCTCATTAGGGAGTTGCTTCAAAAATCAATACCGTTCAGTTAAGCCCGAAATCCTTGGTAAAGACGCGAAATTGTACTGGGCTTCGCCCCGCTACGCTAATGCGTCTCTACAGGTCTAAAATCAATACCAAAAATTCTTAACCCAAGTGTATTGGATTATAAAACTGGTAGGACTTACGCAAAGACCTGCTTAAATCAGGTCTGGTTCATCTGTCTGTTCATTTTTCCTCATTAAGAAATGATGAGGTGAGGCTTAACCTCCGTCAGCAGCGGTAATACTGAAACTATAAGTAACTTTGAGAACGTCGAAGGTAGCCAGGGCAGTGAGACGATCATTGGCTCCATTGTTAGTAATGTTCTGAACGGTAATGGCGGTAACGACACAATTAGCGGCGGACCGGGCGGTGATACGATTAACGGTGGTAGTGGTAACGATATCTTGACTGGCAGTAGTGGGACTGATTCTCTGACTGGAGGACTAGGTAACGATACTTTCGATTTCAACTCAGTTTCTGAGAATCAACCTAGTTTATTCCGGGATGCTATCACTGACTTCGTTGGAAATGGTATCTTTGCAGGAGACTTAATTGATCTATCTAACATTGACGCTAACCCCTTTTTAGCGGGCCGCCAAGCCTTTACTTTCATTGCAGGCTCCACATTCTCTACAGTCGGTCAGGTTCGTTATTCAGAAGGTATTCTAATCAGATTCATTTCTCGTTGGCACTCATCTCGTAAAATTCGTAGATAACGAGTAGCAGTAATGTGTTTAGCTTCAAGTGTCTGTGATTGTTTCAAAATAGCTTCTAACATCTCAATAGCCATTCTGATGTTAGTCATGGGTGCGCGTAACTCATGTGAAACTGTACTTACGAAATCATCTTTAAGATGATTCAATCGTTCAAGTTCCTCAATTCGCTGTTGAGATGCCTG
>NZ_JACJSI010000545.1 GCF_014698065.1 Nostoc flagelliforme FACHB-838
CAGCAAATATCTCAAGGTCTTATTTTGTCGTAGATACTAGCTAATTTACTATAATTGCATTTATACCCTATAACCTAGCTACACAAAGGGTTTGATTATTTTTGGAGATGTCTCTTTAATAGTCCCTTCACAAATCTCTTCAGCATTTCCTAGCTTACAGTCAATAAAAATACCAGGATATAAGTGCTTGAATTGACTAATTTTTTCGGGTAGCTAATAATTCCCCACCATCAGACTTGCTCCTAAGAGCTAATTCGTAAAGAAAATCTTAAGGATACCCAATTCATTACTGGATATGACTTTCACAGAATAAACCCTTAATTTGCTCAAATTCGTGAAACCCTTGCCAGACAAAGACTTTACTTTAGTTTACAAATTAGCTCTAACTTCAACTCTCCCCGTTGCAGATTATTTAATTTCTTTAAACCACGTTCTGTTAACTCTACATGAGCCAGAATTTTCTGTGCTTTACACTGCAATAATTTACCAGCATCTGTAATTTCAATATGACGACGACCAATACGATGAAATAACTTCGTACCCTATTCTGTCTCCAAGGTTTGGATAGCAGCACTCACTGCTGGTTGGGTAATATAAAGCGCTTCAGCTGCGCGGGTAAAGTGCAGCATTTCTGCAACGGCTAAAAAAATTTGCAACTGTTCCAGCGTTACGTCGCTTCGCTCCGAATTCAAAGTGGTGCTTCTAGCAGGCTACGCCAACAAAATTCAAAATTAGCAATCTTCACAATTTTGATAACTTGCGTGGCGTAATTTTGAACCCCCTGAAAGATTATACGGTAAAATTTGCGGAAAACTGTAGATATCTCTCAATTTTGTGAATTACGTGGTTGCAGTTATATCGGCATATTCATAAATTCAGTCTATGGATCTAATAAAAAAGACTGTTTGCTCTTATTGATAAGTAGCTATAGAGTAAAACTATTTTATTCAATAACTTCATTTTATCATTTCAACAAAAAAGAGTATTTGCTCTTATCCGAACCAGCCCATAATATTAAGTTCATAAGCTACTAAGCTTACCTGTTGAAGGACAAAATTACATCTGTAATTAATTGTGATCACTTCAACCATCTTCCATCTTCTAAAATAATTTTGCTAAATCGTTACGGAGAAAAATATGGCTTGGCTAATTGGTACATTATTTATTGCAATATCTGTGGCTTTTGCAACGACATTTGATGATAATTTATACTTAACAGCTTTCTTTGGTAAGGTAAATCATAGCTTTCGTCCCAAGCATATTATTATTGGTGAATTTGTAGGATTTACTACATTAGTAACGGCTAGCCTTCCTGGTTTTTTTGGTGGTTTAGTTCTTCCAGAAGCATGGATTGGATTGCTAGGAATTATCCCAATCATAATTGGTATCAGCCATCTAATAAGCCGACAAGAGGAAGGAGAGACTTTACAAGCTGTCTTAGTTAACTTTACTAATTCAGCCAAATCAAAACAACATAAAAAATCATTATTAGCAACACTCAAAGATCGTCAAACCTATCGTGTTTCTGCTGTTACAATTGCCAATGGCGGAAATAATATCGGTATCTATGTTCCATTATTTGCTAGCAGTAATTTTCCTAGCCTCGCAGTTATTTTATGTGTTTGTTATTTAGCAATTGGAATGTGGTGCTTTGTCTCTTACAACCTAACGCGGAATCCTATCATGGCTTCTGTTATGACTCGCTATGGTCGGAAAGTTTTTCCCTTTGTATTAATATACTTGGGATTATCAATCATGGTTAAAAGTGGAACTTATCAACTTGTCCCTAATTTAGCAATGCTTTTTAAATAAGTTATTCGTCGTAGATAGAAGCTTAAATTAAACACATGAAAGTTCTCAAAATAGCTTTAATGACTTTAATACTTTTAATTAACTTAGCAATTCCTACTCCCTCTTGGGCAGATGTAACATCACACTCAAGCGCAAATTCTAACTATTTCGTAGGGCAAAAAGTTATCTGGCTTTATAAAGCTCGTGCTGACTCTGAGAACATCCAGAGGATTCTTGGTGAAGTAGTCAAATTAGGCTCTAAGCAGGTGCAAGTCAAAGTGCAGAAAAATAAAAATGAGTTCGTTAATCGTTGGGTAAATCGAGACAGGCTAGAAGTTGATAAAAGTGGCCATTATTTTAAATAATATAATATATAATTTATTTTCAAACTAATGTTGATCGTAATTTATAGTTTGCATGACTAACCTACAACTAATCATTATCTTTATTTATGTTATGCAAAATAATAGCATTTTATTCTGAAGATTAATTAGCATTAAAGTAGAATTAATATTAAACAAAACAAATCCAAGCAAAGTAAACCAATGAAAAAAGCAAAGTCGAAAAAGCAACTTCTTGGCTTTAAACTGCTGTGTTTCTGGCATTTATGACGGTATTTTCTCTTTTTGATCAGCCCTATGCTTTAGCTGAATCAGAAATACCACCAGTAACTACTGGAGTTTAAACTAAACCATAAAAAAGGACTTAGCAAGGCTGAGTTAATAATAGACTTGTTAAAAGTATGAACGAGCTTTGATGTTAAACGGCAATACTTGGTTCTTTGCGTGGCTTTGCTGCTCTTTTTTTTTTTACATTAGGATATCGGTTTTTACGGGTACGGGGTTTTCCTGATTTCCAACACGGTGACTTTGCGCGAGGTTTGAGTGGAGTGGCTGGTGTATCAATCGCCGCTAAAACTCCCCCCATAGCCACTCGTAAGAGATTAGAGTGATTGCACATTTGTCAATAGGGTGCAGGAAAAGGAGACAAATCCAGCTTGGAGACTGGTTTTCGTAGCACTTTGACAACCCCTAAATCTTAATTTTCTTTTGCAGCAAAGTATTTAATTGGGTCATCCGCCTTACCTCTTTCTTGCGCGACACTAAAAGGATATAAACAATCGAATTATCATCTCTAAAGAAATGCGGTCAAATGGCAGAGATAATGTAGTGGTTCACAGGATTAAAAGTATTACCAAGATTCTGAGGTACACATAGATGATAAATTAAGATGCATGAATGTAGTTTGCCTCGTTTACGAGATTGAAATCCCTAGCTCCGATTGGGAAAAAACTCTCTTTCTGTATCAAAGAACTGGTGGAGAAAATGGAGCAACGCATAAAACAATCACAAAAAGAATTAGCGGATAAAGAAGCCGAAAATGTATCTGACTTTTCACGGGATGTGGAAAAGGGGATTGGTTCGCGATAGCTAATCGCGAACCAATCCTCTGGACTTAAGATGATTTGCGTCCTCTAATATAAGGTGCTTGTAGTATCG
>NZ_JACJSI010000546.1 GCF_014698065.1 Nostoc flagelliforme FACHB-838
TATTCGTCCACGAATTTGACTGTTGGTGCGGCTGGACGGGGCTGTACCATACTCTGTGTCTTGGTTCTAGCATTTGTACTCTATTATACTATTGCCAGAGTGACAAAATAGGGTTAGTCGCTCCAGCTTTTAAAATCCAACGTCGCATAAAAATTCCTGTCGTAATGTTGTTCTTGTCGCGAACTTGATTGATTTGCTTCTGAACGCTGCTTGACGAGCGCGACAGCTTTCGCCGCTCGATCAAGCAGCGTTCTCGGCTGGCGCTTCTAGTGTTGCCATGTCGATCACCAGGCGATAGCGCACCTCTCCCTGCTCCAGCCGTTTAAACCCAGCATTGATATCCACCGCCGCGATAACTTCAACATCGGCAGAGATATTATGCTTGCTACAGAAGTCCAGCATTTCCTGTGTTTCAACCGTCCCGCCCGATCCGGAACTGGTCAACCGCCGCCGCCCCATTGTTAGCAGCACCGGGGTAAAGTCCATCCGATCGGGAATACCTAAACAGCAAAACGTCCCATCCAGCGTGAGCGCCAGCAGGTACGGATCGAGCGAGTGTCGGGCTGAGACAGTATCGAGAATGAAATCAAAGCGATATTTCTGCGCCGCCATCTTGTCGGCATCTGTCGATAAGATAGCCTCATCTGCTCCTAGCGCTAAGGCATCGGCGAGTTTTTGCTCGGAAGTGGTAAATACAACGACATAAGCACCGAGCGCGTGGGCAAATTTGATCGCAATGTGACCCAGACCACCGATTCCGACAATGCCGATCGTCTTTCCAGTTCCAATATTCCAGTGGCGCAAGGGCGACCAGGTGGTAATGCCCGCACACATCAGCGGTGCAACGCTAGCCGGATCGAGTCCAGCGGGCAGGTGATAGGCAAAATCCGTCTTGACGACATAATCGTTCGAGTAGCCGCCGCGTGTGATGCTGCTGTCGATGCGATCGACACCGCCATAGGTAGTTGTTGGAAATTCGCGGCAATACGATTCCTCATGATTGAGGCACGGTGGACACTTACCGCAGGAATCGACAATATTGCCGACCGCGACGGCATCCCCAACGCAGAATTTTGTGACCTCCGCGCCGATCGCCGTCACTTCGCCGACAAATTCATGACCTGGAACTAAAGGAAAGGAACCCGACCCGCGAATCGCGTGCAAATCGCTGTGGCAGACCCCACAGAATTGAATCTTCACGGCAATGTCATCCGATCGCAATTCCCGTCGCTCGAATGCCCACGGCACGAGGCGATCGCCCTGGTTGAGCGCAGCAAGTCCATAGGACAGACTCACTGACTGATGTTGTCTCAAAGAAACGTTGCTCGCCATGTACTTTTCTTCCGCTTCGTAAGTCATAAACCAAGGATAGATCGGATACAATTAATTTACTAGATGGTATAATCTGCATACACTTGTGAAATATATGCAGTAATGAAGCGTGACGAACTGAACGACTTAGCCGCTTTCGTGGTAGTTGCCGACGAGATGAGCTTTACGCGCGCCGCGTCAAAACTGGGAATGTCCCCCTCTGCCTTAAGCCACGCTATGAAAGTGCTAGAAGACCGCCTTGGCTTGCGATTGCTGGCGCGAACAACCCGAAAGGTAAGGACAACTGAAGCTGGAGAACGACTGTTGAAAACCTTGCGACCTGCCTTTGAAGACATCAATGCCGAACTGACCGCCTTGAGTGAAATGCGCGATAAGCCTGCGGGGACGGTACGCATTACCACTTTTAAGCACGCAGCAACCTCTGTACTGTGTCCTGCGCTACCTGGCTTTCTTGATGCACATCCAGATATCCGCGTCGAGATTACGGTAGATGAGGGTTTAACGGACATTATTGAGAGCTGTTATGACGCTGGTATCCGATTTGGTGAGAAGGTTGCTAAAGATATGGTTGCAGTAAAGGTTGGAGCAGATATTCAAACAACTGTTGTTGGGTCGCCAGCCTATTTTGCTGACCGTTCCATTCCCAGTACACCCCAAGACCTTGCCGGACATAACTGCATCAACTATCGATTCGCAACTTCTGGCGGTCTTTATTCTTGGGAGTTTGAAGAAGATGGGCGACCATTTCAGGTTAAGGTTGACGGCTCTCTCATCTTCAATGACGGCGATTTGCTTCTCGCTGTTGCTTTGGCGGGACAAGGCATTGCCTATCTCTTTGAAGACCAAATTACTGACCTTGTTGCTGAAGGTCGGCTGCTCCAGGTCTTAACACAATGGTGTCCAATTTTTCCCGGCTACTACCTTTACCATCCCAACCGCCGCCAGACACCGCCAGCATTAGCGGCGCTGATTGATGTTCTGCAAGTTAGTTAAATAAGCTGGCATTACCAAACCACAAATTGCCTGGTGATCGCCTTAAATTCAACGTCAATCGCCAATCAGGAATTAGTTTTATTGATAATTTAAGGATTGTTAGATTGCTTGAGCTACTCGCGAACGTTTAATATCCCCCATCGGAGGCGCACAAACAGACGGGAATATTCACGGCTAAACTGTGAGGCACTTTCGTAGCCCACCTGGTAGGCAGCACTAGAAATCTCATAGTTTTCACATCTACTTTTCGCCATGTATATACGTAAATGAGGGAGTAGTAGTTTTCAAAAAGCGTCTCTTGTTCCATTTTATGGTTCCGTTGCTTGTCGCTGCCCTATTCCAAAGCTCTAAGTTGAGAGAAACTACTAGCCGCTTCGACTAACCAATCTAAAAACTTGAGAATCAGCGTTTCTTTTGGGTGGTTCTCTAAATACACAGTCGAGTAAGTAAAACCATCTAGCGACACATTAAGGGGTTGCACTAAAATCCCTAATGCCACATCATCAGAGACATGAACCTTGCTGCACAAAGCAAAACCTTGACCTGAGATTGAAGCTTGAATAACTAAACTTTCTTCGTTGAATTTAAGCCCTCGATTTGAGTTCAACTCACTGAGCCGATTGAGAGTAAACGCTCGATATCCCGCATCGGCGGTGCACCAAATAGGCGCGAATATTCACGGCTAAACTGAGATGGACTTTCGTACCCTACTTGATAGGCTGCCTTGGCTGCATCGGAGTTTTCGGACAGCATCAGGCGACGGGCTTCCAATAGTCTTAATTGCTTTTGATATTGCAACGGACTCATGGAGGTCACTTGCTTAAAACCCACATTCCGCACTTCAATTTGAAGTATAAATAGATTACAGCCAAGAAAAAAGCAAAAAATCGCGATAATTAAGAAAACAAAACTAAATTAATCTACGGTGTGAAGAGAAATAATTAAANAT
>NZ_JACJSI010000547.1 GCF_014698065.1 Nostoc flagelliforme FACHB-838
CAATCTGCATCTGCTCAAATTTCATATTGGTTACAGCGAGTTTTGGAAATATCACGTACAGAACCAGAATCAATGAGTGCTTGATCTCTATGAATTTTTCCTCTGTTTGACCACCACTGAACGCAGGTACTGCCGACAGGCTGTCTCTCCCCGATAAATCAGAATCCGCAGCGCCTGTATTTCCTGCATTGGAGAAACACAGATTTCGGCAATCGCAGCAATCAAATTCTGTTGCTCCTGCACATAATCTTGATGCTGCTGCTCCAACACAGCAATTTTGGAGTTCAGCTGTTGTATCTGCCGTAATGCTTGCGTCAGAGACGATTCTTTGTTTCGAGAGCGATTATCTAGAGTTATTGTCATTTTTTTCTCCTCTAATTTTAAATTCTTTCTGTTTACTGCTGAGTTTCCTGCTGTACATCATCAATTGCGTTCACTATTTCTCCCAAAATATTAAAAGCATCGTTTAACACCACACCATTCGAGGTAGAAAAGCACTCGGACGACTGAAGCTTGCGATAATCCTTACTACTCCCCACAAGCCGCAACGTATATTGACAACCTTGTAAAATAGTCCGAATTTCTGCTGTGGTTAATTTGATTTCCATCGTTGTTTATCCCCTAAAATTTATCTCGTTGAATGCTGAAGCTTACTCCGACTAAAGAAGTCCCTAAGAATGCGGAAAAACTGACCAACATTGCACCCAAGCAAATACTCTTCTGCTGCTGCCACCCGGAGATGATGATGTTGGGATTAGCATTCGTCTCAATAATCTCCATTCCCCAACAAGCCATTGCCCCTACTCCTGAAAAGCCAGTCAAAAGTAGAGAGACAATTGCAATTGTTTCTATGGTGCGATCAATGAAAATCCTGGGGTTAAATCTTCTCCTAGTACGGCGGCGAAGAGACAATTTACTCTTGTGGTCTAATTGAGATTGGTAAACAACTTGTTTGTGATTAGTCATTTGGAATCCTCCAATTCAATAAAAAAACCTGCACCAGTATTGCTAATCTTTACCTTTCTTTGATTGATCAAGGTTTGAATCACTGACAAACTGAAGTTAATATGACACAATCGAGCGCTACCCCCACAACGACGCAGGTATTGTATGCATAGTGAGGAATTGTCAGTAGGAGTAGGATGAGTGGATTTTCGCGGCATGATATTTTTCCTATTGGTGTTATTCAATTCAGTTCTGGCAATTGTGCAAGCGCTCCTTCCATCCATGCCTGAATTGCTTCCATCTCAGAAACACCTCGCAATACAGCATCAATTACGTGTTTCTGATAAGAGTTAGCAGTCTGATTCGGGTGTCCAAACTTATTCCCAGCCCAAGCCAAACACATGGTTTTCACTAGTTCATCAATTTGAACAGAATCAAGCTCACTTGGACTCGTCACATTTCGAGAATGCAGCCATTCTTTCACCAAATCCAACGGATAATTTAAAAGTGTGCGAACTTCTTTGACTCGCAAATCTTTTGGGTTGATTGATGGTGCAGTTACAGCTTGTTTTGGTGGCTGAACTCTATACTGTTGATTGTCTTTGCGGGGTCTAATGTTATTTTGTGGTTGTTCAGGCTTTTGAGGAGTAGTTGCACCTTCAGCATCATTATCTTCATCAGCAGTCACAGATAAAATTGCACAAACAGCATATCGTCGTGCATAAGTTAATGCTGCACCAAACTTTTGAGAGTCAGCAATCTCAGGTAAAGGATAACTGCTGGTGATACTCTCTCCAGATTCGTGAAAAATATGAGTCCGTAGTACGGTTTTACTTTCAAAGATTTCCGTGGTTTGAATTATTACTAATCCATGTTTACCAAGTGCAGGAGTGACAGCATCCAATACAGCATCTAAAGTTGCATATTTACGCTTATAGTGAGGATTAGTACCGTCTTTTTGAATGGGGTTAAACTCTGCCTTTGCTTTAATTAGAGCTTTGATTAGTTCTTGCATTGTCTAGCTCCTCTCATTTTACCAATCGCTTTCATTGACATCACCAGACACTTTTTTGCTAGATTTAGCCTTAGTAATCTGAAACTCTGAGGCTTTTAGTACAGGCATTGCCGCTTGTTTTACCGAAGTTTTAGCTTGTTGATAGAGAAATTGGGTTATCCCGTCAGCGTCTTCCCCATCTTCTACTTGCGCCCATAAAGAGCAACCTAGCTCTAGCGATTCGTAGTCGCCTAGATTAAATTTCCTAGAGTAACTAACAGATACAGTGGTGAATTTCATTTTGGTTGTCAATTCTCTTCGTTAGTATTAATCATTTAAATGCTGAGTCTTTGACATAGATCACCAGCTTTTACACCGATAATTCCTGGCTCAATTTCAGTAATAATTTCTCAATGATTGAATAAAAGCTAGGGTCTTGATCATTGATTTCAACCTCAATCAAACCTGCATTGTTCGATATAACAGTTGCCCAACTTGACAAAGCTTGAGGGATACTTGTTGCATAGAGTTTCATTATTCTGCTTCCTGATTAAACTTGACTTCAACAATTTCTTCCGCGCACCCCATTACCTCACCCAAATAATGCAATGTATCGCCCAAATGAGTTGCTGCTTCTGGGTCAATCTTTTTATCAGCAATCAACAAGAGCCAGTTTTCATCTTGGGCAATCGCCTGAATCTTCACGTAGCATGAGTTAAATTCTTGTAGGATTTCTATGGGTAACATTGCTACATTCACTCACATTTCGTTGTTTTATTTTGATAGAATTTAGTTTGACTCCTAGCCACACAGGTGGGACTTCCTCCCCACCTATTTTTTATGCTGCAACTAAGTCTTTTACCTGTGGAACGTATTTCTTTAACCGTTCCCATTCGTCGCTCGTTAACGCATCAAATTCTTTATCGAGTAACTCTTCTTCTGTGAGTGGTTGTTCTGTAGTCGCTGTTAATCTGTCTGCCACCTTCAAAAATTCATCCAACCCCACTACTGCATCAACTGGCTCGGCGTATCCAAGAGAATCCACTCCGTTAAACCAGTGGGTAATATGCTGAAATATCACCCCAATCATGGAATCAGCTTTGTACACTCGATAATTTCTGGGGCAAGCTCCATTGACATACACGAGTTTGTATCCAGAGATTTCCATGACCTCTGCGCTGGGGTCGGTTGGAGACAACAGTATCTTGTCAAGAGACTCTTTCAACTGAGTTTGTTCAAGAGAAAGTGGGCTAATCATATTTCGTATGCCATGATTTGAATTGTCATAAATCCTGTTGTAAGGCGATTGCATTTCTCTT
>NZ_JACJSI010000548.1 GCF_014698065.1 Nostoc flagelliforme FACHB-838
GGGGCTAGATGGATTAAATCTTACCCTAGCCTGGATAGTGGCACTTTGTTTCTAACTTGACTGCTGATCAGGTAAGTCCGCTTGTCAATAGGGTTTGAGACGCGCTAACCCTGCAACTAAATTGACTTGTTTTGGTGTCCAGTTGCTACTTTGTAAAAAGTTATCTATTGCTGATTCATCGTCTAAATCTATATCTACATTAGATTCTGAAAGTATTTCCGAGATATCTGTATTTTCTAGGAACAGTTCGTACCACTCTTGAAAAGTTTCAGGACTAAACAGTTTCCTGGCTTCTTCAAATGAAATTTTCTCCCATCCAGCATCTGTAACTATTTTATTACCAGTAGGAGCAATGAACAGATTCTCTTCTTCTAGCATCCAAGGGAAGGATCTATTGTGATGTTTTCTCTTTCGTTTACCCATTGAACAACTTCATGCCATTGCAATGTTTACGACAAGCGGCCTTACGCGTCTACGTACTCAACTTTAAGCTATCGTTGATTATTTGGTAGGCTTCTTTACCAAGGGACAACTTTTGTTTGTAACAGTACATATACTACAGGAGTAATGTATTGTTTTGCACTTATTTTTGCTCTGGTATCACCCACAAAAATCATCCACTCGGATATCCCGCCAGACATCAGAAACCTGCCAGCCAGAGTTGCCCACAGATTGTACTGGAGGATTATCAAGGAATGGAATGTAGTCAGGAACTCTTGGCTCTGAAATTGCTACTGGTTTCTCCTCAACCACAGGGGCTGTATATTCGCCAGTATTAGCTTCTTGAAGTTGGTCTTCTGCTTCTTCGATTAACTTCATCTGTCTCAGGGTAAGCTTGTCGGATTTTTTGATGATTTCCTTCTTGGTATCTATATGATTAGAAGTATTCATTGGCTGTTCCCTCAAAAGCATTGGCAAAAAATTTGTCTGGGTAAAGTTGGGGAAGGTAAGTGTTAATAATTTGCACGGAGTAAACACTCTACTGTAAATCTATGGGAAATACCAGTCCCTTGCTGAAGAATTAATCAATATCTGGCGTAAAAGTGTATTTTACTTAAATGAAAACGTCAAAAGAGTGAGATTTCCTTCTTCAACGCTTCACTCCAAGCAACGATTGGGTTCTCCAAGAGGAACGAAACTCAGTTGGTATAGCGCACTCAACTGCCACTGCCACTTTTCAAAAGCTGGCTAGCAAATATTTATATAAAACTTATGCAAGCAACTAACACCACAGTCAGACGAAAAAAGTTGTTGGTTTAACTATAACAGGACTTACAAGCCGATATGTTCCCTATTTCAATATGGTAGTTAAAAGAGGAGTCAAACAAGACAGTACTAATAAGCTTATCCTTGTCTGCGATGATGTTGCAGACAACTGCTTTTTCTTCCAAACTCTTTTAGAAATGGAGGGTTATGAAGTTGAAATTGTGGAGTCGGGAGCGGCAGCGCTAGCTTTCCTTGAATCAAAAATACCTGATCTACTTCTACTAGATGTGATGATGCCCGACATGGATGGGTACGAAGTCGCTCGGCGCATCCAAAACAATCCGATTCTACAACAAATTCTAAGTATTTTGTTAATTACGGCAAACGAAGAGGCGTTTTTTAGAAAAGAGGCTGATGTCAAGGTGGCTGGAATTATCCGAAAGCCCGTTGAGCCAGATGCATTAATAGGATATGTTCAAGCAGCTCTACAGCTTGGGCATCATTTATGACCAAAATCTCTTGATGAAGTAAGGTTGTTGGGGCTATTTCTTCCCCACACCAAAACCTGCAAACCCGCCCTAACGAGGCTTGGTCGGATGTTAATAATTACACGAAATTAACAAGTTACAGCAAATTTATGGAAAATACGAGTTCCTTGGTCAGAGATTTACGAATTAGGAAAAAAATCTTTTTTGAACTACTTCAGCCTGAAAATAGAGGGTTAAAAGTTCTCGCCGTTGGGGAGGATTGAGAAACTTGTCAGCACAGAAAGGAAAAATCCTGGTAGTAGATGACGAAGCCGGCATCCGCCGAATTTTGCAAACACGTCTAGAAATAATTGGCTACAGTGTAGTTACAGCTAGTGATGGTGAAGAAGCTTTATCAGCTTTTCGTCTTTCGACTCCTGATTTGATAGTTCTGGATGTGATGATGCCAAAGCTGGATGGCTACGGTGTCTGTCAACAATTACGAAGAGAATCAAATGTGCCAATCATCATGCTCACAGCTTTGGCAGATGTAGCAGATCGGATTGTTGGGCTAGAGTTAGGTGCAGACGACTATATGACAAAACCTTTCTCACCCAAGGAACTAGAAGCCCGAATTGCTTCTATACTAAGACGACGCTCTTACAAAACTGATATCAATATTATTCCTAACTCTGGGATAATTCATGTCGGCGACCTAAAAATCGATACAAGTGAAGGACTTGTCCATAAAAATGAGCAACGGATTCGGCTAACAGGTATAGAATTTAGCTTACTAGAGTTGTTAGTGAGTCATTCTGGAAAAGTTTTTTCAAGGTTAGAAATCTTGCAGGAGTTGTGGGGTTTGGTAGGAGGATTTCATACAGACACTCGTGTGGTAGATGTGCATATCTCGCGGTTGCGGACAAAGGTAGAATCCGACCCCAACGACCCAGAATTCATTATCACAGCAAGAGGTAGTGGTTATTTTTTCCCACGAATTATTGATTCAGAACAGTAATAAAGCTCTCATTCGCTCTCGAGTGTACAACCATAAGACTTCGAGCATCTTAGGATAGGCTTTTTGCTCCTAAAAACTGGTAGATTGCGGGGAGTTTGCAGCGCAACACTCAAACCCCAACATATCTGGCAAGATGGCATTAAGGAGTATTAGTTCTGGGCGCAATTGTTCAAAAATATTTATTGCTTCTGCATCATTTTTAGCTTGAGCTACTCGATAGCCTGATTGTTCTAGCAAAAAGCATAGTTCTTGGCGGTTTGCCTGATTGTCAGCAATCATCACTAAAGATTGGTTACTTGAAGAGAAGCTTTCATTTAGAGTGTTTGCTTTCATGACAGTAGACTGATTTTAGCAGAGTGTTTAAGCGGTTTTGCTATTTGCGTTACTAAGATCAATGATTAACAAGCGTAAGCCATTAACCAATACCTTAGCTAAAAGAAGAGGGTGAAGAGATAGGGCGCTCTGTAGTAGAGTTATTGTCTACCACAACGACAACTCAAACGCTACAATTCGCCCATGTTCGATATCCTATCACTCTTACAATGC
>NZ_JACJSI010000549.1 GCF_014698065.1 Nostoc flagelliforme FACHB-838
CTTTAAATAATCTGCGTCTCATTATCCAACCACTTTTACTATTTTGGTTGATTTATCCCTGGTTAAGTATTTTCCCTAATTCACATTTATTCCTGGGATTCAATCATTTAATTGCTGCCATGAATCAATTTAAACCCTGTTATGCTTCTGGATGATTAAGCTCCTGAACTACTTGCTTATATCGGAAAGTGACAGAAGAGGGATATTTTCTCACTGATCAAATTTATTTTGCTAGGTGGCACTCGGTGGCTGTTCTGCGTTTTTGGTCTTGGCTGCACCGACAATTACTAATTTCCCAGTTAGCAAGCTGCTGGCAGAAACTGCAATTTCTCAGGATCTCGAAGCAGCTAGCTTTTTCCAGCAGGGAGTGACGCGCTATAACCGCAAAGACTTACAGGGTGGAGAATATGCTTTTCGTCAAGCGTTGGAGCGAGATTCTAACCTTGGGGCAGCGCGAAATTATCTGGGTAGTATTTTTATGGAGCAAAATCGCCTGTATATAGCTTTACAAGAATATACATAGGCAATTAAAATTAATCCCAATTTTAGCGAAGCTTATTATAACTTAGGGTTGGTGTTGCACCGACAAGGAGAAAAAGATGCAGCGATTACGGCTTATCGTCAGAGCTTGGTGGTAGATTCCACGAGGGTAGCAACGCTGTATAATCTGGGTTTGGCGTTGTATGAACAAGGACAGTTAGAGAAAGCGATCGCAGCATACCAAAAAGCAATTAGTCTAGATAGCAGCAATGCCAATGCTTATTTTAATCTAGCGATCGCCTTGCAACAACAAGGTCAAATAGAGGCCGCGATCGCTACTTATCGCCAAGCCTTACAGCTAGATCCTAAAAATGCCGCAGCCTACAACAATATGGCAAATTTGCTAGCAATTCATGGTCAAGCTTCTGAGGCTATTTCTGTTTATCGGCAAGCTATTCGCCAAAATCCTAAAAATGCCTCAACTTACTATAACTTGGGAGTGACTTTATATAATCAGGGCGAGATCAACAAAGCCAGTGGAGTCTTAAAACGCGCTCATAATGAGTATCGTGAGCAAGGCAACATTGAACAGGCCCAGAACACTGAGCAGCTAATGCAGCAAATTGCCCAGAAAAATGGGCAACAGCAACCTCAAGCTAGTCAAACAGCTACTCCTTCTCAGAGTTCAGATTCTACAAATAATGTAGTGCAAACACCAGAGCTACAGACACCAAATCAATCAGAAATACCCGTGAACCCTGGCTCAGTTGAACCACAATCCACTTCAACAAATGCCGGACAATAAAAAACCTAGAGTTAACGCGATTTGCAAAAATGCAAAATTTGCCCTCATCCCCAACCCTTTCTCCCAAAATTGAGAGAAGGGGAGCGAATTTAAAAATCCCTCTCCCAAGCTTGAGAGAGGGATTTAGGGTGAGGTTCAATAATCCAATAAGTCTATTTTCTACTGGAGGTTAGGTTTGAGTAAAAGTTACACACGGCATAACTTTTAACTCTTAACTCCTAACTTTTTTAAATCGGCAAACGATTGATATCTTTGTTGCAGCCAATAACTACCATTGCTGAACCACGCTCTAAACGCTTCGTGGGGTTAGGATTAATTATAAATTTACCATCCTGGCTCACTGCTAGCAAATTTAAACCGTAGCGGTTACGAAGTTGAAGTTCAGTGATTGTTTTGTCGTGAAATTCATCAGGCACAATCAACTCTACAATACTGTTATCTGGGTCTAGATCAAACCGATCTAGGATTGCTGGTTTGGTAAGTGTACGCGCTAGGGCGCAACCCGCTTCATACTCAGGAAAAACAACATGATCTGCTCCTACTCGCCGTAACAGTTTACGATGAACTTCACTAGAAGCTTTGGCAACTACATGGGGGACACCAGCTTCTTTTACATTTAAGGTAGTTATAATACTTTCTTGAACATAGTTGCCAATCGCTATAATTACAGTATCAAATTCAAAAATTCCAGCTTCTTTGAGTGCGGCTGGTTCTGTAGAGTCTAGTTGCAAAGCATGACCAACGATTCCCTCAGTTAATGCTTCTGAAACTCGTTTTTCATCAATATCTGTTGCCAGCACTTGATAGCCAAAATTGTGTAATGTGGAACAAACAGACCTACCAAAACGACCTAACCCAATTACAGCAAATTGGTGGTTATCTTTACGTAAACTGCGAAAAAAACCTAATGATGACAGATTCACCCTTGTTATCCTTATTATGAATCCCTGTATTTAGGGCAAAAAACGGTTATACCGCTTGAATTAAAAATTTTATTTTTTGCCTTACCATGTATATTTTATCAGTTTGGGCATTGGTTAGTATTTCTCCACTATTCCCTATTCCCTCTCCTTAACTATCCCACGAGTAAATTTTCTTCAGGATAGTGAATTCTAGTGGGGCGGGGATCTCCTAGTACGGCAGACATCAGTAGTAAAATACCTACTCGTCCAACGTACATTGTCACAATTAAGATGAGCTTTGCTGTTATAGAAATACTTGCTGTAATGCCTGTAGAAAGCCCTACAGTGGCAAAGGCTGATACCACTTCAAACAAAATTTTAATAAAATCTAATGTTGGATCTGTAAGGCTTATTAAAATTGTAGCTAAAATCACGGCCGCTACTGAACCCACTAATACACCCACAGCTTTCAAAATTAAAGATATTGCTATCTTGCGATCGTACAATAAAACTTCTTCTTTTCCCTGGAGTATAGCTTTAGTGCAACTGGTCAAGACCCTCAAGGTTGTTGTTTTCATGCCTCCTCCTGTACCACCTGGACTTGCACCAAGAAACATGAGTGCAATCGTAATAAATAGACCAGCAGTGGTCATTTTGCCAATATCGATGGTGTTAAAACCAGCAGTTCTAGGAGTAACGGATTGGAACCAAGCTACTAATATTTGGTCGCGTAAATTTAAAGAACCAAATGTTTCCGGGTTTCTGCTTTCTATACAGAAAAAGGCAATAAATCCTATTAACAATAATATAATAGTTGTGCTGGTTGCAACTTTAAAGTCTAGAGAAAATATTTGCATTTTAATAGATTGTTTTAAAATATGATCGCGCAACCAAAAGTACATTTCTAAAATTACTTGATACCCAATTCCCCCAAAAATAATTAGTGTTGTAACAGTGAAGACTACTAAGAAGGAAGACTGATAACCAATTAAGTTATCTTTAAATAAACTAAAACCAGCATTATTCCAAGAATTGATACTATGAAA
>NZ_JACJSI010000055.1 GCF_014698065.1 Nostoc flagelliforme FACHB-838
TTTTTGTAAATTCTCTTTCTGTAATTTACTTAAGTATCCTTTGGCTGGCATAGCAGTAAGTCCACGAGTTTATTTAATTTACATTTTATGCAAATTAGATGTGGAACAGCTTAATATCAACACTGTGGGCATTTACTAACGGGATTAGTCCCCAAAGAGAAAAGCGCATTCGACCAGATTTGTTTGCATAGTAATCAGCCCCCATAAATTTAAACCAACCGCTACCAATAACTGGTTTCCAAACAAATCCTTTCGACGCTGAGATAATTTGTTTGGCTTGCATTGGTATCCACGGTTTATCTTGTGCCATCCGAAAACTGCCACTCATTTCCAAGTTGACAGAGGTAGCAAGATGTGTTGATGGTGCAATACTATGCAAAAAGTAGCGCTGCACAGGAGGAGGTAAGTCGGCAATCATATCTTCACTAAAACGATCGCCTGTTGGTGACGATTCTAGCGATCGCCAGATTCTATCAACTTCCTGTTCGTTCCTGACGCTGATGATGACTAATACTATAAGTGCGATCGCCAGCAATGCAACAATACCAAGGGAAATTTTGGTAAACATTCATTTGCCTCACTTATGCTGTACTAACCTACTGGTGTACCTCATTTGTCTAAAGATGAAGTTTCTCAGAAGCTTTAGTGTGGATAAGCAAAGCGTCATTGAGTTTCGGCGATCGCTAGAGAATTGTAGACGTGAGCCTATCCTCGGTTCTAAAGCCGATTTCTACATTTATTTTCGTCTTATTTACTCTCGATTGTTGAAAATTGAATTGATTTTTAACTTCGCAATGAGGTTACATTCATATCGTCATTTAATCTGCGAATCAGCCTAGATAACTCACGAATGATATTCACCGCAATTTCGGGAGTTTCTTCGATCGCATCATAAAGTTGCTCTTGCGTCAGTTCTAAAAATTCACAAGGTTCTAGAGTTGTTGCACTAGCAGAACGAGGTTGAGTATCAAATACTGCCATCTCACCAAAGTATTTTCCCTGTTCCACCTCTGCTAGCTGTTTATTCCCAATGTGAACTTTAACTCGGCCTGACACCACAATATAGAGCGATCGCCCTTCTTCTCCCTGCCGAAAGATGGTGTAATTAGCTGGAAATGACAATTCGTTCATTACTGAAGTGAGCCGCACAACAAAATCATCCCGCAATTCCTTAAAAATGGGGACTCGCCGGACAAATAATAAACGGTCAACACTGGTTAGCATAATTACAAGTTAAGCATCAAACATTACTGTAAATTTTAAACCTGAAGCCAGAGTGCAATTAGTCATATTAACTGATGTTGAACGCTAGCCGCCAAGAATATCTCAAATACCAACAGAAAACCACTTGTAACGATTCTTGTTTGCATAAGCTACACGGGTAGATTAACACAGCTAGCTGTAAGCGTACATTGCTATCAGCTTAAAGTTAAAGCCAGTCTAAATAATTTCACCAGAGCGAGCATTCTCTTAACGGACTTGCAAAAAATAAATTATCCCAAATTATTTATAGATTTGTAGGGGCGCAATGCCTTGCGCCCCTACGACGGGATATTTTTTTAACTGGAACTCCCTAAAAGCAAAATATTATCAGTCATTTAATTCCATCAACTCTTTAGTTTTCAAATCAGCCGCTACAGGTTGAGAACATGCAATCTGAGGAGAGATAGAGCAAATTGCCTCTGTGGTTGTTTCAAAACAATTTGATAAGCCAATTGTTTTTAACAATCCTGTTCGTTCTAATAATTGTTTGACTTCGGATTGTAAACCTGTGAGAATTAAGCGGCAATTGTGCCGTTCCAAGTCATGATAAATATCTTCTAAAGCTACTAACCCAGTTGTGTCCATATTTGGCACAAACCGCAACCGCAGAATTAAATACTTCACTTCCGGTTCATCGCGGAGGAAGGTAGCAAACCGTTCAGCAGCGCCAAAAAATACGGGGCCATCTACCCGATAAACGGCAATCTCTTTACCTAATTCTAGAGGAGTACCAGGGGGAAATACTTCGGTTTCAGGTATTTTAACTAAGCTTAAATCGCTCATCCGTTTGATGAACAAGGCTCCAGCTGCAATCAATCCCACTTCAACGGCGAGAACTAAATCAAACAAGATTGTCACTAGCCAAGTGAGAATCATCACAGCAAAGTCAGAGTAGGTAGCACGCATCAATAAACCAATGGCTTCCCATTCAATCATCCGCAGGCTAACCACCATCAGAATGCCAGCAAGTGCTGCTAAAGGAATCTGTGCTGCTAGGGGTGCTAAAGTTAAAACGATTATGGCTAAGGCAACGCCGTGAATTACTCCAGATAGTCGGGTTTTACCGCCAGAACGGACATTCACAGCAGTTCGAGCGATCGCACCTGTGGCGGGTATGCCCCCAAAAAATGGCACAATCATATTAGCCAAGCCTTGACCAATTAATTCGCGATCGCTATTATGTTTCTCGCTGACTGTCATCCCATCAGCGACAACCGCCGATAGCAACGATTCAATACTCCCCAGTGCAGCTAAAGCTAAAGCTGGATTAATTAGTTCTCGAATTAAACCAAAATCATTCCAGTGGGGAATACCTTGAGGTATTGGTAAAGATTGAGGAATAGTGCCAATTGTGGGTACATTTAGATGGAAAGAAGAAGCGATCGCTGTTGCTAATACCAGCCCCACTAAAGAACCTGGTATTGTTGTATTAATCCTGGGCCACAAAAGATTGGTGGCAATTACCACAACTGCTAAGGCAACTGCTGCCCAGTTTAGAGCTTCTACATGAGTTATACTTTGCCAAAGTCCCGGCAAAAAATGTTCACTACGTGGTAATTTTAAACCAAAGAAATTATTTAACTGACCACAAAAAATAATCACGGCAATACCATTAGTAAAACCTGCCGTCACTGGATAGGGAATAAACTTTACTAACTGTCCAAGTTTGGCAACCCCCAAGGCAATCTGGATAATCCCAGCCATCACCCCAGCAATCCAAACTTTCTCAAGACCGTACTTGGCGACAATTCCCACCAAAACCACAGCCATTGCACCTGTTGGCCCTGTAATCTGTACTGACGAACCACCAAAAATTGCCGCGACAATTCCCGCCACAATCGCGGTGTAAAGTCCCGCCTTTGGTTCCACACCACTGGCCACCGCAAAGGCTAAAGCCAAAGGCAATGCTACCACTGCTGCTGTTAGTCCTCCGGTAAAATCGCCACGCAGTCCACCAAACAAGCGACTCAGACGCAAAAGCTGTGGTTCTTTGAGGATATTAGAGATTGCCATATCGTCATTTTCAACTTTCATACACAATTTGTTGAAGCACACACAAATGTTATTCCATCTTTTCTGTAGACTTCATCAGGATTGTCGAAAATTCTGCGATTGCGTATGGGTTTTTGGTTCAAGTTCGCCTATTTGCTGATTAATAAAAGCGCAGGCTTGCTTGACATAATGGATATAGTGTGTCTAGAAGAGTTAGCGATCGCTACTCCGAGGAAAGTTTCTGGAAGCGCGTTGGCACTGATCGCAAGTCAAAGCGGCGGGTCGGGTAATTCCCTGACTTTCAACATCGCTTGGGTATCCGTCGGTGCATTGCCAAAAACATACTCCGCAGTATGCTTGAACATTTCCTCTCGCAGGAAATTGCACTTTGGTATTCGATGAGCCTCAATTAGAGAGCGGTTAGTTTTGAGGGATTAAAGTATTACAACCATTCTCCACCCCGAAAACGCCAACGGAGGAAGATAATCCGCATCAGGCTTTGGGAAGTAATAAAAACTGCTAGCCACACGATGCTATAGTGCAACAAAAAAGCTCCTGGGGAAAGTTCCTCTTTTGCTAAAGGTATTGGTAAAAAGCCAAATAGTTTGACTCCACAAAACACAAACACCAATTCCCATATACCAGCTAAGAGTTGATAAATTGCTGGCCAATCTCTATCCCAACGGTATTTCTGGAGATAGTCATAAAGCACATCCCAGCCTAAGCCAAAGATGGCAATATAACTAAGTATCCAGAAATAAACCGAGCTAGCACCAGGGCCAATCCAACCCATTGCAAAAGGCAAAGATACGAGTATACCGACAGTTGCAAGTAATAATAATCGAGTTTGCCAGCGACCAAATAAAGTTGGTGTCATAACAGTGCTGAGTTAGGAGTCCTTAAGAATGGTAAGCTGCCTTGGCAAAACCCACGAAAGGTATAGCATCCCAATTGATTACATCCTCTAACAAAGCTTGATAACCTAGTGTGTTGGGATGAAGACCATCTTCACTCAAGCGTTTGAGCCGCCAATTCTCGCCGCGTTCCATCCATTGCTCAAAAATATCTAAATAGGGAATCTGCCTTTTGGTGCAAGCAATTCGAGTTGCTTCTTTGTAGCGGTATTGGTCGGCATGATTATAGTAAAAACAATCTAAAAATGGCATCTTGGCTTCATCTACTGGCACCATGCCTACGAATAACACAGGGCAGAGTTGCTGTGCTAAATCTAGCAGAGAAGCAATTTCTTTTTCAAATAAGCTAAAATCTGTGTAACTTCGGCCATCGGGACGCGCTAACCGGGCTGAGTCATTCACGCCTACGGATAAAATAATCAAGTCGGGAACACGATTTCGGAGTTCACCCCGGTGGCGAAATTCAACTTCTAGCCTTTGTGCTACTTGTTGCGTGCGATCGCCTCTTACCCCTAAATTATAAAGAATATGACCGGCACTATCCGGCAACATCCACCACCGCCGTAGCTGCTCGATCCAGCCTCCTTTTTCAGGATCGCCGAATCCATAAATTAAGCTGTCCCCCAGTGCGACAATCTTCATAGGCTGAAAGTGATTTGGTGGTACAGACAGCTGCATTGAGGAAGAAGCTAGAAATGTGTGCATTTAACAACTATATTTTATATCTTTACAAGATTCTATACATTTCTATACCATAGATAGCTATCTATCTAGTATCAAAGGATATATGGCGTTTCTACTTGTTGATATGGTGGCAAGGTTAATATTGCCGTAGTTGAGCCTTTAAGGGTAGTGGGGACTGGGGAGGCAAAGCAAAATATTAGATTGCAAATTGTTCTTTTTCTGCTACCTCGCTCAAGAACTGCTACCACAGCAATTGGATATTTTTTGATTTGGAAGTCCCTACTTGGCGGGGTAAAGGGTAAGGGGAAAGGGGGAAAGGGTTTAAATCCCTTACCCTTTCTCCTTTCCCCTTTCCCCAGTCCTCACTCAGCATTTTTGAATTAGCAGACTACTAGTAGTAGTGCTGGGTAGATTTATTGGTAAGCTGAGGTTGTAGTGAGTTCCAAGAACAGGCATCAGTTGCGATCGCTACTTCCGCAGTTCAGCAGGCAGAACATAGCTCTAGAGCGACAATGCAAAAACTCCTTTTTAATCACATAGATAGATTTAGAGCGCAAGCCCTATTCCTTGGTAAGAACATTAAGTTACAGACATTAGAGAATTACGTTTGCTTGGCAACTATGCCAGTAATCGTTACAGTAGGTGAACACGGCTGTGCAGTGCTGCTGGCGTATGGTGCAGTTGTCCTGTTTAACGTTGAGCCTGTAGAAAAAGTAGACTTCTTGACCAAACTATCCTCTCAGGTTAGTGACTCTTTTACCGACCCGGAAACAGAAGAGGTGGAAATTCATCTCAATTTTGTCGAGAGTGAGCGAGTTAAAGAAGGAAAAATTTTACTGCATGAATTTAGTGTAGAACGCTTGCAGATAGTGGCTGATATTCTCGCCAAGAGTGTTGTACTGTCTCATTATGAAACCAGCCTAGCGACTGTATTTGATCAAATTGAACCGTTTGCAGCTAGTCTCCAGCGTGCAAATAGAAGTAGACGCCAGAGCCGGGAATTACTGCGCCAACTTGGGACTACCCTATTAGTTCAACACAAGATTGTGGGTCGAGTAGAAATTATCGATAAGCCAGAGTTGCTTTGGGAATCCCCACAGCTAGAAAACTTGTATCTGCGCTTGGAGGATGAATACGAAATTCGTGAGCGTCACAATGCCCTAGAACGTAAACTAGAGCTAATTTCCCAAACTGCACAAACGGTGCTGGAGTTCATGCAGCATAGCAGTAGTCAGCGAGTAGAGTGGTATGTGGTGATTTTGATTGTGGTAGAGATTCTGCTGTCACTGTACGACATCATTTTCAAAGGCTAATGCTAAATTTGGGGATCGTAAACAATTGCTGGTTTTAAGCAGCAGCCTTAAGTTGGGCGATCGCTTTTCTTGACAGTGCCATTCGCGCAGCTTCGACTATAAAAGATCAAATGGGAACCATTGGTTCCCAAATTCAAATTCACGAAGCCAACTGCCTATCACCCACAAAAATCATCTACCCTAATATCTCTCCAAATATCTGAAATCTGCCAGCCAGAGTTGCCAACAGAGTGTACTTGAGGATTATCAACGAATGGAATATAGTCAGGTTCTCTTGAGTCTGAAATGATTATTGGTAGTTCCTCAACGACAGTAGGTGGAAAATCAACACTCTCAGCATTCTCAGCTTGAAGAAGTTCATCTTCCGCTGCTTCGATTTATTTCATCTGTCTCAGAGTAAGGTTTTGAGATTTTTTAATGAGTTTCATATCCATAAAAGGTGTCAAAAGGAATTGGGTAAAAAAGAGAAAGTATCGCTCTGATGCTGAAAAATTGCGATGCAGTTGGTGCTTAAAAATTGGACAGGACAAATAGAATACAGCAATTTTGTGGAAAATACGAGTACTTTACTAAGGAATTTATCAGGTAAGATGCCAAATTAGGCGATCGCCTGCCGCAAGCAGATGTCAAAAATGCTTTCAAAAACCCCAAACTAAGCAACTTTAGGGGCTTGCAAAAAATAAGTTATCCCAAATTTGATACAAATACGCTGGTAAGGGCTTGTCTTTGCCATGCCCCTACGATAAATCTATATGTATCAGGATTTTCGTGAATTGGTATCACATTTGGTTGGGGCGGACTGATGAACGTCACCACCATATCTGAGGTATCAATGAGCAAAACATATCAGAGCATTAATCGACCATTATCTCAGCTTTGTAAATATTTTGTTATAATTATTAACAGAAGATCATATTTTGGTGTAGCACTGCTAAGTAGAGGCCTAATACCTCGATAAGTTACTACAGCAGCTAGGTATGAACGCTTCTTCTCGATATTGCCAACATTGACCTTTTAGTTTTCGCCTAGTTGGGCGATTAGCCTGTGATGAATCAACCTATTACATTATCTTTAGAACAAGAATTTAGCCTTAGAACTTTTGCAGACCAAGTGCAGCAGATGTCCCGTGAACAAGCTCAAGAGTTTTTGCTCATGCTTTATAAGCAGATGATAATTCGGGAAACGACTTACCAAGAATTGCTCAAACATCAGTGGGAACTTGATTCAGACCAAACTTTGGGCTAAAGCATACAAGCAAATATAGGAAGTATTGTAGATGTAGCAAGTTTTCTGGAGATGCGATCGCTACTTATCGTGTCAACCTTAGTGCGTAGGCGTAGCCCGACGTAGACATGGCAATCAGCAACAGTAAACAACCTCAAACTCAGTAACAAAGGCTTTCGACATGAGTAAGAAGATTATCCTTAGAGAGTTGTAAAAAATAAATTATCCCAAATTATTTGTATATTTGTAGGGGTGCAAGGTCTTGCACCCCTACGTACCCTGCGGGACGCTTACATGAACGCGCAGCGTCCCACAAGAATGGGATGTTTTTTTAACTGTTTCCTGATTGTCTTATACCAATTTAATATGAAGCTACATATACATAGAGAGAAACAAAATTGATAACTTTCAATCCCTATGAGCCGTCCATTTAAGATTGAAATTGCAGATAGTCAAGAGGAACTAAAAAAACGTTTGTAAATAGTCAACTTGGGAAGCCAGAAAGAAAAACTTATTATGTTGTGGTGGCTCAAAAGTGGACAAATGGTTGAAACAAGAACATGGGCAAGATATTGAATATGCAACGGTTTATGCGTTGGTTCAATATCGATGTTTGGGTAAAACTAAAAGTACCACGTCCTCAAAGCAATAAGCAGGATGAAAAGTTAGTATCTGAGTTAAAAAAAACTCGGTATCATCATCAATCAGCTAGAAAAACATCTAGTACAAGGAAAGCGCATTTATTATCTTTGTCAGGATGAAACTAGGGTTGGATTGAAAACTTTATTTATGGTTTGGTTATTGGTGGTGTTGACAGAAAATTTTATATCCAAATGATCAAGCAAGAAGCACTTGAAGCCGAAAAGTCTGGGATCAACTTTTTCTACTTAGCTACTAAACGTAATAATCTACTTTTCAGATATTACTCCGGTAAACTTATGGTTACAGTTACACATCAAACCGCGATCGCCTGACGCATCTAATTACTGCTCAATGGCATTAAAAGCTATAACCCTTATTCTCCATAGTTTAGAGCTTTTATTAGCGCCATTCAACTCTGGCCATTCCTCCAGCAGTTCCTTCCATCAAAGCATACGCTGCAAGCACTCACTCACAACCACTTTGAGCAATAGTCCCAGGCGATCTAACTATCGTTTGCCATTTTCTTCCGCAAAACTCAGCTTTCCACCATTAAAGCCGTAGGCGAGCTTTGCTAAGGCTTTTGTTTGTGTGTGCTCCTTTAAAACCTACGTTATTTTACTGATTACAACATCTTTGTATGTGTGAAATACTTTGCACAGAAGAAAGGGTATTTTGATTATACCTCTCCACCCAGTTCAATTGATTAGGTTCAACAGGTAGAAATCTATGACAAAAGTTAAACAAAAAGTATATCTCATCACTGAGCAACAACGTGACGCATTGTTGAACTACCTTCTCAATCGTCCATATCGTGAAGTTGCTTCTGGAGTTCAGTTTCTGACAAACGCACCTACTACTGTTCTCAATGTGGACGTTCCTGAAGAAGAATCGACAGATATATCTGTTGAACAAGCATATAAAACAGATAATGAGCATGAAACTAAACTTGGAATAGTTCCTTCTCAGACAGAAGAACTAGCTTTATTTAGTCGTGCTTGATATTAACTGTTAATTTTACTAACTAGAAGACACAAAGTCCTAAAAAAATTAACCTGGGTGTCTATCCAAGTTAGTAAAGGTTCCAGTGGATACTGTATTTGCCTCTAGGAGTGATTACACTTAGAGGCAAATCTATATGTTTATAAAAGACTGCATTCCAAGACTTTTTATTTTCATTCTATGAGCTTGAAACATAGTCTTAAATAATAAATATTTCCAAAAAAGTTTATCACTACTCTGTGTTTTAGACTTTAAAGGATACTACTTAGTTAGATAACATATACCAATTATCTAAAATTAGACAGAAAACTTAAACACTAAATAACCGGAGTAAATATGATTTTACTAACTACAAATTGCAAATTCATATAAGTCACTGGCTAAAAAAAATCACCAAAGACCAATTCCCTTTCAAGTATTCACAATTTCAGTTTTAGTTAGGGGTACATTTTCCAAATGAGATGCATTGCTCAATTTGAAGTTTAACCAAATTGCAGAAGCTTTAAACATAGAAATATTGAGATGTTGCAATGAATAATAACGAGCATTCTATCTTTGAAAACCAGAACCACCCAATTCTGCCTAATCCTCTGGCATTTCAAGATCCCTTTGAAACATCTACCACCTCTCGTATTCCTGGTGGAATCATTTCTCTAGAATTCCCCGAAGCTTTGAATTTATCGAGACTGGAGCCAACAAATTGGGTTAAGGGAATATCTGCTCCTCTGTTAAAAAATACGAATTTTCACTCAGATAATTTTAGTACCGAAATCTTTTCTCAGAACATCAATGGACTAATTGTTGGTCAACTCCAGATTGGAGATGTCCTGACAAATTCGGGGAGAACTACACACACACCAGCCCGTGAACTTGTTTTTATTGATGCAGGAGTAGAGAACTCTCAGCAAATTTTGTCAAGGGTAAATCCTTTGGCAGAGGTGGTTTATCTTAATGACAACCAGGATGGGGTAGAGCAGATTAGTCAGATATTAAGAGAACGGCAGAATATTGGTACTATTCATATCGTTTCTCATGGTGATGAAGCAAAGCTACAACTTGGTACAACATCGTTAAATAGCAAGAATTTAAAGCAGTACGCCAAGCAAATTCGGGGATGGGGAGATGCTCTGACTGATACGGCTGATATTTTAGTCTACGGATGTGATGTTGCTGCTGGGAATGATGGGAAAAAGTTTGTCACTCAATTAAGTCGGTTAACAGGAGCCGATGTTGCTGCTTCAGATGATTTGACTGGAGCATCGCATCTTGGTGGGGATTGGGAGCTAGAATATACGACTGGTTCTATTGAAGCTACCACCTTAACAAGTGACTATCACCAGGTGCTGTTTACACTTACAACAATTCAGGAACTCTACAATGCTTGGCGTTCCAATACACTCCCTGATTTAGGTTCAATTCAACTAAAACTAGATAGCAATTCCGTACTCAATGGCACAGTTACAATTGCTTCCAACAGCTCTAACTTACTGAAGTTAACTGGAACTAATCTCAGTTCGTCTATTGGTACAGGACTTAGCACAGCAGATAGCAGTGATGACAAGGGTTTCAACTTTACGAATGCCACATTAAATTTAAGTCTCAACGCAGATTTTACCTACACATATTCTTTATCAGGGGAAGCTGCACTAAATAACTTTGCTGAACTGACCTTATCTGCGGATAATATTACAGCTACTGGTACTCAAGACGGTACAAAAGTTAACCTGACCAACTTCCAACTTGGCGTTGGCAATATTACTCGCTTGAGTGGCAGCACTCTTGTTTATAATGCACAGAACGAACAGTTAAACTTCGCTGCAACTAATACATCAGCTTTCATTGGTCACGGTGCAAACACACTTGATACCAATGACAACACGGGACTAACTATTTCTAATGGAACTTTCAATCTCTCTGCTATTTCTGGTCAAGGCTATACTTATGAAGTCAGCAGTGGACTTGTATCCCTAACCGGAAGTTCAACACTTTCCTTCTCTGCGGATGGTGTCACTGCAACAGGTAACGCTTCTAACACCACAGTAACGCTAAATAACTATGCTTTAAAGGTAGATGATGTTGCCAGTCTGAGTGGTACAACACTAGAGTTTAGTGCTAAACAAGGCGCTAAGGGACTAAGCTTGACACTTGCAGGTGAAAATGTAAATGGCTTTATTGGTTATGGTGCTGCCACAAATGATACTGCTGATGATGTTGGAGTCGCAGTTAGTGATGTCGGCTTCTCCTTAACCTTGAATTCTGACAAAACCTATGACTATAGTCTGAGTTCTAATAGTGTAGTCACTCGTGGCATTGATGGGTTAACTCTTTTGTCCCAGAACGTGACCGCTGTTGGTAATCAAAATAGCATTAATTTTACCACCGGAGTTTTTGAACTAAGTTTAGGCGATCTAACTCGCATTAGTGGTGAATCATTATTATTTACCACTCAACAAACCGCCAATGGTAAAACGGTAAGTTTCATTGCTGACAGTATTGCTGCACTCATTGGCTACGGTGCAAATACAGTTGATATTACCGATGATGTCGGATTGAGTGTTGCTAATGCAGATATCACCATCAATATCAACGCTAATAAAACCTATGATTACAGTATTACCAACGCCAATATTAATATCACTGGTATCGATGGATTAACTCTCTCTGCACAACAGGTAAATATCACAGGTGATGTAAATAACTCTGCTGTTAGCACGGGTGGTTTTGAGTTGGGACTGGGAAGTATTGCCTGGGTTACTGGTGATGCACTCTCATTCAAGGCTCAAAAAACACCAGATGGAAAAGCGATCGCTCTTAACACTACCAATATTTCTGCCCTCATTGGCTACGGTACTGACACTGAAACTACTGCTGATGATTTGGGTATCTCCATCACTAATGCTAACCTGGATCTCGGTATTAAACTAGACAAGACCTACAGTTACAAGCTGACTAACGCAAATGCAGCACTGGTTGGCATTGATGGCATAACACTCTTGGCAAATGCGATTAACCCTAGTGGTGATCAAAGCAATATCAGCCTCAACTTGAGTAATGCTACCTTGAGCTTAGATAATTTCATCAGTCTCAGTGGTGCTTCCTTAGAGTTTCAGGTGGCAGATAACGGAACTGACAAAACTGTTTTCTTTATTGGTAAAGACTTAGCAGCCTTTACAGGCTTTGGAGCAGAAACCGCAACCACCAGCGATGATATAGGTTTAGCTATTAGCAACGCTGACCTTAACTTACAATTCAATGCCGATAATACCTACAGTTACAAGCTAACAAATACGGCTGTTGCGGTTAATGGCATACCTGAATTGAGCCTCTCGGCAGATGTAGTGAACGTCAGTGGCGACCATACTGGCACTAGCTTTAACCTCAGCTTCAACAACGCTGTATTCGGCTTAGGCAACCTGATGAACCTGAGTGCTGCATCTCTAGAGTTTATAGTTGAAGGCAGTGGTGCTAATAGAACCGTCACTTTCAAAGGTAAACACCTCTCGGCTTTTGTGGGTTACGGTGCAGAAACTACAACTACCAGCGATGATATTGGACTAGCGATCGCTAATGCTGATTTTGACCTACGATTAAATGGTGATAATACTTACCTCTACAGTCTCGAAAATGCCTCAGTTGCAGTACGTGGCATTGATGGATTAACACTCTCTGCGGATGCTGTCAACGCCATTGGTGATGGAAATAATACCCTAGTTAGTTTAACTAACGCCAAACTGGGTTTAGGTAATCTGCTCAGTCTCAGTGGCGCATCTTTGGAGTTTAACGTTGAAAAGACTGGTAGCGGCAAAAACATCACATTCAACGGTGAAAATATTTCGGCGTTTGCGGGTTACGGTGCGGCAACTTCTGATACTAGTGATGATATTGGACTGGCAATTAACAATGCTGACCTTGACTTAGTATTGAATGCTGATAAAACCTATTCCTACAAGTTAGGCAACGCAGATGTTGCCCTTAATGGTATCAATGGACTGACCCTGGCTACCGAATCAATTAGTGCCACGGGTGACAAAGATAACCTCTCAGTCAGCACAGGCAGTTATGAATTAGCACTGGGTAATGTCGTGCGAGTAAAAGGCGATGCTCTGGCCTTCAATGCTGAAAATGGTCAACCTTTCACCTTCAACACGAGCAATGCTTCTGCGCTAGTAGGTTATGGAGCAAACACAGTTACGGTAACAGATGATATTGGACTATCTGTCACTAATGCTAACCTTGATGTCACCCTCAACACTGACAAGACGTACAACTATAGCATTGCCAATGCCAACGCCTCACTGCTTGGGGTTGATAGACTGACCCTGACTGTGAATCAGGTCAACATTACTGGCGATCAGACCAGCGCCACTGTCGCCACCGGCTCCTTTAAAATTGGCGTAGATGATGTCGGCTACATTCAGGGGGATGGTTTGGCCTTTGACCCCTCGAAGAATGGCATAGATCCCCTACGCATTGCTGCCATAGGTGTTGAAGCCTTTGTGGGTGCAGGTGGTGGTACAGATCAAGCCTCTGGTATCCAGTTGAGCAACGGTGATTTAGGATTGGTGATTTTCGCCAACGATCGCAGCAGTTATGCCTTAGTTGCCCGTGGAGAAGCCGCTTTGCTAGGGACAAAAGACTTAACACTGGAAGGCAGTTTGGCTCTTCGCATTAACCATACAGGGCAGACCGTCAACGAAACTATAGCATTGAGTGGTGGTAACACCCTAGATATTGTCTTTGGTCAAGGGCAGGAAAATCAACGACGGGTAGAAGGCACTGTTAATGCCGAGATTGCAGGTCATGTCGCCTTCGGTGGTGAGTTCTCAATGGAGTTGTTCAAAGAACAAACCATAGGCGCACAAAATGTTACATCTACCCTCAATAATCAGAATTTAACACTGGCAGAACGGCAAACAGCCATCAGTGAATCACTATATCAACAACTACGCTCGACCTTAGCCACAGAAAAAGCTCGCCTAGAGGCGGAAAACTCCATTGTTGAATCGATCAGTGCAACCGTTGATGGGTTTGCGTTTAATGAAGACTACGTAGATATCGCAGGCGATCGCTTGCGGATGGATCACCCGCATGGCTTTGTTACAGGTCAAAAGGTGGTCTACAATGCTGGTGGCGGCAATGCTGCGATCGGTGGCTTGGTGGATGGAGACGAATATTACATCATTGCCGTCGATAATCAGACAATTCAGTTAGCAGCCACTTCTGGCGGTAGTGCTATTGACATTACTAGTACAGGAAGTGGATTGCAACAGTTGCGGGAAGTTTATGAGTTTGCAGCTACAAATACCATCCGCGTTGACCTCCAGCAAGACCTAATTTACTTTAGCGCTCCCCACGGTTTTACCAACATCAGTACGGTACATTACGATGCTGGTAATAATCCGCCCATTGGTGGTTTGGAAAATGGTAAGAATTACACAGTGGAGGTGGTAAGTCCAACGGCAGTGCGTTTGCGGCAGCAAATCGGTAGCCAAGTAGTAAATTTGACCTCCGATAGTACAGGACAACACACATTACGATCAGTTGTCAAAGTTTCCAGCGCTGACAGCAGCAACGGTGGAATCAACATCGTCAACGACATTATCGTTTTTGCTAATCCACACAACCTGGAAACTGGCGATAAAATTCAATACTACCGTCCTTATCGGGGACAAGCAGTTGGTGGTACTCTCGATTCTCTGTTAACGAAACCAGATGTTTATACTTACAACGTACTTAAGGTTAGCGACACTGAAATTAAGCTTGCCAGTACTTCTACGGGGAATGTCATTGACCTAACCAGTGTAGGAAGTGGACTAAACGTCGTCACATTAATTGAGGGAGTTGGAGGCGATCGCGACCACCTCACCTTCCAAACTTCCTCTAACATTCAATTTATCAATAGCACAACCATTAAGCTGAACTACGACCACGGTTTAACTACCGGACAAACCGTAACCTTACAACTTGACCCTAGTGCGGCTTATCCGAAGACACCAATCGCTGGTTTGGAGGCTGTTGCCTACTCTACGCAACCAAAAGTTTATGATGCAGCTTATGACAACATTTATTATGTCAAAATGGGGGCTAATGGCAGTCTACAATTTGCCAAGACAGCAGAGGATTTAGCGAACGGGAACTTTATCACAATTGAAAAGCCTGTTTATTTAGGTGGTAAATCTGGCTCAGGATTCCGCTTGATGCCCACTTGGAGTTTTGGGGCGGTTTCTCTCCCGACGATGACTGAGCAATTAGGGACACCCCTCTCCTTTACACCCGAGAACCAGATTCAAGTTGATGTCGAGAAAAACGAAATTCTCTTACCTACCCGAATAAATCTGAAAGTAGGGGAGGCGGTGCAATATCGGACTGGTGGCACACAAGCGATCGGTGGTCTGGTGGATGGGCAAACCTATTACATCATTACCAACACAGGCACAGCCCTGAAATTAGCTACTAACCCAGGTGGCACAGCAATTGACCTCACCGCAGCAGGGGGCGTTGGTAGCCATAGCTTTATCCGTGCGGGAGTCGAATTCCTCACCAATAATGACGTTGCTCAAAAACGCCGAGATGCTTCTGTGGCTTTAGAAGAACGCCTTAGCCATGATTTAGGCATACAGGTGACACTAAAGGCTGGAAATGCCACTTCTAACAATAACCTGACGGCAACTACTACCGAAATTACCGCTGGTCGTCAAGTCAATTTCCGCGAGATAGCTGTTACTTATGATAAACAGCAATTAGAAAGCACTAAAATTCTGGCAGGTATCACCAATGGCTACGCTTTCATGGGCACGGGTTACGATACACCGGAGGAAATGGGGATCAAAATCTCTGATGTCAACCTTGGTCTGGCTCTCTACAAGACTATCGACTACACCAAACCCCTAATAGAGCAAGGCAAGATCACCTATGCTTTGGTAGGCGATGGTCAGGGTGAAGTTGTTGGCATTGCAGATTTGACTCTAGACGGTCGGCTGGCGGTTCAAGTTAACCGTACTCAAGCGCTCGTTGATGAAAGTATTACTACTCCCGGTGGAGAAATTCAACTAACGCTAGATAATCCGGCTGATATTACCCGGATTACAGGAATGGCTACTCTGAATGTGGCAGGCGCACTAGCTGTTTCTGGTTCCTTTGGTATCGAACAAACTAGCACCACCGTTGAGCAGATAACAACTACAAAACTCCTGCTAGGAGCCACCAATGTCACAGCCTTTATGGGTGCAGGTTATGACAGCAACAATCCCATTGGCGTGACATTGAGCGGTGGCACATTGGGTGTGGTGATGCAGCGCCAGGGTACAGATCCTGCCACCTATGCCCTGCAAGCCTCTGGTAGTGCTGAACTATTGGGTGTGAAGGGAGTTACCCTTAGCGGCACAGTGGCGATCGCAGCTAACCGCACAGGTGCGATCATCAACGAAACCATTGACACCCCTGAAAGCAAAGTCACTATTAACCTCGGTGCAGACGAAGGTAAGTTGACTCCCAAAGCTATCGGCACCCTGAACCTGGAAATTGACGGTTTCGCCGCCCTTTCTGGCAGCTTTGGAATTGAGAACACTGCCGAGTCCCTCCGCATTGGTGCAACCAACGTTAACGCCTTTGTTGGGGCAAATAGCGCGGGTCTGCAAGTCAAGGATGGAGAGCTGGCGCTGGTGGTTTACACGGGCAAAAGTATCTCTGGTTACGCCCTAGAAGCCAGAGGTAGTGCGAAATTGGTTGGCGTGGATGGGCTAACCCTGAGCGGTAGCGCCACTATGGAAATTAACCGCACAGGTAAAGCCGTTAATGAAACAATTGCCACACCGGGCGGGACAGTTGCGATCGCTTACGATGCCTCAGAAGGTAATATCATGCGAGTTGTCGGGCATCTCGATGCAGAGATTGCCGGATATGCCACGCTTTCCGGTGACTTTGGCATTCAAAGAACTGCCGATACGCTCTTGGTAGGCGCAACCAAGGTCAAAGCCTTTGTTGGTGCAAATGGCGCAGGGCTGCAAGTCAACAATGCAGAATTAGGACTTGCTGTCTATACCAATGGCGCAGCTTCTACCTACGCGCTGCAAGCCTCCGGTAGTGCAGAGATGGTGGGGATTGACGGGCTGACCTTAGATGGTACTGCCACCTTAGAAGTCAACCGTACTGGCAGAGCAATTAGCGAAAAGATTGTCACGCCGGGCAAGACAGTAGCGATCGCCTACACCAGCGACGAAGGCACGTTGATGCGGGCAATTGGCACGCTGGAAATGGGTGTGGCTGGATTTGCCGAACTTTCCGGTGACTTTAGCTTTGAGAAAAAGGCAAATCAACTGCGAATTGGGGCTACGAATCTTAACGCCTTTATCGGCGCAACTGGAACAGGGCTAGAAGTTAAAAATGCCAATCTGGGACTGATTGCCGATACTACCAGCAAGACCTATGCCCTCACCGCCTCCGGTACTGCTGGGATGGTGGGCATTGATGGTTTGACTTTGGATGGAACCGCCACAATCGAAGTTAACCGCACAGGCGGCGCAGTCAATGAAGTGATTGCAACGCCGGGTGGGGATGTGGCGATCGCTTTTGATTCCACAGCCGGAAACGTCACGCGAGCTTTTGGTAACTTAGAACTAAATGTAGTCGGATTCGCCCAACTCTCCGGTGAGTTTAGTGTAAAAAATAATGCAGGTAAACTACGTGTTGGTGCAACTCATGTCAACGCCTTCCTGGGTGCGGGTGATACGGGGTTACAAGTTAGTGATGCCAACCTCGGTTTGCTGGTCTACACCGGGAATAAAACCTATGCACTTGCAGCCTCCGGTACGGCTGCTTTAGTAGGTGTCAACGATGTCACCTTAACCGGAACTGCCACAATAGAAGTCAACCGCACGGGCGGTGCAGTTAATGAAGTCATCGCCACGCCAGGCGGTAATGTCAATATTGTTTATGCCACGAATCAAGGAAACCTGACGCGGGCGATTGGTAGCCTGGAACTTAACTTTGCTGGATTTACCAAACTTGCAGGCGATTTTGGCATTGAAAAGAATAATGACACCCTCCGCATTGGTGCAACGAATGTTAATGCTTTCTTGGGAGCAAATGACACTGGGCTGGAAGTTAAGAATGCCAACGTCGGACTAGTGATGTACTCTGATGGCAAATATGCCCTTGCCGCCTCCGGTAGTGCGGGGATCATCGGTGTCAACGGCTTGACTCTCAACGGCAGCGCCACTTTGGAAGTAAACCGTACAGGTGGAGTTGTAAGCGAATCTGTTGCTACCGCAGGCGGTGCAGTGGCGATCGTTTTTGATGCCAATGAAGGAAATGTTACACGAGCAGTTGGTAATCTAGACATGAATGTGGCTGGATTTGCCAAACTCTCCGGTAACTTCGGCTTCCAGAAGAATGGTAACACTTTGCGAGTAGGTGCAACGAAAGTCAAGGCCTTTGTGGGCAGTAATGATACGGGTCTGGAAGTCAGCAATGCAGAATTTGGGTTGGTAGTCTACTCAGATACTAAGGCTTATGCTCTGTCCGCTTCTGGAACAGCGACAATGGTGGGCGTGAATGGGCTAACCTTGACGGGAACTGCCAGTTTGGAAGTCAACCGTACAGGTAGAGCAGTAAATGAAACTATAGTGACATCGGACGGTAATATAGCGATCGCCTACTCTGCTGAATCCGGTAACATCACACGGGCAATCGGTTCCCTAGAAATGGATGTAGCTGGATTTGCCAAACTCTCTGGTGAATTTGGTGTTGAGAAGAATGACAATATTCTCAAGGTGGGGGCAAGGAAAGTTAATGCCTTTGTCGGGGCAGATAATACTGGAATTGAGGTAAGGGATACGGCACTTGGTCTAGTAGTTTACACGGATACTAAGGGCTACGCTTTACAAGCTTCTGGTACAGCCGCCCTTGTTGGGATCAAAGATGTTACTCTCAACGGCACAGTGGCAGTGGAAGTGAACCGTTCCGGTCGTGTAGTTGATGAAGCGATCGCTATGTCCGGAGACGACATCCAGGTGAAGTTTACATCTGGGGATAACGTCACCCGCCTTTACGGTACTGCCAACTTAGATGTGGGAGGCTTCGTTACCCTCAATGGTGATATCGCCGTCGAGAAGACAGATTCTAGCAGTGGCGGTGTCACAAATACTCGCCTGCTGTTAGGCATAGCCAATATGAACGCCTTTGTGGGTGCTGGCTACGGTACAGCTAACGCGATGGGTGTACAACTCAGCAATGGCAAGTTAGGATTGCTGATTGATCGTCAATCTGATGGGGTAACAAACACCACCGGATATGCCTTAATGGGCAGTGGTGAGGCAGAACTCACGGGCATTCAGGATCTCGCCCTCAGTGGCAACCTGAATGTCGCCATCAACCGTATAGGTCGAGCAGTCGATACCAGTATCCTTACACCTGGTGGGGCGATCGCTGTGAAGTTTGCGGATGGCACTTTTGTCCAAACCGTCACTGGTTCCGCCTCCTTAAATATTGGCGGAATTATCCAGGCTGCTGGTAATTTGGGAATTACCAAGACCAGCAGCACTGTTGGTGATGTCACTACTACTAAACTGAATTTGGGAATTGCAGATGCCAGGGCCTTTGTGGGGGCTGGTGGCGCGGGTATTGAGTTGAGCGGTGGTAATCTAGGATTGGTTACTTATTCTGAAATTAATCAAATAGCAGGTAGATCCACCAGTAGCTTTGCTCTGAATGCCAGTGGTGCAGCTAGCTTGATTGGTGTAGATGATCTGACGCTGGAAGGCACTTTGGCTGTACGCTACAACCGCACTGGCAAGACGGTGAACGAAATCGTCGACGTGGGGGGCGGTAAGTCTGTTGAGATCATCTTTGGGGAAGGGCAGGAGAACCAGCAGCGGGTTGAGGGCACTGTTCACGCCAAGGCCGCCAACGCTGTAGCCTTTGGTGGTGAGTTTTCAATGGAACTGTTCACATTGCAGACACCGGGCGCGCTGGGACAATCTTCCAATCCAGTGTTAGATGAATTGAAGCTTCAGAAGAATCAAACCCTGATTAGTGAATCTCTCTATCAACAATTGCGGAGTCAACTGGCGGCAGAAACAGCCCGTTTAGATGGGAAAAACGCTACAGTCAAAGCCATCTCTGCAACGGTGGATGGTTGGGCGTTTAACGAAGATCATGTAGATGTGGTAGGCGATCGCTTAATCTTCGATAATCCGCAAAAGCTCAAGGATCAAAAAGTCGTCTACCGAGTCGGCAATGGTAATACACCGATCGGTGGTTTGCAAGATGGACAGGAATACTATGTCCTTTACGTCGATGACCGCACAATTCAACTCTCGACTACTCAAAATGGTTCTGCAATTAACCTGACTACTGCTGGTAGCGGCGTTCAGCAATTACAAGCAGTAGTGGAATTTGCTGCAACTAACTCGATTACAGTGGATGTCACCCAAGAACGCCTGTTGTTTAACACTCCTCACGGTCTCAAGGATGGTAGTTTGGTTCAGTATGATGCTGAACAAAATCTAGCGATCGGTGGTCTGGCTACCAATGCGTTATACAAAGTGGAGGTGATTGATGCTACCACCGTCCGCTTACTCGACAGAAGCACAAATGCGGTGATCAACCTCACCTTTGCCAGTACTGGCAACCATGCTCTGCGTTCAGTTACACCAATGGATACGCAGAATACCCTACGGGTTGATACTGTCAATGAGCGAATATTCTTCCCAACTAATCATGGCTTGACCAACGGTGTACAGGTACGCTACAGCGCCCAAGGCAATTCTGTGATTGGTGGTTTGGTAGATGGCGAGTCTTATTATGTGCGAACAGTTACGCCGAATAGCCTGCAACTGAGTACAACCAAAGATGGGGCGACAATCAACCTGACCAGCGATAGCGTTGGCGCTCACTCGCTCACGCCAGTTAATAACTTTGATGCTAATAATCAACTGCACATCGATACTGACAACGAATACATCATCTTCTCGACAGATCACGGGCTGCAAGAAGGACAAATCGTCCGCTACGAAGCTAAGGGCAATTTCCCAGTTGGTGGCTTGGCAAATGGAGATGAGTACTTTGTCCATGTCATTGATGACAAGACGATCCAACTTAAGAGAAATGGTGAAATCATTGACCTGCTTGATGACAGTGCAGGAGATCATGCCCTAATTCCGATTGTCAGTTTCCCAACTCAAAACGGTTACGGTAGTGTTGACGTGGTGAATGAGACAATTAAGTTCTCTAATAAGCACTTCCTAAATACAGGTGACAAGATTCAATACTACGAGCCGCAAGATGGATCTGCGATTGGCGGAACTTTTGATGAGCTAATTACTAATACAGTAATTCATACCTTCTATGTTATCAAAGTCGATGACATGACGATTCAGTTAGCTAGTAGCCGTGCGGAAGCATTAGCCCAGAATGCAATCGACTTTACCAGCACTGGCAGCGGAATTCAAACCATGACACTGGTTGAGCGTTATGACTCCAAGACGCAACAGGCTGGCGATCGCTTCCTCTGGCACTATTCTAAAGAGATCAAGGCGGTTAACAGCACTACCATCGAATTGGAATACGACCCCAGGCTGCAAATTGGACAGGCGGTTGTTCTGCAACTTAAACCAGACAGTGGTGCTAAAACGCCTATCCTCGGTTTAGACACAGATGTTTATTCCGAAAATCCCCAGGTTTATCAACCTACAGAAGATAAGACCTACTTCGTTAACGTCAACAAGTCTAAATTAACTGGCAAAGTCCGCCTGCAATTTGCTGAAACGCTAGCAGATTTGAAGGCAAAGAACTTTGTTGATGTATCTCCGGTTTTAAGTAAGACTGGCTTCCGCTTTATGCCAACTCTACACTTTGGTGGCGGCGGTGCAATGGTAGTAGATGTGCAAAACGACACAATCATCATTGACTATGGTCATGGCTTGAGTGATGGTGCAAAGGTACGTTATGAAATTAATCCAGGTGATACTGCAATTGGTGGTTTAGATACCAACAGCATTTACACTGTGAAGCGGGTCAGTAATACAGAACTGCAACTGACCAATGATGCAGGTACAGTTGTCAACTTGACTAGTGACGGTCAAGGTGAACACCGTTTGGCCCTTGTACCCGCCACCTTCAATGCTGAGAACAAGATTCAGGTAGACCTGGTTGAGAATAAGATTTTGTTCTCAGCCAATCATGGTTTGAAGGTAGGCGATCACATCCATTATGAAGTGGATACTGCACAAACTGCCATCGGTGGACTGACCGCCAATCAGAACTACTACGTTCAGTGGGTCAATGATACAGCCATCCAACTCTCTGCTAGTGTCGGCGGTTCGATGATTGATTTAACCAGTGATGGTCAAGGTATCCAGCGATTCACGAAAGTTGCAACAGTTTTCTCTACACAGAATACCATTCACGTTGATGTGCAGAATGACCAAATTCTGTTTGCCAATGCTCATCAACTCGATAACAATACTCGCGTTCGCTACGAAATTAATTCAGGTGAAGTGGCGATCGGTGGTCTACAATCTGGAAAGTTCTACTATGTCAAACGGATCAGCGATACCTCGGTTCAACTTAGCTTGACTGAAAACGGAACTGCGATTAACCTCACCAGTGATGGACGTGGCGATCACCGCCTGGTGCAGGCCGATTTTAACTTTGTGCCCCAAAACACCATCACCGTTGATCTAGACAACGAGCGGATTATTCTGCCCAAACCGGTAGATTTCCAACTGAATGAACGGGTGCAATATCGAGTCAGCGGTGGACAGGCGATCGGTGGTCTGGAAAATAACGGGATCTACTACGTTGTAGGGATTAATGGTGGTTCTCTGCAACTGTCCCTAACCAAGAATGGTGCTGCTGTAAATCTCACCTCACCCTCTGTCACAGGTAGCCATAGCTTCATTGGCCTCGATGGTTTTAACTTTGCCGCCAATAATGATATTGCTGAAGAACGCCGCACTGCTGCGATCGCTCTGGCTCAACGCCTCAGCAACGATCTCGGTGTCACAGTCAACCTAAGTGCCGGCAACGCTACCTCCACCAATGACCTGCCCGCCGCAACCACAACCGTTGACGCTGGTCGCAAAGTCAGCTTCCACGATGTACAAGTCACCTACGACGAGCAGCAGTTGCAAACTACTAAGCTGTTGGCGGGTATTACCAAGGGCTACGCGTTCATAGGAACAGATTACGATACTGATGCAGAAACAGGTGTCAAAATTACCGATATCAACCTTGGTCTAGCCCTCTACAAGACCATCGACTACAGCCAACCCCTAACAGAACAAAGCAAGATGACCTATGCTCTCGTTGGGGAAGGTGCAGGAGCATTAGTCGGTGTTAAGGATATCACCATCGAAGGTACTTTGGAGTTACAAGTCAACCGTACAGGTAAGGTTGTAGATGAAAAAATTACTACGCCAGGTGGTGAAATTAACCTTGCACTGGATGCCGCCAACCTCACCCGTGTGGCAGGAACTGCTAACCTGAATATTGCTAATACCATTGCTCTCTCAGGGAACTTTGGCATTGAGCAGACAACTGGCAAATTGCTAATTGGTGCAAAGGATGTCACAGCATTCATTGGTTCAGGCTACAAGACTGCTGATCAACTCGGTGTTGAGCTAAGCAATGGCAGCTTGGTTATGGTACTGGAGACGGAAACTAACTCCACTCCCGCAAAATACGCCCTAGAAGCTAGCGGTACAGCCAGTCTTGAGGGAGTCCCCGAACTGACCCTAGAAGGCACGATGAAGGCGCGAATCAACCGCATGGGTGGGGCTGTGAATCAAACCATCACCCTAGCAGATAGCGAGACTGTAGCGATCGCTTTCAGTGAACAAGAAGCTACTCTGACCCGCGTTGAAGGCACTGCTCACTTGAAAGTCGCAGGTGTCTTAGAGGCTGAAGGTAGCGTTGCTCTGACATTAGGTGATCCTCTCTCCGATGGTCGTCGAACAATTGAGATCACTGCCGCAGATGTCTCTACTTTCGTTGGCATCGGTGCAGATACTCTTAATAACAGAGAAGACGACATCGGCGTGAACCTGAGCAATGCCAACTTCAGCTTGACTGTCAACACGGACGATACTTACAACTACACCATCGACAATGCACAGGTAGCCTTAGTCGGCATTGATCTGTTTAAGTTCTCTGGGACAGCAAGTGCAAAAGGCGATCGCAATAATTTTAGCCTCCAATTAAATGAACTGAATCTGTCGATTTCCGATTATGCAAGCCTCACTGGTAACTTCAGTTTTAACGTTAGCTCTAGAGATGGCACTCAAGTCATTGAGTTGGCTAGTGCCAACGCCTCTGCCTTTGTTGGCATCGGTGCTAGCACCCCAGATAAAACTGATAATGTCGGTTTAGAACTGAGTAATGTCAACAGCACAGTACAAATTAAAAAGTCGCCTCAAGGTCAAAGTGCCCTTGCCTACTCAATGTCTGGGGATGTGGCTTTATTTGGCATTAACGGTTTGAGCCTTGGCGGTCATGTCTCTGCTCAGATGAACAAGACTGATGCTAACGTGACCTTGGGTGGTGTGACGATCGCTACAGGAGTCAACCAAGTTAGCGGTACAGCCTTGAACCTCAGTATTGCCGACCTCGCCACCCTCAGTGGCGATCTTACCTTCAACATCCGCGAATCCGATGGGGTAATGCTAGCGGCTGGTAAAAACTTGTCTGCGACTGTCAATCTTGCGGATGGACTGTCGGGTAGTTTGAGTGATGGTACTTTGGGACTGGTCATGTACGGTGGCGGACTTTATGCCCTCCAGGGAAGTGGTAAAGCTAACTTGGCACTAGGATCTGATTTACAATTTACTGGCGATTTAGGTATAGAAGTTAACCGTACAGGTAAAGTTGTCGATGAAAAGATTCAAATTGGCAACCAAACTGTAGCAGTTAACTTTGTTAGCGCCAGCAATATTTCGCGCTTCAATGCCTCGAACTTAGATATGATACTAACTCAGAGTATTAAGGATGCTCTGATTAGCGGTGCCGATAAGTTAATCGACCTGAAAGGTAGCTTAGTACCTAAATACAAAGAAGATGGCACACTCATTTCCGAAAGCTTGTTGTCTAAATCACTGCCAGGTACTAATGCCACCATTGATAGTATTTTAGGTATTAGCACTTATCTCTCTCTTGGAGATTCGATAAAGGGTTATATTTCACCCACCACTGCTAACCAAACCACTCCACAAACCCTACAAGGGTTAATCAAACAACTACGAAATGTTTGGTTACCAACTCTACCAATCGCTAAAGGGCTTGATTTTGTTATTGGTCAAAGTGGCTTCTCGTTGTCTTATGCAAGCGATAGCGAATTCAAACGCAATATCGGTTTATCACTTGACCAAGAAGCGAATCTATTTGGTTTGGAATTGGAAGGTCAAGCAAATGTTGAATTTGGTGTTAATTTAGGTATCGATTTTGACCTTAGCTTCGACTGGAAGACATTTACTTCTAAATTTGACCTCAATAAGCTTTCCTTTAAGGCGACTGCTGAGGCAAAAGATATAGTTCTGGGTGGTTACTTTGGGCCGGTTGGTTTAAGCATCGGTTCCAATGAAGTTGGTAAAGAGAAAGGTACGGCAACCTTAAACCTTGGTGGTGGCATCTCCTATGTAAATAGCGAGTTTAAAGTCACCACTAACGACAACCGCATTGATGTTGTCCTCCCCGTATACGCAACTTTGGCAGGTAACGATTTATCCGGTGGAGCAGCACCAGCCAAGGCATATCTAGAAGGTCAATTATTTGGCGGTACGGGCGTTAAATTCCGTCACGAGAACTTTGATAAACTGCTGAATTTCCGTAACTTCGGCATTGGCGATGTGCTAGTGATGTTCAAGGATTTGGTGGGCTGGGCGCAGCAGTACCGTGAATATGACATTATGCAAACGGAAATTCCGTTTGTGGATCTCTCGCTTGGCGGTGTTCTTGACTTTGCAACTGCTATCAACGATAAAGTTCTTTCGAAGATTGATTTTTATCGTCCACGGGTTGATTTGATGTCGGGTATAGGCGCTAGCATAACTGGCGGTAAGCTGACGGCATTGGGTGCGAACTTTGGTAGCAATTTAGCAGGGAAGTTTGTAACGATTAATGATGCCTCCTACCAAGTTAAGTCGGTAGAAAATAATACAACTCTTGCTATTGATGCTGCTAGCAATATCACTATCGCCAGCAAGGACTTTGTTGTCCATGAGAAACGTCAACTTCTACGCACATACCAGGAATTGATAGTAGCGATTAATAATTCTGGTATCCTGCCGTTGAGTGTGCCCTTAACCTATGACCCGATCAAGAATGAGCTTGTAATACCGTTTAGCTTCCGCAAAGATTTACCAGTGCTGAACGACCAGCAGCTAAACTTGGGACTTGATTTGGGTGATGTTGCATCGCTTTCCACCAATGCCAAGACCTCAATTAACGCTGGTGTTGATGGACGCATGGATTTTGTCATCAACTTTGGCAATACTCCTGGAGCTGAAGGTGTCAATTTATACATCGACAATGTTGAACTTAATGGTAGAGCCAGCCTAGAAGTCAAAGATTTGGAAGTGGCAGCGAAATTAGGTTTTGTAGGCTTAAAAGCAGGCGGAATTGGTACAGATTCTGGGGTAAGGATGGCAGCTACTGTTTCAACCGGGCTAGACCGCGACCCAAATACAGTTAGTCCAGGCGATCGCCGCTTTAGCTTTAGTGACCTGATGAGTGGCGACCTCTTCAAATCCTTCTACTTCAAGTTGGACGGTGATGCTCAAGCGAAACTCAAGGGTCTCAAGGTAAATGGTGGTTTTGGCGATATCTCCATCGCGCCAAACGCCGAACTGTCGGTTTATGTACCTACACTTACTAAGTTCAAGAGCAGTGTCCAAACTGTAAACCAGCCAGTTACTCAAGCATTCGATCTCAACGCTGCGATCGCCAGTGGTAATGTCAAAAACGAAGGCATTATTGTAGTAATGCCCGATGTCTCTGATCTACTCAGCCTCAAGAACCTAAATTTTGAGACGATTATCATGGGTGTGCGGGCTGGTATCGACTTTATGAGCGATTCTCTAGCGAATGAGTCGTTCTACAGTACACCAATTCCAGTTATTAATCGCTCGTTAAGCGAAACCTTTACGTTCCTTGATAGTCTGACCGCCAAACTAGAAATCGCAGCGAAAAACCCTGCTGGCATGGTTCAGGAAGTTGAAAATACCATCGAATCTGCCCTCGGTATTAGCGATGACAACACCTTAGCTGCTGACCAGCAAAAATTCTCTCTCTCCCTCAGCAATGGTGCCTTAAATATCCACTTCAATTGGGAAGCACTATTCTCTGATAAATTTGACTTCAACCTTGATTTAGATACCTTTAAGCAGCTATCAGGTAGTGCTGGTGCGGCAGCACTCGATGCGATTGATGCCCTCGCAGACCTCAAGGGTGGTGGTAAGCTAACTCTAGAAGCGATCGCTAAACTCAACTTTGATATTGGCGTTGACCTTGACAGTATCCTCAAACTCAAACCCAAGATTTTCCTACGGGACTATAACGCCCAAACAGGTAAAGGCACTTATGCCCAAATTGGTGCCCGTCTTGTTGGTACTGGACTTGATTTAGACTTCAAGGCAGGCCCAATCAACATTGGCATTAATAATGGTACCGTTGTACTTGATGCTGATGGGAAAGCTGATACCAAAGACTACGCAGGTCTTTTAGTTGCAATTGACCAAAAAGCAGGTACCTTAGCTGACGACGGATTATTCTACATCGGTCAGGAATCCTTTAAGGACAACTTACAAGTCAAACTTCAGGGTGGTTTTGATATCAACTTACCAGTACGGATGGAAATAGCCGGAGTTGATTTCAAACTCAGCCCAATCCAAGTTAAAACCAACCCCGTCTACGGCGACCAAGGTTTGACACAACTTTTCAAACATCTGGCGAAGTCTGCTGATAAGGGACAGCAAGATCCGCTCATCATGAGCTTCCCAGACATTCGTGGCGAGTTTGAAAAACTGGGCGGTCAATTCTCACTCCTTGGCTTAATCAACGACCCATCGTTTATTCTTGATAGCGTCAATACAGCCGTGGCAACCCTAGAGGATGTCCTCAGTTCAAACCTCGCTCAGGATATCCCGTTGATTGGTGATAAGTTAGGTGACGCAGCTTCATTCTTACGGGATATGCGCCTGGGTATTTTGGGCGATTTACGTAGAAAATTGAGTGGCAATGGTAAGGCGATCGAATTTATCCGTGAAACCCTGTACAACATCCTTGGCCCTAATAACCTGAAGATCCTACTCGACACCAATAAGGACAACCGCATTTCTGTCGATGATGTCATGGTGGGTTGGTATGACAAGCTCGGCAACTTGATGCAAAACTGGATAGTCGGCGGTGCCCTACCAATTGGTGCAGATGCAATCCAATTCGATATGGATTTGGGTGGGAATTTAGTAGGAGCAGGTATAAACTTACCACTCGATTTCAGTATTCCTGGCTTTAGTCTTGATATAAATGGTGGTTTTGCACTCGATATTGGCTGGAAATTTGACTTCGGCTTTGGCTTTAGCCTCCAAGACAGTTTTTATCTTGCCACCAACAAAGATGGTAGTAAGCCTGAACTCGAAGTCGGTATCAAAGCTTACTTAGACGGTAGCCCAACTGATCCCAAGGTGATAACTCCTTTCAGCGGAGAAGGTAATTTGTTGTTCTTCAAAGCAAAAATGAAGGACAATAACCCAGGTGATAAAGCTAGCGGTATATATGGTGGATTATCGCTCGACCTTAAAGGTGACAGTCGCGGTCGCATGGCGCTAGGACGTATTCTCTCCGGTCGCACTAAAGACCTATTTGGTGTCAGTTTTGGAGTCGATACCAAGTTAGATATCGGCATGACCCTAGAAATAGATGGTGCGAAGGGACTGCCCAAAATAGGTGCCGACCTAGAATTTAATTGGAGTTGGCAACTGGGCCAAAAGATGATGGCTCCCAGTTTCGGTCTGCGCGATATGCGGATTGACATGGGTAGTTTCGTTAGTGACTTCTTGACACCTATCGCTGAGAAAGTCCGCGATGCCCTCAAGCCAATGGAGCCACTCATTGATGTCCTTGATGAGAAAATAACTGGTTTAGATAAGATTATTCCTGATGACCCTACCCTGAAAGGATTAGTCAACAAAATTATGGTGCTGAAGGGTCGCAAGCCGATTGATTGGAGCTTCATCACCGAAGCCAAGCAAATGCTTAAGTTGGTAGATCAAATAGCTAGCTTAAAAACAGGTGAATGGCTCCCCTTGGGTAGCATCAGGGGACTAGGTACCAACAAAGTGGAAACTGTAGGCGCGACGAATGTTCCCCAATCCACCGAAGTTGACAAATTCCTCGCAGCAAATACCCGTCAGGCTGGCTCTGTAAACTCTAGTTCTGGTACGAATAAGACACCACGCTCCGGTTTCCAGATTATGAAGTATATCAAAGATATCTCCAACTGGAAGAATATTTTAACTGGGGGAAGCGCAACACTATTTACCTACGAGCTACCTTTATTAGAGTTTAGCGCCGACTTTGATGCACTTTTAGCAGTGGTTCCTTTAGCACCCACTCCAGCTACAGTTAAGATTTCTGCAAAAGGCAGCTTTAGTGCCAAGGCTGATTTAGGCTTTGGTTACGATACCTCCGGTATTCAAAAAGCAATTAAATCCAAAAACCCGCTTGATGCTTTTGATGGCTTCTTTCTCACAGACTTTACTATCCCCACGCAGAAGGGTGTGAAGCCACAAGAAAAGGATGAGTTCACTGTTGAGGCTTATTTAGGTTTAGAAGCTGCTCTTGCGCTAGGGATTATTGAGGCAGGTGTCGGTGGCGGTATTAACGTGAAGATGGGTGTTGATTTACAGGACATCTCCAAACCCAAGCTAACTAAAGATGAGTTAGGGTTTGTTACAAATCAAACCTGGCAGAGTGATGGCAAGATTCATCCTTCGGAAATCGCCACAATGTTTAGCTATGATCCCAATAATGATGGTCAAGCTGGGGGTATTAAGAACTTGGCAAACGTCAAGACCACGGTAGACCTTTTGATAAATGCCTTTGTAGACCTGAATCTATTTGTTAGCAAGACCCGTATCTTAAACATTAATTTGATTAAAGCCAATTTGCTCACCCTAGAGTATAAAGCACCTAATGTACAGCCTCACTTGGGCAAAGTCGAAAATGGTGTGCTGTACCTCAATAGCGGTAGCCGCTCCAGCCTCCGTAAATATGGTGACATTACAGATAAGAGCGAAACTTTTACCCTATACGGTCAAGGCAATACAGTTAGTGTTGAATTCGAGGATTACTATCAAACCTTTGAAGGTGTTACTAAAGTTGTTGCTGATGGTGGCGCAGGTGATGATACCTTCGATGCATCTCGGTTGTTTGATATTGGCGTTGAGTTTACTGGTGGTGCAGGCAAAGACAAACTGATACTCGGTACAGGCGGTGGTATCGCCGACGGTGGCGATGATGATGACGTGCTTGATGCATCGGTTTCATGGCTTCTTGACGCTAAAGATGCTCGTTATATAAACTACCGCAACACCTTCAAGGGTGCAACGTTGATGGGTGGTGCCGGCAGAGATAAATTAATCGGCAGTATTGCTAACGATGTGCTGCGTGGTGGCATTGGCATTGATAATCTCTCCGGGGGCCAAGGCAATGATACTTACTTATTTGAGGATGACTTTGGACTTGATAGGCTCAACGACAGTGAAGGTAATAATACCTTAGACTTCTCGCTTGCAACTAAACAACTCAATGCCACTGTTAATGCCCGTGGCTTTGCCGTTACTCAAGGTGAAGGAAGCGAAATTAAGGGTAATTTGACCTTCAATCGCCTGGTTATGGGCGGTGGTAATGACCTGGTGAACATTACAGATTTTGGCGATCGCACTATTTTCATCGACGACAAAGGCGGTAACGATACTTACTTTGTGCGGTTGGGTCGCGCCACAGGTTCAGGCGCAGATGGCATCATCAACTTGAATGATACCGTAGGTGACTTTGATGAGGTGATCGCCGAGCAGATGATGGTAGATGCGATCGCTCTTAACCAGAACCAGCTTCGCAACGGTCGTGAAATTCTCAACTATACCAGTGGCTTAGACCGCCTTACCCTCATCGGTCGAGCAGGTAAGCTAGATGGCACCAATATTCTCGATTTTGGTAGCAATGTCACCTTGAACAACACCGACAACAATGGTGTCTCTCGCAACAGCACCACAGATGTTAGGGTTGTTGCTTCCCAGGCTAACTTCCAAAGTCAGATTAACGCCGATGCGATTATCGTTGAAACCCTCAAAAATATCACAGTCAGCAAGACCCTCAACGCAGTACAAAATGGTTACGTAGATTTACGTACCTACGGTGATAAGTCGAATATTCTCATTGAGTCTAATATTAAGGTTTCCACAGGCGATAGTGAAGACGGAAAAGGCAGTGGTTGGGTACGGTTGATAGCCGCTGATGGTGCAATTATTAATTCTAATGCCTCCAGCATTATTGGTAGCGATAGCCACCTAATGTTGAAAGCGAAGAATGGTATTGCTAGCGACAAAGCTGCTCTATTAACAGAGGTTGGAACATTAACTGCTGCAACATCGCTTCACGGAACAGGCAACATAGTGATTAAAGAAGCCGATAGCCTGAAACTAACCAATTTAGAGAAGACAGCAACGGTTGTTAACGCCGGATTAACAATTCCTCAAGTTAGCGTTACACCTACTTGGATGCAGAACAACCAATGGGTAACACGGCTAAGTAACGACTGGCGTAGTTTGATTACAGATGGTAATGAACAGTATGCAGTTGCTGCTGGTAATGGCAACGCTTCTCTCACCCTCTTGGCTAAAGATTCTCTCCTTACCTTGGTAAGTGGTAGTATTACCGGACGCACAGCAGGGGCAGAGATTGTTCTCACTGCCGATGACATGAACTTCCGCACCGGAGCAAATCAAGTTAACGGTATAGGTAATCTGACCTTACAAGCCAATCAACTTGCTTGGACATACAGCCTTGGTGCAGCTGCCGAAAATTCCGCTGGTGCTGATCTCAATGATGTGGGTATTGATAATCCTAATGTGATGGAACTGTCTAGTTCAGACTTAGCTGCGATCGCTGGCGACTTTGACACCGTAACCATCGGTCGTACTAATACTGGGAACAAGATGACCATCGGGGATGTAATGTATGGTACTACAGGCAAGACGGTCGCCGCACCCCGCAATCCAGAAGCATATCAACCGGAATTCCGCAATACCACAATCCTCAAAACCGATCATCTCGATGTCAGAGGTGACGTTCGCGCCACTGGTGAAAATCTCACCATTGAAGCTCGCACTGCCCAAATTAACAAGCAAAATATTCACAACCCTAACGGCGCACCAGATTCTGGTATTACCGCCGGTAATCTCGTAATGAACCTGACTGAGCAAATGGTAGTTAGTGGTTGGTTACGCGGTACTCAAAATGTCAGCATCAACATTCAAGGTAGTACAGGTACTAATACCCTAGTCAGCTACGAAGACGGTATTAATAGCCTAAAAACAGATATCGGTAGTGATATTACAGTCCTCCAAAGTGGTAGTTTAGTCAAAATTAACACTAATGGTGGCATCAAGATAGCTGGTTTAGTCGAAGCCAAAGGAGTTAATTCCGGTATTGATATCTGGGCTGATACCATGACCCAGGTCATGGAAGGTGGTGTGGTAGCCGCCCGTGAAGATTACGGTAATATCAAGGTTTCTGCTGGTAAATTAGTGATTATTGAGAGTGGAGGTGCAGTCACCGCAGGCGCTCGTTTTGATGAAATTAACGGTAAACCCACTGCCGTGAAGACGGGCGAAGGTGCAGACGCAACGATTATCTCGCCGTATGAATTGGTAATCAAAGGCACTGTCACCACCAGTAACCAGATGAAACTCAGTGCTGGTAGTCCCTTGAATCATTACTACAATGACTACTTCAGTAAGTTACCTAAAGATGGTAAGGGTAAGGATCATTATCTAACAGCCATTGGTGAAGATCAATTCGGTATGCTGATCACTGGTACATTAACCAGTCTGGCTGATGACACCACTTTGGAATTAGTTTCTAGTGATGACATTATTATCCGAGGCAATATTGACGTTCTTGGTCAAAATTCTGACCTGAAGATTAGTACCCCAACTTGGGTTTACTTAGAAACTTTCCTCAATGTTCAAGATAACATCACCATCGAAGGTGGTTTTGATGCCGATGGTAAGAGTACTAATGGCGCAAACACCGAAGGTTCTAGTGTTTATGTTCACGGTACAGCCAGAATTAACACCAAGCAAGCGGGTAGCAGTATCAATATTCGCGGAGCGCAAGATGTTGACATCTTAGGTGCAGTAGTTGCGGGTGGTACGATTGGCGAAACTGGCGTAACTTGGGCTGGTAACGACTCTACCGTTATCGTTACCGCAGGTCAACAAATCTTCTTAGATACTGGTCTACTTGCGTCTAAGTCTGTAACCATGAATGGTGGTATTGCTGGCGCTGATGATAATGGTATTGGCTTACTGGTGACAACTGCGGGTGGTGCAACCGCGATGGGCTTAACTTCCGATGGTTCTGGTGCTTTAATCGCTGTGAACAATGCCGGAAACATGGAAATGATGGGTACTTTGGTATCCGGTGGTAAGTTAGTCCAAACCTTTGATAATAACGGTAATCTGCTCTCACAAACCATTGACTGGTCTGGTAACTACGGTGAAATTAACATTCAATCTGCTGGTCAAGTCTTTATTGGTGGTCGTACTGTTAATAAACAAGGTGAGCCGATTGAAACTGGCGGTTACTTATTTGCTCATGACTACATCAAAGTCACTGGCGGCGCACACAGTTCTGGCACAGGTGCATACATTCAAGCCGCCAGTGAATTAGTTACCCATGCTGCTAATAGTTCTATTGAAATTAACGCCGCCCAAGATGCAGATGTTCAAGGTTTATTAGTACCAGGTGGCGAAGTTACTACAATCAGAGATAGCAAAGGCTCTTACATGGGTCGCTATGTCAGAGATTTTGGCGGCGAATCAACCATCAAAATTACCGCAGAAAATCAAGTCAGAATTGGGCAAACCTTACGTGCAGGTAAACGAATTGACCTGATTGGTGGTATTGATCCTGTAGAGGCAGGGGTAAACCACTCTGGTAAAGGGATGGTACTTTATGGCTCAACGCAGATTTCCACTTGGCGCGAAAATAGCCAAATTAACCTCAATGCTCCCGGAAGAATTGATATCCTTGCACCTGCACATACTAACGAAATTGAAGCCGCAGGTTTCTACGAATTCGCAACTGGTGTAGTCAGTCAAGATATCACCTTAAAACTACGCCTTGATAAAGTTGGTTTTGAAATTGAAGCCACTGTTACTCTCCCTGCTAGTGCTACTGCTGATAACACTCAAGTCGGAGACTTAGTAGCAGATTTAAATGATGCCATTAAGAACGCAACGTGGAAGGTTGTAAGTTCTCAAGATACTACCACCCGTCCAATTGGTAGCACCTACAATGGTTTTGACGAATTTGACATGAAGGTAAAAATCCGGGAAGGTCGGTTAGTGTTGACCAGTTCTTACGAAACTACTTTCCTCAAAACTGGTTCAACTAATGCTAATCTCTTAGGTTTCACTAACCTGACCACTGATTTAACCTCTACCTTGCCTTATACTATCAAAGCTGATCAAGTTGGCTCGGTTGTTACTATCGGTTCGCCAGAAGGGCCAAACGGTAAGCTTTATATTGCTGGTAAGGTACTGGGTTACAAAGCAATCAACCTCAACAGTGGTAAATCCCCCGATGGTATTGATATTGACCTCAATGGAACTGGGTTACTAGAAACCCGTGATGGTTCGATTCAAATGAATGTGGGAACCTACGGCATAGTCAAAGGGGATATTATCGCTGGTGGCGCAGGTTCTGACATTATCCTCACTGCCGAGAACACCCTTGAATTACACGGTAGCCTTACTGCTAATGATCAAGTCCGCTTGAGTGCTGGTGCAAATGTAGTAGCAGGCCAAACCAGTATTCACACTTTTGGCACCAGCAAAATTAATGGACGTTTAGTTAATATAGCTGGTTTAAATAATGTCATCATAGACAGCACCATTGGCGAAGGTAGCGTTGGAATGACCAACCTTAATATTGCTGCTACCTATGGAGATTTAACCCTTGCACGCATCTCTGGACGGATTATTACCGATGCAGATGTCACGATGACAGGTAAAAACGTCAGCATTGAGGGCGTACTCCGCAATACCGCAGGTGATGCTAATGCGAACACCACTGAAATCTTAATTGCAGCTACTAACAACGCTACCTTAATGACTGACATCATCAGCCAAGGTACAGTCAAGATTACAGCGGGTAATAACATTGAGGCTTATAACGGTCAAATTCTGGTACAAGGTACAGGAGAAGTCCTCAATATTAGCCAAACTAATGCCAACGGTAACATTAAGTTCGGTCGCACTATCTTAGTTGATGGGCAATATCAGCAACAAGGCTTAGATTTAGCAGGTGTTAACAACGTCACCATTAACGCTATAGGTACTGTTAATATCGGTTCTGGTGTCCGCGTCATGAGCAGTGCCGATAACAGCACAGTTAACGTTACTGGTGACGTAATTAATGTAACTGGTTCACTCTTCGCTGGTGCTGCACTCAACAACAACACCGTAACTTGGACAGGTAAAACCGCTACAGTTAACCTCAACGCTACGGATGTTGTTACCTTCGGTGGTGCTGGTGTAGAGAACGGTAAAATGGTAACTCGTGGTGGTTCCGCTTGGGCGACTGGTAACGTCGACATTAATATTGCTGGTGGTGCTAATCTGCTAGACTTCACCATGAACGATCTCAGTTCCATTAAGAGTGACGCAACTGCAAGCTTTGCGGAAACAGGTACATCAATCTTTGCAGATATCACTGATAGCAAGATTAATATTACGGCTCAAGGACAAGTCGAAATTGATGGTTTGATTCAGGCTTATGATGACAACGCAGATATTACGATTGATAGTGCAGGTTTACTGTTAATTAACGGCTACCTGAAAGCAGACGATACCCTTACCGTTGACGGTGGTACAAATGCTCAAGGTTATGGGTTAATGCTGACACCGTTAATCTACCGCGATCCTCAAGGGCGCTTAGTTAATAGTTCTAGTTTCTACATTAATAGCAACGGTGAATATGTCGATGCTAATGGTGTCAAATTGGCTTTAGGTGTTGCTCCTGTATCCAGTTCTGAGCTACCAGCTAATCTCACTCGTGTGAGTGGTGGTACATTAGAAACTGCATTCGGTGGCAATATTAATATCTCGGCTGAAGCTGGTATTGTCTTAAGTGGACAAGTTGCACCTTTGAATAACGACAAGACTGTTAACCCTGAAAAAATCAGCATCATCAGTGAAAATAATGCAGGTGATGTCTTCATTGACAATGCGATCGGAGCGCGTAGCCAGATAATCATTAAAGGTAACAATCTCTACCTACTCGACTACCAAGAAACTGATGCTCTCAAGTCTGTACGCCCCAATAATGCTTTAATTCAAACCTATGGCGGTGCTACAACCACTGACCCCAGCATTCAAATTCACGGTACTGGCAAAGTCATTATTGCGAAGAGTCAAGCACCTCTCACCCGTGCTTTAGTTGATTCTTATAAAGATATTGAAGTCATTGCTGATTCTCTCTGGGTACAAGGTTATTTAGACAGCAGTACAGATGTCACGCTGAATGTAGTCAGTTCAGCCGAGATTAATGGTTTAGTTACCGCAGCGCAAAATATCAATGTCCGGGCTGGTATTAACCCAAGCTGGGATTTAAACACTCTCCGAGGTACAGTTACTCGTTCTCAACTCAGTGGTGGTAATATTCTCATCAATGGTACAGGCACTTTAAAAGCCAATAATATTGCCACTCTCCTCGCTGGTGGTACAGTTACCGTTAATGCTGATTCCGCCCTTGGTGCAGGAACTAAACCTGTACCCATTCCCTTTATTACTCAAAAAGTTATTACTGTTCCAGTCGTCACTGGAACTAAGCAGGTTTCTGATGGCACAATTCAGGTTGAAGTAGTTAACTGGATACCCACTACTCTTACTGAACAAGTAGGGGTAGATCAAGTTCGCGTGGGTAATGAATTCTTCACGATGGATGTCAACCTCAGCCAAGATAGTTACTGGAATCCCACGACAAATACTGAACGGGAATGGTTTGTTAATAAGGTTGACTATAATACTTTTGACATTAACTGGGGTAGTGTAGCTGTACCAGATACTGACCACAGTTTCAATGAATTAACTGATGATCAGAAAAAGGCTGTTTTAGATACTCTTGGTTATTACAAACTCTATGACTTTGGCTTTAGTAACGCCAAAGTTGAAAAAACCATTAATGGTAATCCCACTTCTAATTCTGTTTACTGGAATTTAGCGGAAACCACAGATTCTTATGAAATGGAAACAGTTAATGGGCAAACTAACCCCAAACAATTTATTGGTGGAAAGGATTATAAATTAAGTGCAGCAGCCGACTTCTACAACTCTTACGATGTGGCTACCAATCCTAATAATATTGCAACCAAAATTATCAATATTAAAGTAGATAGTTGGGGTGATAAATATATCCGTGTACCAGTAGGAATTGCGGCTGATTTAGCAGCAATACTCAGAACTGTGTCTCAAGGTGAGGCGAAAATTTTAAATGACAATAATAAAAATAACTTTAATGAGCTTTCACCTAATAGCTACAACTCATTACACCAATGGATAACTCAAGGTAGTGTCTCCTCTCCTACGGGTGAATATGTTGGATATTATTGGGATGTTGCAGATGTCAACTATACCCAAAAAGCATCAGATTACTACTATCCAAATGATGGCTATCCTGGTGGCTATGATAGTCCTCGTGATCCCAATGAAGATGGAAAAGCTTATTGGAATGTGGGTTATATCAACAATTCTGGTAACAGATTTTTTAGGATCAATGAGTATAGCACTGTTAATTTAGGTATAACTCCTGAGTGGAATAGTGGTAACACAACATCAAATCCAGTACCAGCATTTTATCAAATGGGTCGTTATACAGATCAAATTCAAGCTTATAACCAATATGTAACTGCGTTAAAAGATAATACGTCATCTTTCACTCAAAAATCTTCTAGTATCAGAAGCAATCAATTATCATTTTCCTTCAAGTACTGGGGTGATTGGGTTAAACTTGGCGGTTTTTGGAAGGACGATGATGACGGTTCTTCTCTTGGTTATAGCAGTGACAATAACGTACCGCGATGGGATTGGAGAACCCTTACTGACAGCGATAAAGATGTCCTGAACAAAGCGTATGGAAACAAGAATGATTTTTTGAAAGGTGAACCTGGTTATAATTCTATTGAGTTAAATTACTCTAACTTAAATGGTTGGCAAAGTGAATATACCGAGGTTAGATCAACAAGTAGATACCACGACTATGGTACGTTTGGTGGCGATGACATTAGTGCGCTTGTTGAAGGGCGTAACGAATTAACTCATAATATTTATCAAGATTGGAAAGATTACCAGTACCACTGGATTTCACGATATAAACCCATTTACGACGGGCGTGTGCAACTTTCTTATCAGTGGGTAAGCCAAGAACAGGATATTTATGATGGTCGTCCGCGTTACGAAACTCGTAATATTCAAGTTAAAGATGTCAGTATCAGAACCGATAATAAATTCCGCACGGAAAACATCACCGAAAACCAAACCATTTGGATAACGGAACGTCAGACATCAGGTGACGAAAAAGCCTATGGTCAATTTGCTGGTAACTCAATTAGTGCAGCTAACGGCATTATCATCGACGCAACGGGCAACATTAGCATCACTGGTAAACTGGAGGCTAACGGCACAAGCGGTAATATTAATATCACCAGTTTGGGACAAGTAAATATTCAAGGTAAACTCCCTGACGGACGCAGTGCGAGTGATACCTTGGCTGCACCTTCCTATATTTCTGCCCAAAATCAACTCAACATCACTGGTAGCAGTATTACCGTCCTCGACTCCAGCGAATTATTAGCTAATAGCAACAGTGGACAAGTTAACCTCACTACCACTTCCGCGACTGGTGACATCAATTTTGCAGGTGCAATCAATGCTGGTACGGGTGCAACATCCGGCACTCAAATCCAACTTAAAGCAGGTAATGACCTGAATATTACTGGTTTACTCAACGCAGGTAACGGCATTATTGCCCTCGCAGGTCAAGTGGGTGGTAATGGTAACATTACCGGGGATAGCTCCACTTACCTACAAACTGCTGCAACAGGAAGTATTACCATGTCTGCGGGGACAACCAGTGGTAATGTTGACCTACCTTCTGGTTGGATAACCACTGCTACTTTAAACATTACCGCTTCTGCTGGTACTATTAACAACTATTTAGTTAATAATGGTGAGCGTCAACACGGTTTAATGACGGCTGACACCATCAACTTCACCGCCAAATCTGGTATTAGTGTCAATCTTGACGTTAGTACTTTGAATGTGAATAACACCAGTAGCGGCAATATTGACCTCACAGTTGATAAAAAAGCGACTACCGATGTTCAAACCACTGTCATAAATAATAACGGCAATATTAATATCAACTCCATTAGTGGTATTCGTTTACTTAATGTCACAGCTTTAGGTACAGGTAACGATATTCAGATTACTGCTGGTGGTAATGTCACCGTTGATAAATTAAAAGCAGCCGATCAGCTTACCCTCAACACCAATAGCGTATTAACCCTGGATCTCGATGCGGCTGATGATTTATCTGCTGGTACTTCTATGACCATCTCGGCAGCTAGCATTATTCGTAATAATACCAATCGCATTCGTGCTAATACCTTAGATGTCAACACGGCTAATGATAATCTTGATCTCTACACCCAAGTCAATAACCTGAGCTTAGAAGCAGGTGGTACAGGTAATGTCAGCATTAACAACATTGCTATCACCTTAAATCTCACCTCTGGGATAATTAGTAACGGTAGCTTTACCCTGAATACTAGCGGTGCATTAGTCGCTACATTGGTGAAATTGATTAATAATAGTCAAGCACACACCTTTAGCATGACCTCTGGTGACGATATGAGCATTGGAGAAATTAATGCTGGTTTGTACAGTGATTACGATCCTCAAGGTAACTCAATTTCCAGCAGTCAAATTAATCTCACTTCTAATAATGGTGCAATTCTCGCCTTCAACCCCAATGATGGGATAGCTGATGTAGTGGCGAAGACAATAACTGCTAAATCTGGAAAAACTATTAATTTTGAAACAGCAACAGAAACTAACGGACTATCTGCAACTGCTAATACTGGCGATATCTTGATTGAGAGAATCAGCGCCGATGATGCCAAGACGCTAGTTTTAGGCGACCTGATTGCATTGCAAGGTAATGTGAAAGTTATTACCGCAGGTAATCTAATTGCGAATACGGGAATCGAATCTGCCAGCAACGGTAGCATTGAACTTGTCAGTCAAACTGGCAATATCATTGTCACTACCTCTACCACTAATCCTAGTGATAAATTACTCAAGAGTAATACTCTAAAATTACGGGCGACGCAGCAAATCATTATTGATAAAGATATCACCCTGGAAGGAACGACGCTCCTAGAACTTGCTTACGGTAAAACAGGTATTGTTCAGGGTTCAATACAACTACCTAAAATCAAAACTAATGAATTGACATTAGAATTAGGTTCCGGTAGCATGATCGTCTCACCAGAAACCTTTGTTGACACTAGTGGTAAGGCGATTCCTTTAGAAAAAGTTAATTTAATTGCACGTGGAAACCAAATCACTGAAGGTCAGTTTGTTGGATACTATCGCTACCGAGATGTAAATAGCAATACTACTTACTACTTAGACACAGCAGACCTTGTTAAAGGTACAAAAGTTTATCGTCAATCTGGTAGTGACTTAGTAGCGCTAACTGCTGCTGAAGTTGATAGCTTAAGACTAGCCCCTGTACTGAATACTATCAGTTATCAAGTCATCGAAGAAATAAGTGGTCGGTACGTCTTTAGTGGTAATAATGGTCGTGAATACTATATCGATGGTTATGAGTTAAGTAAAGGTGGCGATCGCAAAAACCTTAACGAGATTCCCAATGGCACTACTGTTTACACCCGTCAAGATGACGCAGGGCAGTACGCTTACACAGTCGTAAACCCAACCGAAATCCAGAAGGATGCAAATGGCAATGATGTTGTAGTTGGTTACAAGGTTATTTACTCAAGCGAATCTGATTACAAGAAATTCATCGCACAAAATCCGCAGTTCCAAGATGTCCAAATTAAATTTACTGCGGTTAACAACTATGCATCTCTAAGCCTACAAGCCAAGATGAAGCAGGAACTAGCTGGTGGTATTCAACTTGTTACTTCATCAGGAATCCTTCAAGAGGAACGCGTTGGCTTCCCACTACAAGCAGGCTCTATAACCCTGAAAGCACAGCGCGACTTAGGCAACATTAGCTTCAAAGATATCATTGGTACTAATGTCGAAATTGGGACTGGTGACAATCTCAATATAATTGGAGCGCCCACTGTAACAGGAAACCTGAAGATATCTTCTAACGGTTACTTTGATGACAAAGGTAGCTTTATCGGTGGTCTAATTACTACTGACAAAGAAAAAGTAGTTATTGATAATGTCATCACCGAAAGAGATGTTGTCCTCAGGGCTTCTGGGCTAGAACTTGTAGCCTTCAAAGGTATCAATATTAAGAGTGATGTCCAACAACTCAAAGCAGCAATTATCGACAAAGGCGATATTACGATCAGCGAGGCTAATTCAATCACCCTCAGCGATGTTTCAGTTAAGCAAGGAAACCTAACAATTTCCACTGTTGATACTAACGCTGTAATGACTATCGGCAAAGTGGAAGCGGGTAATAAAGTCAACATCACAACAGGACAAATATTTAGTGCTGCTAGCGATGGTGTTGTTGACCTTATTGCTGAAAGCTTGACCATACAAACAACCCAAGGTATCGGTACAGACAATGCATTACTGGAAACCTCGGTTAAAAATGTAAGCGTTATCGCAGGTGGCGGTGCTAACCTCAGCAACTACGGTGGCTTGACTGTCGATAGTATAAATGCTGGCGGTGGTGTCGAAGTAGAAACCCATAGCCCGCTAACGATCGCAGGTAATGTATTAGCGGGTGGCAGAATCCGTTTGCAGACAGGTGATTCTCAAGGAAGCGGCGACGATTTAACGATTAGAGCCAACGTTACCACTACAAGTGGTAACATTACCCTTAATTCTGGTGATAACCTCTTAATAGCTCAAAATGCCTTGATTGCGACACTGGGTGAAATTATCATCCAAGGTGACTTTAATAATAACGACTTTGGTATAGGTAGCACTATTACTTTAAGCGGTACCCTCAAGAGTATCGGTGTTAAAATTAATAGCGGCGATGATAGCGATATCATTAACATTGATGGAAATATCATTAACTATTCAGCAACTGGTATCCTTACCACTGTTATTAGGTCGCAGAATGGTAACGATATTATTAACCTGGGCGATAAGAACAAAACTCTTAATAGTATCGCGGGTTCGATAGATATCAATACTAGCGATGACTTCGATATCTTAAATATCGAAAATAGCGGCAACCCGTTGAACAATAACCTCAAGGTAACGGTTGATAAAATCTCTGGTTTAGCGGGAATGACAGGTGATATTAGTTATCTCAAGGTTGAAAAAATTAATATTAACTTGGGTTCGGGTAACAACTTGCTCAACATTGCTTCCGACATTACTGCTGAAGTAAATGTCAACTCTGGTCTGGGACAAAACACCATCTTGATGGACTACACTAACAAGACGGAAGCATTCGACCTATTACTCGATAACGGTACTATCACAGGCTTCACAGGGGCAGGTAATCTTGAATACAATAATTTTCAAGCGATTGATGTCAGGTTGGGTACAGGCGATGACAAGTTTACTATCAAGGACACTAGCTTTACCCAGAAAATTTCGGTAGACGCAGGTGCTGGTTACAACCAGTTGATAGTTGATGTCGCCGATGAAACCAAGAGCCGAAACGAAAGCATTAAGATTACAGAGAACAATGTCTTCGGTATCGGTCTTGATACCCGCTTCCAATACTCAGGCATGAAGGAAATCGATGTCCAATTAGGCTCTGGTGCCGACAACATTAACTTGGTCAACGATTTCACTGGTAAGCTCAACTTCAATACAGGTATCGGTGACGACACCTTAATTCTTGAAAAGACTCTGGGTATTACTAATATCAACACCCAAGAAGGCAGCGATATGGTATTCATCAAAACTATTAGCGCTGCTACTTCAGTTGATACTGGTGCTGGTAATGACTATATTGAGGTTGCTAATAATAACAACACTGTCGATAGCATCACTGCATTGCTAACAATCAGCGGTGGAGAAGGTCAAGATTACTTAACAGTCAACGATTCTGCTGATAGCGATAACAGTACGTTAACCTTAACCGACAGTACCATTAGGGGACTAGATTTAACTGCTGGCATTAACTACAGCCAACTGGAAATGCTCGATGTCTTAATGGGTTCGGGAAGCGATGTTGTCAATATTGAAAGCACTCACCAAGGAATTAGCTACGTTTCTACAGGTGCAGGCAACGATACAGTGAATGTTGAAACCATCGCTGGCGAAACAAGCGTTAAACTCGGTGCTGGTGATGACACAATTAATGTAGGCGATCACAACAAACAACTAGATAACATTTACGCTGCGTTGATTGTATCGGGGGGCATAGGTAACAATACATTAAATATCGATGATTCTGGGGATAGCAAAGACAATACAGCCATCCTCAACGACACCCTACTTATTGGTTTGGGAATGAATGGTGAAATTAATTACGGTAACTTTGAGAACCTAAATATCAAGTTTGGTTTCGGTAGCGACATTCTCAGCATTGAAAGTACCCACCAGCAATTAACGTATATCGATACAGGTGCAGGTGACGATACAGCCAATGTCGAAAATATATTTGGTGAAACCAACGTTAAACTCGGCGTTGGCAATGACACTGTAAATGTCGGCAATCTTAACCAATTTGTTGATGATATCTCAGCAACGCTGATTGTATCAGGTGGTATGGGTAGCGATACATTAAGTATCGATGACTCAGGTGATACAAAAGACAACACAGCGATTCTCAACGATACCTTAGTTACTGGCTTCGGCATGAACGGTGAAATAAACTACGGCAACTTTGAGAATTTAAACCTACTAATGGGTTCGGGCAGCGACATTCTCAGCATTGAAAGTACCCACCAGCAATTAACGTATATCGATACAGGTGCAGGTGACGATACAGCCAATGTCGAAAATATATTTGGTGAAACCAACGTTAAACTCGGCGTTGGCAATGACACTGTAAATGTCGGCAATCTCAACCAACTTGTTGATGATATCTCAGCAACGCTGATTGTATCAGGTGGTATGGGTAGCGATACATTAAGTATCGATGACTCAGGTGATATAAAAGACAACACAGCGATTCTCAACGATACCTTAGTTACTGGCTTCGGCATGAACGGTGAAATAAACTACAATGAAATTGAAAACTTAAGTATTCTACTTGGGTCGGGAGCCGATTTAGTTACCATCGAATCTATCTCGGTTGACACCAATATAGATACTGGTCTTGGCGAAGACTTTATCACTCTCGACGATCTCAGCTTACTTTTAGCTCGACTTATAGTTGATAAAAAAAGGAAGAACTAGTAGTTTATTGAAAAATTGCTAATTCTCGATTTGTAGAGACGTGATATCTCATGTCTCTACATTTATTTTGTTTGGTCATATCTCTTTCTCCAATAAACATTAGACCTCTTGCAAAAGTGCTTTTTGCAAGAGGGGAAGGGGAAGAACAAGAAGAGGGGGAAAGGTTAAAGGGGAAAGGTATGAAGAAAATTCCTTTACCCCTTCCCCCTTACCCTTTTCCCGACTTATGCAAGAAGTCTATTTTTGTTAGCCATAACCTCATTTCTCGCACCGCCTTGACATCCCACTGTGCATCTCTGGTAAAAATGATGTAGTGACTGACCGTTTTTCAGTCCTACTATTTTGCCTATCTCCGGCAGAGATTTCTGTGGGATTTTTGATAGCATTCCCAAGTGTAAAAACTTGAATGCTTCAAAATGTCTCACATCCTCAAATAATGAATAATAGTGTTGACAATAATTATCTAGAAAGCAACTGTGCTTACTGCCTGTCTATGTGGCGTAACCATCCCTATTACTTGCTGTTTCTGGTTTTCTTCCTGATTATACTTTCCCCGCAGTAACAAAAGAGGGTTTATACAATAGTGCTAGTATGGGGCAACTAACTGTATAAATTGATCCAAAAGCAGGAGTTAACAGTAGAGCTTCTATTACTGTTAATATCATGTTCGACTTAATACTTATGTCATTGCGAGGGTAGCGCGGCAATCCCCAACCTTTGCGATTGCTTCATTCCACTTCGTTGCATTGGCAATGACATATTATAAGTGATTTGCCGAACATGATATAACTCCTAAATTCATGGCACTTATCAAGAATATCAACTCTCATTGAGGCACACGAGCAAGAGGGAAGGAGTAAAGCCTGTCCAATACATTTGCAATTGTGCCCGAATTTTGGGGTGGAGAAGTTGGGCTATTGCTGGTCACTTGTGGTCAACTTAAACTAAATTTGATTTACAATAGCTTTCAAACGCTTTAATCGCTGATTCTGTTCTGACCACTTTTTGCAAGCATCTTCAACAATTTTTATCTCTGAGGGCGATAAAAACTCATCCCCTTGCCCAGATGCGATAATTTTAGCTGCTATAACTGCCTCTTCATACTCCACACCGTACTTAACCAGTTCTGTGCAAAATATTTTTTCTCTTTCTTCTATTGATGTAAAGTAATTACTTGGCATTGTTCAATAAATAATATAAGTCTTATTTTGAAATCAGATCAACTAAAACAAGTTTCCATTTCAAATCCTACGAATTTTATAAATTTATAAGTTCTGCCTAGAGATACTTGAAAAGAAATAGTTAATTTGTATCTAGAGTACTAAGAGGATGTTTTAAAAGTAGGGTAATGTTGTAAGAAAGCTCACAAAGCTTATGCTGAGATTTGTAGAAACCAGCACCTTGTGAGCAAATGACTAAAGCATACCGTAGCAATTTGA
>NZ_JACJSI010000550.1 GCF_014698065.1 Nostoc flagelliforme FACHB-838
CTAGCAGCTTGCGATGCCTGCGGCGGGCTACGCCTACGCAAAAACTCTTTGACTTTTGACCAACAGTTTTCAATTGGTGAAAAATCAGGAGAATAAGGTGATAAATATACTAACCCAAGTTGCTAGTTATGGGGAAGAGCGATCGCTCTGGGTCAATAAAGCAATAAAATCCCCTCCAGGAAGAAATTGGACTTTGGACAAAAAAAGTAGTTCGCGTAAATTAGTGGCGAACACAAAATCTAGGCATCATAAATTACCCCAGTTATTTTTCAAATTGAGTCAAACTGAGTTAAACGGCTAAAGCCTAAGAAAATTTACGCGGCTTTTTGTTTATCAGGTGTTGATTTTGACTGCTTCTTGGCAACAGGATGCTTGGTTCGTTGCGTTTGAGCCTGATCTTGAACTCGACCGATTGAATTTCCTCTGGTTTTGGGAGAACGGGCGGGTGTACCAATCTCAGAAATAATTCTTTGAAAATCGCGTTGTACAGCACTGGGAGTCATGATCGTATCACTTTCAGGTTTTAAATAACGCTCCCAGGGTCTAGGTAAGTGTGTTGCTAAATCTTTTGCCGCCCAGAGTTGTGCGTAAGCGAGCATTACTAATCGTATCCAATTTTCCTCGTGTTTGACATCTGGAGTTTGAAACTCCGTCATCAACAAATGTTGTTTGGAGAAACGGAACATGTGTTCAACATCAAACCTTTGTCTGAAACTTTGGTAAGCAACAGTAGCTGAGATTTGTTCACGTTGGTCGCCGATGACAATTAACCACATGGGTTTCCAGACAGAATTACCAGTATTATCAGTTACATGAACCCTAATAAGGGTGAAGGGATGACGGTACATTTTTTGGTGCTTGGTTCCTCTCATCAACATTTGATGGCAAGCGAGTATGGTGATGTTTAAAAGACGACCCTTACAGGTTGTCTGCTGAATTTGTGTTCTCTCGTCGGGAGAGTGCCAAGTTTCAACATCAGCTAAATTAAACCGTTCACCGTATTTTTTTGGACAACCACGTTTTTTCTTTGACTCGTCAACGGGTGGAGATTGGTAGAAAATTCGATTACTACGAACTCTGGCTATCACTACCAAATTTTTGTGTTTGGATTGGTCAAACAGAAATGAACGCTGACTATAGGCGCTATCTGCTACTAAGACGCACAATTTTTCCTGCCAGGGCAGTGATGAATCACATATCACTTCGGAAATTTGTTCATTACCCACATCAACACCAGTTTTATCAAGTGATACCCTTTCTCCTGATATTGGTATTGACCAAGGGGCGGCATTCGCAGTTTCTTTCTCTGGTAAAATAGAAAGTATCGAATAAGAATGACCAATATTAATAGGTTTGTTACCCTTGATAGTGTTTGGCTGATAAATATACCCACGTTCAGCTAAAGTCCTCGCGTAAGGACGCGGATGTGGTGTTGTATCTATTGCAAATAAGTAAAAAGGGCGTTGTTGTGGTTCCTTAATTAACTCAGACACCACCCTAATTAAGTTATTTGGTTTTTCTTCTTCTTTTCCTCCTTCTTGTTCTTCATTATTCATCTCCTGGCTAGTTGTACTAAATGCTGCAATGATAGCTTTGTAAATAGAGTTATAGCTTCTGGGAAACAAAGGACTTAAAGATAACTCAGCAATTGAATTGGCTCCCGTATTCCCCGCAAGCGCATCCAATAAATCCATACAGGCATCACTACATGATTCAAAATAGTTGTAAATTTTCTGTCTAAAATCTTGAAATTGCGCTATTAATTGATTGTTATTAAATTTCGGCATAGCCATCAGTATTTACCCAAAGATACTTTGTCGTTGATATTACTATTTGTTGGGGGTCTGGTGGCTATCCTTTTTTCTATCCGAGCTAAAGCAAGCGAAATTAATAAGTTTTTTTGACAATTTTTGTCCCAACACAAATAAGTAATATCACCAAAGAGCATAAATTTTTATATTACTTGACCTACTTAAGTCTCTAGTAGGTTCAGCAGATTTTATAAAAGAGGCGCAAAACTATAAATAAGATAATCTTTTTGTGTTCGCGCATAATACCCGCGAACAACTCTTTTTTGTCCAAAGTCCAAAAGAAAAAGAGGAGGGGTAAATGTTAAACGAAATAATTGCCATTTATGCTATCACGGATGACTTGCTGAAAGCGATTGGACATGATGAAGATAGTCGTAGAGTCATGAGTGATGCAGAAATTATCACAACGGCTGTGTGTGCGGCAATGTTCTTTAATGGCAACCACAGCAAGGCTTGCACTTATATGCAAGAACATGGGTTGATACCCAATATGTTAGATAAATCACGGTTTAACAGAAGATTGCACGGTATTTTCATGTTAATGAACGATTTATTTCATCAAATGGGAATGATGCTCAAAGAAATTAGTGATGATACGGAGTATCTTTTAGACTCATTCCCAGTGCCGATGTGTGATAACATCCGCATTTTTAATGTCAAGTTAATTCACTCAGAGCAATACAGAGGTTATATTGCATCGAAGAAAAGATACTTCTATGGCGTGCGAGTTCAATTATTAACAACTAAAACCGGAATTCCTGTGGAATTTGTGTTTTTACCTGGTAGTGCCAATGATGTACGTGGATTAAATGCTTTACCCTTAAATCTGCCACCAAGGAGTGAAGTTTATGGTGATGCAGCTTACACAGATTACACCATTGAAGACGACTTAGAACAAACAAGTCAGATTAGTTTAAAAGTGATGCGGAAAAAGAAATCCACTCGTCTTGACCCCCCTTGGATTCAATATATAAAACAACATACTCGTCATTACATTGAAACCGTATTTAGTTCGATTACAAGTGACTTTCCTAAATCCATTCATGCCGTCACCTATCAAGGGTTTTTACTGAAAGTACAAGCCTTTATTTTTGCCTTTACTCTCCAGCAAGCATTTATCTAATAGGTAAGTTTTATACTTATAAGTTCACTATTCCTGAAGGTTGCTTCTACAGAGCCATCGTTAATTTTTGATGCCTTTCTTCCCAATTGAAGCTCTACAGATCATCCACCATTTTATTACCCGCAACTTGGGTTACTAATCTGGCTCCAACTGCTTCAATTAGCTTCTCGGATACCTGTTACTTTATGAGAACTAAAGTTATCCATGACTACACTTGCGCCGGGCCAAAGAGTTGGAACCAAAACTTGAGTAACATAGGTTTCAAATGCAGAC
>NZ_JACJSI010000551.1 GCF_014698065.1 Nostoc flagelliforme FACHB-838
ACTAGGGCTAAGTTTCCGTCCAAGAAGCCAGTACATAAGGGGGCAGGAGTTAAATTGGAAACACTTACTTTTTCTGTAATCAATACTGCTTAGAGCTTAACCGAACCGTATTGGGATGGCTCCTGGTTAGCCTTGCTCGTCTGTGAAAACGGTGAACCTTTTGCTTGTGGATTGCGCCCAGGAATCCAGATTCAGCTAAATAACCAATTGTCTGCAACGGTGGGCGAGCGCGATCCTCATATCCCGCGTCTATGGAAATTGCGCTTTTCTCAATCAGGGTCTGAACTGATTCAATCGCTTTACCGTATTGGACAACCGATTCGCTATGAGTACGTTTCTGCACCTTGGGCATTAGATGCTTATGAGAATGCTGTGAAGATGAAGTATTTATGGCATGAGTTTGGCGATCTAAACTTAATTATCTAGTTTGATTCACAGCCGGAGTTTTTCAAGAGTTAGCACTTACTTAATCGTCGGTGCGAAATGTGGGATAAAATAGCCCTCACCAAGCAATTGGTAGAGTCGATGGGCGGTATTACTCGCCGCACCTCACTACCTTGTTCTGGAAATTCAAACTTTATTCTTGCTTTTAAGTAGCGAAAGATACCTGATTTTATGCCTGACGGGACTTTAAAGCTCGCTGTATACTTCTGTTATCATCTAAAAACTTAACCGGATGCGTCAAAACCGATCTAAAGATAAATTACTCGAAACGGTCAGCCTTCTAGACGAGTTACCAGATCGGGCAGTTTTTTCGAGTAAATCGAAGGGTTGGAATGGTATTGTGACTGGATATTATCATCATCCCGCCAATGAATTAGTTTCGCCACCGCTGTCTCAACACCTGATTACCTTAAACTGTGGTTCACCCTACCACCTTGTGCAACAGCTTGATGGCCAAGTTTATCAAGGGCAAGTTTTAACAGGAGAGATGATCCTGACACCTGCAAATTATGCAACCCAATGGTGTTGGGATAGCCAAGTAGATGTTTTACACGTATGCTTGGAACCAAAATTTATTGATAAGGTTGCATTAGAGGCAGTCGAAGTAGATGCTAATCGTGTGGAAATTCTTAATTGTTTTGCTGGGGCTGACCTCCAGATTCAACATCTAGGTAATTTGCTGCTTGTCGAATTACAATCGGAAAAACTGGGCAATCGTCTCTACGCCGAATCATTAACCACTGCTTTAGTCGTTCATTTAATCAGAAAGTACAGCAGCATTCAGAAAACCGTCAGGCAGTACTCTGGTGGTTTACCCAAGTCTAAATTACAATGGGCAATCACCTACATTCAAGAAAATTTAAACCAAGACTTAAGTTTGGATGAAATTGCGGCAGAGGTAAATCTAAGTTCATATCATTTTGCTCGTTTATTTAAACAATCAACAGGTTTAGCACCCCATCAGTATCAAATTCGTTGCCGAGTTGAACGTGCTAAGGAGTTGTTGCAACAGGGTCAAATGGCGATCGCGGATGTTGCTACTCATGTTGGTTTCTACGATCAAAGTCACCTCAGCCGTCATTTCAAGCGGATGTTCGGTGTTTCACCGAAAGTCATTCAGCAAAATAGCAATAACATCCTCATTCCTTAGCAAAAGCGTCCAAGACTCCACCGCGTAAGTCCTTTTAAAGTTGGAGTAGATAACAAACAGCGTCATTATTTACTCTAACTAGATTTTCAAGGCAGGGATAGTCATGGTTAGTTTTGATACCTATAAACACAAATACGAAAATCTCCGCATGGAGCGCACCGACTCTGGTATTTTGACAGTCACGATGCACACTAATGGCGGTTCCCACATCCATACAGGGAAAGCACATCGAGAGTTCCCAGATGCGTTTGGTGAAATTGCCCGCGATCGCCAAAATGAAGTTGTGATTTTAACGGGTGCTGGCGACCAATGGATTAGCCACATTGACTTTTCCACCGTGGATGACATTACTACACCATCTGGTTGGTATGCCATTATGACAGAAGCGCGCCAATTTCTCTACAATTTTCTTGACATTAATGTTCCTGTGATCTCAACCATCAACGGGCCGGCTCCCATTCATGGTGAGTATGCGTTAATTGCAGATATTATCTTGGCGGCTGAGGAGGCATACTTTCAAGATAACCAGCACCTATCGGTTGGGGGCGGAGTTGTACCCGCCGACGGGGTGCAGATTCTCTATCCAGCGGCAATGGGTGATATTCGACGGCACTATTTTCTGTTAACAATGCAGAAACTATCAGCAGCAGAAGCATTGCAAATTGGTATGGTCAATGAGGTTCATCCTCGTGAAAAACTCTTAGCTAGAGCCAATGAGTTAGCACAGCAACTTCTTCGTCTCGATCCATATACACGCCGCTACACCCGACTGATGTTTACCCGAAAGCTCAAGCGAAAAGTGATTGAGGAACTTTCCTTTGACATGGGTTTAGAGGGGCTTTCGGTGATCTCCGCCGTGAAGCCTAAAAATTCATAACCAGTAGAGCGTAGGCAGCATTTATCAAATCACTGACAAGAGAAATACCATGACTTATAATCAACAGCAAAGCAAAGGTATTAAGAGCTTACAGCTTGTTAACGTTGCAGTATCGGTGATGAATTTGGATGAGGCAATCGCTTGGTATAGCGATAAATTGGGTTTCAAGCTGAAATATCGAACATCCGCGATTGAAGGAATTGAGTTAGCTTTGATGGAGAAAAACAAACTCTACATTGACCTAATTCACTATCCTCAACCGATTAATCTAGAAATTGAGCGTAAACAGCCGCCGTTTCACCTCCAAATTACAGGCTTACGCAACCTAGTATTTTTTGTAGACGACATTGCAACTGCAAATACCGAACTTAAAGAAAAAGGCGTGGATTTGATGTGGGAGAGCAATTTTCTGCCTCACTTGGGAACCAAAGTGACAGCTTTTCGGGATATGGACGCTAATTTAGTTGCTTTTTGGGAGAAAAACGACCAAATACTCAACTATTTACAAACAGGACACACAGAAAGTTAATAAAACGCAAGCTTAGACACTTCCAGGCAACTGACGCGATGACGTATAATTTCAAAGCGAACACCCAATTTAGTAGATGTTTGAGACTTGAGTCTTGTCAAGCCCAGAATTCGGGTTGAATCAGGTCGCTGGCGAGTGCTATTAAACTAGCAAAATCAATCCGGCTCAAGAGTATCCA
>NZ_JACJSI010000552.1 GCF_014698065.1 Nostoc flagelliforme FACHB-838
AATTCTATTCGCAGTCATTGGGGAGTTGAAAATTCATTGCATTGGGTATTAGATGTCGCTTTGAGAGAAGATGACTGTCGGATTAGAAAAAATAATGCTCCACAAAATTTTGCAATTCTTAGACATATTGCAGTCAATCTTTTAACTCAAGACAAGCGTGTTAAGCGTGGAATCAAAAATAAACAGTTTCTCGCGGCGATGGATAATAACTATTTACTAAATATTTTAGCATTAGCTTAAAATATTGCATCAAAACTTGAGTTTAATATTATATAAAAGTTTTATTTAATTTCTAAGTAAATATAATTTTATCTATCCAATAATTGAATTATTTTAGTATTAAAGATTAGTGGTTAACCTGAACATAAGCTAATTCACATATTGAGAAATATTTGATTTATTTTATTTATCATTTCATCAAATTTTACAATTATCTATATCATTTTTAAATCTTCCTTAGTTTTTATTAGTAGATAAGATGCGTTTGCCCTGCCATCTGGGTCAACTAGAATCTTAATAAAAGCGATGATGGCTCAAGAGTCTGTACAACAGCAATCGATAACTCAAGTGCAGTTACTTGCTGCTCTAGCACAACAACTGGCAGAGCAAGAACAGCATTTACTCCAACAACAACAGCAACAGACCAAAATTTTGCATCGATTGGCTTAGACGACACGCTCTAGAACTTGCCATTGGAGTTCTTCCATGTATCGCGAGGGGGTATTGTTTCAAAAACTTCCCAATGTTCAACAATTTTATCGTTTGCAAGACGATATAGATCATAAAAAGCAGCAGGTTTGTTCTTGAAAATGCCCTCACTAATGACCAGCACCATATTGCCTTCGCCCAGCAACAGATGCATACGATGGTAAGCCGTTTTGCCATCAGCTTGCCAAGCCTTCATCATCGCCTCGAAGGACTGCACACCATCGCCATAATGTGGGCTGTGTTGAACTAATGCGCCATCCGTGAAATAGTTGGAGAGAAAGGAAAGTTCTCTGTCAACAAGAATCTTCTTGGTAAATTCGTAGACTAGAGCTTTGTTGCTTTGGGTGCGCTCCAAATCGACGACCTCGTTTGCGCCATCAGTCATAGAGCGTCCGCTCACGTTCTTTTGAGTAGGAGTAGGGCAAAGATTATCCCAGTGCTCTACAATGCGGTCATCTTCCCAACGATGAATTTCAAAGCCGACCATCGGGCCCCAATCACCAAGAATATAATCGGCATGAAGTACACTGTAATCACCATCTTCGATCGCACGGCAAACGATTACGCTAGTAGAATCGGCGGGCAGATCATCCATAAACTGAAGAATCGGGCCAAGTCCATCTTCTAGACGGACGTTGTGCTGAATATACTTTCGGGAATCGAAGTACGAGATCGGAAACTTTTTTCGTGTTTCGAGGCTTTTCTGAATCATCGTACTACGAGCTTTTTTTGAGAGTTTCATTATCTATTTTTCCTTAGCCAAGGACTGGAATGGATAGCCAAGCGATAACACTTCAACTACTGGCATATTGTATTACTCGTTCTCACTCCCAACGCCACCCCATCCTTAGATTTCTCACAATTATAGTTTTGACAGTGATAAGCTCTCGCTAAAGCCTTCGGTAATGACCTATACTGCCGTAGGTAGGTACACCATCAGTGTCTTTGTGCTGTGTATCTAGTAATCAAGATTCTTGCCGAATTTGGCTTCTGATAAAGAGTTGTTCTGCATTAATTAGGATGAGCAGTGGTGCTCCAGATGCTCTGGCGCTCGCCTCTGTTGCCCAGTTGTGATTCACCAGGTCGGGGATTGCTGTAACAAGCATAAATGCAATAATAAGTATTGGTAAGATCATGACAAAATTCCGATCCCAAGCAGGTTTATCGCGTAGTTTCGCTTCACTTCGTACTACACCTTGATGCCAAAATTGAAAATTACTAAGGGCAGCAACAAGGTATAACGATCCAGCATTAACTAGCAGGGTTGTTTTATTGTTTGAAGCCATGTCAGGATGCCCAAGTGCGACCGCCGTTAGGCAAACTCCCGCTGCTAGATACAGAAAAGTAAACAGGGTAAAGTGCCTCATTAGTTTCTCCAAGTGCAGTGTAAAGTGTCGTTTAACACGATATTTTTCGTAAATTAAGCAAAACTTCAACGTTTTCAACATGACACCATCCACGTTTAAGCGATGGCTTGCAGTGCTTCAATCGCAGCCTGGTAATTCGGTTCATCCAACAGTTCAGGGACAACTTCTCGATACGTTACAATGCCCGTGCGATCAACTACATAAACGGCGTGTGCTAGTAGCCCCACTCCTTGAACCAACAATCCCCAATTGCGGGCAAAATCCAGATCACGATGATCCGAAAGCATTGTGATATCTGCAACATCTTTGATCGTTTGCCAACGGCTTTGAGCAAAGGGCAGATCAGCAGAGACGAGAAAGACTTCAACGAAATCAGTTACCTCTTGACCCAGTGAGTTTAGATGTTGGCTGAATTTCTGAATTGCAGCGCTACAAATCGGCACATCCAGGGAAGGAGCCGTGAGGAAAAGGCGAATCTTTCCCTGTGATCGCGCCAGTGGCAGCACGGGTGACAGGTTGTTGTCAATCACCCGCACGTTACGGGCGCGATCGCCGACTTTCAATGGTAAGCCCAGCAATCGCATCGGTTGCCCATGAAACGTTACTTGCATAGTTCCTGGGTTACTCTTTTAAAGGTGCAAAGGTGTTTTTCGATGCGCTCAATCACTGCTGCTTCAGGCGTATACCCAAACCATCCATCTAGCAATTGCAGGTTTTGGTCAACCAGAAGAAAGGTCGGTGTCCCCAGTAAATGATTCAGCGTAAAGGTTGCCGATGTTTTGGCGTACCGCTGCAAGTAAGCGTTCACCTTTTGACGCAGTATTGCCTGCTCTGATTTGGGCAGGTGATCAAAACCAGGGATCGTTTCAGTTAAAACCTCAGTGTTTTCAAGTGTTGCCAATAGTGTACCCGTGGTAAGTTGATCGACAGCAACGGGAAAGTGGATTGCTTGAGAGTAAAATTCTCCTAACGCTTGCCGAGTTGCTCCAACCAGTTTCATCTCAGTCAAAAGCAACTCTGTATTGGCAGCAGTGTTGTACTCAAAATCCTCAAAAGCCGTTGAGATCCCCAAGACATTTAAGCCGGACTGAC
>NZ_JACJSI010000553.1 GCF_014698065.1 Nostoc flagelliforme FACHB-838
TATCCAATTTTATGAGCAAAACTAATCAAGCTTTTAGCACAAGCTATGTATATCCGCTTTGTGTTTTCTGCATTGCCCCCAAAGTCAGCGGCGTATTCTACCAAGTCTTCATAGGTCACTTTTTTGAGGGGTTTGTCCAAAAATTCCAGAAATCGCCTAGTGTATCGTCGGTAAGAAATGATAGATGACTCTGCTTTTCCCTCCAACCACAGCGCAATCAACTTCGCCTCCGCCTGCGCTACTGGCAAGGAAGCGATCGCCTTTCTATGCGCTGTTAGGTGAACTAGAGAGAGCGTCATTTTTATTACTCCCTTAATAATCAGACACAAGAGTAGTTTCGTCTGGTTATATAGTGTCTGATTTTTATTGTCCCTCTAAATGGTCATTTCAACTCACTGTTTCACAACTGAAAAATTCTCATTTTTTGCGTATAGTACACTCATAATACTTAGGAGTATGATACAAGCAAGACTATTACTGACTATCCATTGCGGATTGAGAGCCGGGTATTTCCTCCGAGTATTGCCGTTTATACACAGGCTTTCTTGTAGTAGAGGGAGGTGCTATTTTTGGGTGTGGGGAATTAAGAAAAAGATTTGCAACGGCGATTGCTGAATTTAACTGGCGGGTTGACTATTTAAAATTTTTTAGAAGGGAATAGGGAATAAGCAACAAAAGGTTTTGTCCGGGGATTTAGAACTATACCTAAACGCTCGTCCTAAATAAGGGGGCTTCAAATCCAAGGGTTTTCTCTGTTAGAAGGGAACAGGCAATTTTTCTTTGAGCTTCAATCCTACTGTTGTCTGTTCCCTATCTCTACCCCGAACGCGAGTGCGGTTTGCAGGAGAAGGGGTCGGTGAACTATAAGAAATGGAACCACATCAAGGTAATTCATCATGACAAGTTACACGATTTAATAAGCGTGGACAGTCCAAGTTTACCTAGATGATATGCGAACATGAGCAATACAGGGCGGAAAAAAAAATTAGCATCTTTCAACTGCGATCAAAAGAAGTGGGAGCAGTTTATCGCCTGTTGCAACTCGAAAGGCACAACAGCAACAGCCACGCTGCTCGAATTTATCGATCTCTACTTAGGCGATTCCCAAGATAAAATTGATGCAATAGGTGGTAACGATTTAGACGAACGCTTAGACTCAAAGATTAAGGCAAGTGTAGAGAAGTACTTGGCTGTGAGTAATAAAAATCACAGTAGTCCGACTAATGAAACGATAAGAGCTATTTGCGAAAGACTTGATAAGCTCGAGTCAGAGTTTTCAAATGAATCTAATAGCAACCAAACCACAGCAATTGATAATCTCGCCAATTTAGAACAAAAAGTGGAGAAGATGTATGCCCGAATGACACAGTTGGCTGAGGCGATCATTAAAATACAAGACTATCTCAACAACCAACAAAAGCGGGGACAGAAATCGTACTACAATAATTCATCCTTCAAAGCGCATACTCCTAGAATCCAACCGTTAACTGAAGAAGGTTTAGCCAAGAGACTTGGTGTAAGTGAAGAAAGTGTACGCAAGGAGCGAATTAATCTTCCCCCACCGCTTTTTGTAGCATGGTGTAAGGGGAAGGATAGAGCAGGGTTGGGGTGGGAATTTAACGAAAATACGGGATTATATCAGCCAGCAAGTTAGTATTTTGATTAATTTCAACTTATCGCGGCGAGTGTTTCTACTTATTAATCAAATCCAAGTCCCAGGTATAAAATCCAATCTGCTCAGGAACCCTAGTGAATCGGCCTGTGCGATGACCTCGTGATAACTCATTCAATACCTTGTTTTTCACTTCTTTAATCTCAGTCGCAGTGAGTTCGCCATAGATTCCGTTGGTAATTTCTGAAACCCCGAAAACTTTACCGGAATTATTTTCTAGAAAAGTTGTTAGTGCATCAATTAAAAACTGACCCTGAAATTCTTCGAGCATTGGTATGTCTTGGGGCTGGGGTGGCAAAACTTGTTTCTTATTTTTGCCTTTGACTCTGGTGGACGAATTTTTCGTCTCCGGTTTGGGTAGCAAAGTTAAAGAGAGAGTATAACATCCCGGTTTAGTAGGGACACTGAACCATTTGTTAGTTTCCTTCCCATGAGTGAGGGATGATTGAACTCTGCCTTTGATGAGCTTGAAGGCATCTGGCTCTAACTCCCCATAAAGCGTTTTGACAATAAAATCGATGTGAACAATTGTGCCAATGTGTTCTGCCAAAACCTGTTCAATAGCTTCCGGGCGAGACAGCGATTGGAAAATAGGCAGCATGGCCGTCTCGGTTCCATCTTGCGGTCGCTGTTGAGTTAATGTTTCTATCGGTGGCTCTAGGAGGAATGGAATGTTTGTAGCTGCATCAGATTCTTCACCTGACCAAGCTTGTATAAGTGTGAATATGTTTTGTTGAGTGGACTCTTGAAATTGTGTTGCGACTGTTGATGTATCCTGTGAATCGTCTAGCTCAAGATGGGTAATAGGTTCAACATCGTCATTAACAGATTCCTCACTTAAGAATAAGAAGAAGTTTTTTCCTTTTTCAGAGGTGAATTCTTCATTAGCCACCTCCTCAGCCAAAGGCCAGTTAGATAATAGAGCTTCTACATGAGTGAGATTTGCTTTGGCTAGGGAATATAATTTTTCGTACTCTTCTACAAGAGGTGCGTAGTAATCTCGCAATGCTAATAATGACTCGATTGCTTTTTGGGGAGGCTCTAAAGGAAAGGGGCTATTCATCAAGTTTAGAGTTAACTATACCTTGCGACACTCATATAATTATGAAACGACATCGAGTGAATTGGAAAAGAATTGACAGTTTCACATCTATTGTAAAGTATTTGAGCAAGTTAAAGCTCCGCTCTGCTTTTCATGTTGTCAAAGTGATTCATACTACAAGAGGATCGCGCTACCCAAAAAGCAATCGAGTGCATTCCCCCTTGGTGTTATGGGAGGAACTACACTCGTAATCGACCACGGGGCGATCGCAAATTACAAGAAAGTAAAACCCATTGACATCAAAGAGTTAGAGTTCAAAAGAAGCAGACAGCAGACTAATTCAATTTGGGAAATCAAACTGTATAAATTCGTGGGTTTTAAGCAGCATAATTGAGCAGCAACTTTACTCGGCAGGAACTTGTGGAAGTAAAGAAGGAGTTGGTTG
>NZ_JACJSI010000554.1 GCF_014698065.1 Nostoc flagelliforme FACHB-838
ACCTCAGCCAGTCTTCCAGAACGAGAAGGAGCGAAAAAAGTTCTCAACCGAGTTCACAATACAGGCAGTCAGGTAAAACGTTTAAATCTTATTTGGATGGACGGCGGATACCGTGGTGAAGAATTTATGCGTTGGGTGATGGATATGTTTCGCTGGATTGTGGAAATTGTGCTTCGACCATTGGAAAAGAAAGGTTTTGTCCATTTACCAAAGCGCTGGGTTGTTGAGCGAACTTTTGGTTGGCTTAACTGGTGTCGACGTTTAAGTAAAGATTATGAACGACTACCAGAAACCTCTGAGACTTTTATTTACATTGCGATGATCCGGATTATGGTCAGGCGACTGGCATAATTTTTAACTCGCTTCGACTTTTAAAACATCCTCTAAGGCGCTCAAGCGTCAAGACCATACTTGTGGATATTGCGGACTAAAACTGCTTAGTGATGAGAGAGTACACCTACACCACGTAGATGGAAATCACAACAACTGGAAGACTAAAAACCTTCTAGCGGCACACGAAAGCTGCCACGATTATCACCACATGGGCAAAAGATAAGGGAAAGTATTTCGAGTATCCCCTAGCGCGAAAACCCGTTAACCAGTTAAGAAAGTAAAAACCAAAAGCGGCTTTACTTTCTGGGATAGGCAAAAATACAGGAATACTTACCTTGTCTAAGAATATCGGGAGCCGAGTACACGGAAACGGGTACGCTCGGTTCTAACTGAGAGGTGCGGGGCATAATAGCCCCCATCGACTCAACCAAAACCAAGTGCAGAGGGAGGTTTTTGAACTTGTTGAGTTTTGTGAAAACTGACTCTGGTGCGATTGCACCGACGACCAATCATTGCAATCGCCCCACTCTGAGATGTATCTCTCGCCGCAAAAACGAAAGTACAAAAGGATTCTAACAAATGACACTTGACTACAGAAATCCCAACGATTGGGGCAAATCACCGCTAACTGACCGCGCTTTGAGATTAGAGCAATTCAAAGTGGAAAATCCTGAACAGTGGGCAGTAATGATTTCGGCAGATATTGAGGCACTCTCCACACCAATATTCGAGAGTGAAGATTACCCACCCTTCACTGGAACCGAATTTTTAGCAACTCATGAAACCATTGATGATCATCCATACTCTGCTGCATTTGGTCAATTCTTGGGTAACGGTATTGACCCTGACATTGCAAATATCTTGGCGTTTGGTTCTAACCGATTTGATTTAATCTCTGATGATTTTGACGACCCCGTAAGGCAACTGGCAACGAGAATTTATAGCCGATTTGAAGAGATGGGTTACTGGAATGAAGTGCCTGACTCTGATGGTGATATCGACTACGACTTAATACCTTATTAGGAGAATAGCGCAATGGACTTTGCAATACGTAATCCGGTAGTTGGTCATGCAAGCCATATTGACGAGAAAGCGCAAGCATGGGGAGGGTTTGAGTCTGATATATTGGGCTATCTTTCAGATATAAATAAACTCGAACAGTTCGCAGATTACGCCAACAATGCCCAAGAATTATCTGACAGACTAGAGCCTTTCTTAGACAACGCCAAGGTCGTCTTTGAGGCAATGGAGAAGTTAACAAAAGGTCAGGTAACTTGGACAGAGCTTCGTAAACAATACGGCTCTCACGTTGCGGGTGCTATCGCCAAAATTCGTAAACTTAACTCCGAGTTTGATTCAGAGATGGGCAAAATAGATGCCCAAGATAGAGCCGACTTGTTGCGAATTGACCAAAAGCGTAAACACGCCTTAACCGAAGTTGCAGCCCAATTACACCATGATTTGCAAGCAGAATTGTGGAGGCATGAAAATAAAATCAGCAGCATAGAAAATAAGCAAACTGTGCAAGCTGAAAGGCAAGCAATTACTACGGGATTAAGAGAGAAACGACAACAACTTTTAGCCCGCGCAAGGTTTGGCTCACGGGCATTAGAACCCAATCAAGCACCCCAAGAAGTGATACCAATTCAACACACTAGTTCTGCACCAGCATCAAGTGTTTCTGCAACAGGAACAGTTCGCAGTTGGGGTGCAATGTTGGGTAACTTGTGGCAGAAGTTAGGCGACCGATAATTATTAGTTGAAAGGACACAGGCTGATGCTAGTAAGGAAACGAAATGAAGATCCTCATAGCGTCAGCCCTTTTTCATTTGAAGGGCTGGCACAGACTCCACAACAACAGAAAATTGAGCAACCATCACAACCGCAACCATTACCAGAAAATAACAGAGGTAGAACATTTAGACGTGCTGGTAATGCTTGTGAGATTGTCGCTGACAGTTGCTTGAATAGTGCAGTTATTTTCACTTTTCACCTATTGCAAGTTCACCCAGTTGGAATGTTTCTTGCTGTGGGTACTGCACACTTGTATTTTACTGCCACTGCAACAGGTGAAGGGTTTAATAATTTCGTTACTAATTTAATGACTGGTTGCAGTGCATCGTTAGCGTTATTATGTGCGCTTTCTGACCCGTTGGGTGAATGGAATGAAGCTCGGACTTCCACACAAACAGCTAATACTTCAATTGAGTCGGTTTATAAGCCAAAACTGCTGAATCTTCAAGTTGGATGGATGGTGCAGGAGTGGGCATATTTCTAGCGATATTAATGCTTTTTCTATTTGGTGGTAAAAGAGGTAAATGAATTATCTATCTGAGAAACATAAAACTTTATCCGAGTCGCAACAATCGGGTTTAATGCTGTGGTTTGGTCAATTGCCGATGGACAAGAAAGCCGTGGCAATTGGGCTGAGTCTGACTGTGGGAATTAGCTCGGCTGCGATGGCTTGGAAAGGGGAATCAAGCGACCGCATTTATTTCTGCGTTCGGACTCCCCAGAAAAAATTGGTATGTCAGGACAAGAATAACAGACCATTTCGCATGACCCCCTTTTATTGGTCACAGTGGCAGTTAGAAGGAATGCCGCGCCAAGTAGTGCGTGACCCAGCTATGGGCGTTAATGGACTGGTGAAAGCAACCAACCCATATAAGCCGTTTTGGGGTGCGATTCGTTAGTCAGAAACTAGTACCCGTATGGGTCTAGGGGATTGACTGCTAGGTTCAAGCCTAGACAACTGATTAATAATGTAGGTGTAAATCCTACCCCTCAAGTGCTGAGGTGAAAGCCCTTTCCCTACGGTAGCG
>NZ_JACJSI010000555.1 GCF_014698065.1 Nostoc flagelliforme FACHB-838
TTCTGATTGCTTTATATGCTGCCCCATTTTCTCCACCAGTTGTTTGATGCTGGCTGGAGTCTTTTCCCAATCTGAGTCGGAAATTTCAATTCCGTAGGCGAGGCAGTTTTCATCCATGCCTCTTAATCTACCATCTCAGTAACCCATTTTTGACTGTACCGTTTCTTATCCTGTGAGCGGTTACCTATACGGAGCTTTTAACTATTTCCGATGATTTGGCGCTGAAGACGCGAGCGGTGAGTCATCAGGATATTGGACAGATGAATATGTATCTAAATTATTTTCGCGCTGAGGAGAATATGGAGGATGACAACGAGCCGATAGGGATTGTGTTGGCGCGAGATAAGGATGAGATTTTGGTTGAGTATGCGACGGGTGGTATTTTTAATCAGCTTTTTGTGTCAAGATATCAACTTTATTTGCCACATCCGGAGGTTTTAAAGCAGGAGTTAAGGCGGCTTTTGGAGGTAAATGATGGGTGATGTTCCCTGCCCCCTCTCAACAGATGTCGTGAAACTACCATTTAACGACATCCCCGCCCACAGGCCACAGCATCGCCAAGCTTGCCTCTTGATGTTTAAGCAACGATTATTGCTGATTCTATAGGAAACTAAAATTTAGTTGTTTCGTGGTCACCATGTATGACGCGGAACCCATTGGAGGACTTCTTTAGCAAGTTGGGTGTTAATAAGAGCTTTGTAAGGCTCACCTTCATATTCATGTCCACCATGCCAATCTACTTCAGGAAGTAGGGATTGAGCCAATTCAAAACTTGTTCGATGTGCCGAAGAAATATCATCCGCGCATAGCAGCAAAGTGACATGACCAGGATTAGGGCAGTGTAAAGCGCACCGTGCAGCTTCGGCTGCGTCTTGAACATCGAGAAAAGCGCCATATTCCCAAAATGGATTCCACTCAAAATCGGGATTGGCTTGGCGATTGGAAATAATAAAATCGTAAGTTTCTTGATCAAATACACCCGGTGATCGCAGTCAAGAGCTGCTTTTAGGCTGGTTCTGAGCAAGAAGAGGAAGATCCACAAGATTGAGTCCCTCTTATTATTCGCGATGAAGTCTCGCGAATGATTTTCCTTTCTTTATTTTTGCAAAATTTGGATGCTTCCCTTTAGCCCTCCAAGGCAATACGGAGGGTTTTGTTTTGGCTAACAAATACAAGTTTAAAAAATACCGACAAATACTGAAGTAACAGATGTAACCGTTTGTTATTAAGGTAATAGATAATAAAGGACTAAACAAATGATAGATGATGAAATATTTCCCCAACAAGTTCAAAGAACTTTTTACTATTTGCCTCATCAGATGGTTACAATAAATGGGGCTTTTTTAGAGTTAACATTAGCTGATTGCAAAAAGGCAACGCCTAGAGGCGGATATATTCAAGGTTGGGAAAATCAAGACGTTTTTGATATTGAGTTAATAGACGGTCAAATAGTAACTATTAATCTTCTAGATCCTTTCAATATCAAACTTGTTTTAAACTTTATAGATTATTTTTGATAAGGAACAAATAAAACTTTTATAAAAGTCAAAAATACCTGAGATAGTTAACGGCTACTCTGGCAATCCAATCAATATAGCGGTTCCTGCTTGAGTAAAATACAGTATGAGATAATGGAGTATATTAACGTTTAAGTATTTAGGGAATGAAACCTTACTCTTGTGATCTGCGCCAAAAAGTGATCAATGCATATAACAATCAAGAAGGCTATCTTCGACAATTGGCAATAAGATTCAGTGTCAGCTTGAGCTTTGTTCAAAGTTTACTGAGACGATATCGTAGCAGTGGGACAGTTGAGCCAAAGCCTCATGGTGGAGGTCAAATCTCAAAGCTGTTGGGATGAGCATCTGGCATTGGTAGGGTTATTAGTAGAGTCAGATAATGATGCCACTTTGGTGGAATTGTGCGTTAGCGAAGCTTACCGAAGGTATCGCTTAGAACAACAGACTCAAGTAAAGATAAGCCGTTCCTTAATGGGCAGAATCACCCAAAAGCTGAATCTGACACGCAAAAAAAAACATTACACGCGAGCGAAAAGTATACAGAACGGGTGCAAAAATTGAGGGCAGAGTATTGGACAATCATCGGAGAAGTAAACTTAGCAGACTTAGTATTTATCGATGAAGCTGGAGCGGAGCCGGAGACGCTCCGCCTCCGGTAAATATTGCTATGACCAGACGCTTCGCTCGTTCGCCTCAAGGTAGTCGAGATGAAGGTCATTGTCCTGACGGCCGCGGAAAAAATGTGACGATGATTGGAGCGATGTCAACTGAAGGCATCATTGCTGCGATGACTTTTACTGGTGGTACTAATGCATCGGCGTTTGAAACCTATGTTACTCAAGTTTTAGTTCCTAGTATGAAGCCGGGTGCAACTGTTGTTATGGATAACTTCAGTTCTCATAAAGTTACAGGTATCCGTGAAGCCATTGAATCTGTGGGAGCAAAATTGGTTTATTTGTCTCCCTACTCTCCAGATTTTTCACCGATTGAAAACTGCGTGACAGTGAACTTTGATATCAAGCCCAGCCTGTGCTGCCAGCCGACCAAGCAGCTTTCGCACCGCATCAGTGGACATCACCTCACCACGCTCGGAAACGAAAATATATTTGCTATCGGGCAACATCTCTCTAAGTTCTTTGAGCAAAACTAATTCATCATCTCTCAGGGGATGCACCCCAGAATCACTGCCCTTTTCCCTGGTGATGAAAATCTGACGCTCGGCCCACATCAGTGCATCCCAGCGCAAACCGCATTTAGAGCCTACAGCTTCCCCTACCCTAAGACCGTGGCGGAACATCATCAGCATCAGTGTATAATCACGATGAGAATAACGAGCTTTGCGATCGAGGGCGGCATTCAGCAGAGATCGTACCTCGCTTGGTGTAAGGTATTCTCGCTTACCTATAATGCTTGTTGGGTAGACGAGTTGGGGGTGGCGGCCTCATTTATTCGTAAGGGTAGTGTCCGGTGTACGCGCTATATTATGGACACTATACTACGCCACAAGCCCCATTACTCCCAATACGGTTCGGTTAAGCCCAAAATCAGGTAAGGTGAGGGTTATTCCCTGAATGCACTGATGTTGAATGCAACTCAAAGAATTCTCACTGATCTCACCTGTAGTCGAATCAG
>NZ_JACJSI010000556.1 GCF_014698065.1 Nostoc flagelliforme FACHB-838
TTCAAAAACAGATTCTTTTATTAATGAAAATGCCTGAGTCCCTTTATCAGCTAAATTCCAAGCTGTGCAAGACATAATTACTTCTCACTCCTCCAAAATGAGCGAACCTACAGGAATAAGTGATTGAAGGAATTGCTGAAAGATTAGGAGAAAATTACTGAGGTTTGTCCTAAAAGTGATGGTTATATTTGGAACTGGTAAATCATTGGACATTGGATTTGAGGAAGTGGGCATAAAAGCCCACTTTTTCCCTACGCCGCTATTAGCTCACTGTTGGTTAATGCTGTTTCATACTCCAGCAGCCTGCGCCATTGGCTTGCACTAAGTTCGTCAAACGCCTTATCCAAGAGTTCGTCGCAAGATACGGGCGATATTTCGATCACAGACAGGGATTGCACTGCCGACTCCACCGAATCACAGGCTATCTTCTGCTGATGACTTGAAGAAGCCTGAATAACCCACCATCTGCCGTCAGTCTGTCCGACTTCGCCTAATTTCTCGTCATTCTGGTAAATGCCGTCGTCGAGGATTTCGTAACCGTATTTCTCGCATTCGATGAAAATCCGCGCCATAACTTCATTCCCAGTGGTGTATGGTGTTGCAAGTTGCTCCTGCATAGGCAGTGTGCCGTCTTTGTAGTGAGTGCAGATGAAGCGATGACAGCGCATTGGGGTATTGGCACGAAATACTTCTTTGTCGTTGATCATGACTACCCAGCGTTGCGTTAGGTGGTTGTCGTCATGGCTGATGCTGGCTACCAGTTTGTCATCAGCGTAATATTCGTGATGGTCAAACGAGATTTCGACTATTCTGAGGGGTTCGGGAGCTACAACTTGGGCTTGGTCAACGATGAAGTGGTCGAGTTCGGCTTGGGCGAGGGCTTGGTTGTCGGGGGCAGCAGGGGTGAGTTTCTGAATCTTGCTTGACTGATATTGGGCGATTGCACTAATCCAAGAATCCTTACAGCGTTTATCGCTTACTTCTACTGTACAAGCGATTTCGCTGTAGATTTGCTTAAGACGGGCAATCGATTTCAGTTGCAGCTGTTGATGGCTGTAGATGATGTGAGTCATAATTTAGTAAGTTCTGTTATGGAACGGAAAGCGCTTTAGATTCGCAGTCGGGGCGCTTTCTTTATATTTATATTGTTGCGTATTACGTAATGCTTGTCAAGCAATGCGTAATGGTTTAAATTAGAGATAATTCTTTGGAGGCGTATGACTATGGATTTAATGAAAATTATTATTGAAGTGGAGTTTACTGGTATCGGAACTGCTTTGAAAAAGGCAAGAGAAGCTGCGGGGATGAGTTTAACCGTAGCTGGTGATTACGCCGGAATGAGCGGGGCAAATTTTAATCGAATTGAGAATGAAGATACAAAAGGTGTACCTTTAGATACACTTATCAGGGCAGCCAATGCTGTGGGACTGGATTTAAAAGAGTGCTTGGGTGAGTGGATTCAGCATATTCCTGGGGTTAATTTAACAGAAAGTTCTAATGGCGATTAACCTTCAGACTATTAATCCTCTTGCCCTACCTTCAGCTTTTCCAAAAAAGCGATACTTGCGGCTGGCTATGCTGGAGCAGTTATTAACTACTTCCAAAATCTACGTTGTAATTGACTCTGAAAAAATATTGTTGAACTAAAGGGGTGGAATAATGGCTAAACCACCTTCTAATCGCAAAAAAGCCACCTCTGCTGTCTCCAACAATTTACAAGCAACCGCTAGTTATGCCGAAGACACCTTTGATCCAGAAAATCCTGCTACAGCAACAATTACTGTTACTGCTGCTGAAGTAGAAGAGTTGTCCGAAACGGAGGAGCGGGATCGCCTACATTTAGAGCGCCGTGTGGAAAGAGCGTTTTTTGAGGCAGGTAAGGCACTGGCAGAATTGCGTGATCGCCGACTTTATCGTTCCACGCATAAAACCTTTGAGGAATACTGCCGTGATCACTTTGGTCATAGTCGTCGCCAGTCTTATCTTTTAATGGATGCGGCTGTTGTTTTTGATAATTTGCTTGAAAAATGTGATCCATTGGATCACATTTTGCCAACAAACGAACGCCAAATCCGACCCATGACAAAGCTTGAACCCCAGGAACAGCAGGAAGTGTGGCTAACGGCAGTAGAACTTGCTGGCGGTAAAGTGCCAACTAGTAGAATCGTGAAAGATGTTGTGTAGCGCATCATGGAGCGAACCCAAGTACCCAATACCTACCAGCTTGGTGAAGTCTGCCAAATCCTTACCAAAGACAACCCCGAACTCAGAGGCAAAGGTGGCTGTTGGGCAATTGTCAGCGCAGTGAATGACTTTAGTTGCACCGTGAGAATGTGGGATGGAGAGTACGCCGTTGGGTTGCAGCATCTGAAGTCTTATGATTACTTGCCTGCGGAGTGTCAGCAGATGCAGTTAATCAGTGATCGCATTACACGAATATATTCCGATTCGCTGGAGGAGACGGTCAAAAGTCTGTTGCAGTTGTTGGGGAAGGTGAATCGGCCTTATCTTACTGCTGTGGAAGAGAAATTATTGACGCTTCTGGAGTCGGAGTATGGGAGAATACCCTGAACAATTTTGGCAATTTGGCATCCAATGTTTTTGGGTTGCAGTTTCAATGGAGTTAGCAACATAACGGGACAGTGAAGAAGTTGTACGAGGGAAAAGATAAAACTTCCCGCTTCAAGACATCCAGCTATGCCAGTTGTTTAGTTGAGTGCTGTAGAGCCCCTCTACATGATTCATACAGCGCTCAACAGAGTTCAGTCAAGACTCTACAACTGGCTAGAAATGAACAAAACCAAATAGGGTTTCAGAAGATGAAAAATGTAGATAGCTGGATTGCTGTATAGTTTGGGTTATGCCAGATTATCCTCTCAAGAGTTGCTCTATGATTGTTCTACCTGGTATTGCTATCCAAAACAAAATATATGAAAGTGACAATTCTCTAGTGTACCGGGGCATCAGAGACGATGGAGTAGGAATCGTCGTAAAAATGCTAAAGCTTGATTATCCCTCTCCCCAAGAACTAACCCGCTACAGACAGGAATATAAAATTACCCGTTCCCTCAACTTGGAGGGAGTGGTGAAGGCATTCAGTCAGCAAGACTATCAACGCACTCTGGTGATTCTCTTAGAGGATT
>NZ_JACJSI010000557.1 GCF_014698065.1 Nostoc flagelliforme FACHB-838
CTCGTTGGGGATCTGGTGGCTATGCTTTTTTTCTTCTGGTAACTATAAACAAGATTAATTATTCGCTTGTTCGTATTGTTTCCGCGAACTACTTCTTTTTGTCCAAAGTCCAATAATTTGCTCAGAAAATCTTTATCAGATTGGGCAGATTGAGCTTCTTTAACGTTTGCACCTATAGAAGTACCACTTCGGAGTAACTGTTTTGATAATGTTCGACAAACTCCGGGTTTTTCATCTAAAAAAGTACAAGCTTTAACTATTCTTATTGCCAAAGCTTTCGTTCTATCAGCAATACTAATTTTTTGATTCATTTCTTTTACTCCTAGTTAATAATTGCGAATTGCGAATTGCGAATTGATTCTTGGCAATGGTAATTGGTGATATCTGCGTGGATTGGAATTCCTGGTTGTTCATGGCGCAATTGTGATTGAGAATAAGGGGAGATTTCGACAATTTGCTGGACTCGGAATTTGTGAGATAGACCTGCGGCTGATATTCCGTGGTGGCAGAGTCCGCCGATGCCGGAGAAAAGTGAGAGAGCATTGGTTATTTTTAGCTAATATAATAGCGGTTTCATTGTCTACAAATTTGACATTTATTATTTGGCAAGCGCGGAAATTTTACCACAATAATAAGTGGTTAAGTTTTATCCTGATGGCAGTAACATGGGTGATGTTATTTGGGACTTTTCGGTTTATATCGATAGGTTACTTGTTAATGCAGTGGCTAGTTGATTAAAGCAAGAGTCGCCCATTGTTACAAAAGGTGTTGGTAAATTTAATCATTCTCAGCTTCCTATTTTGCATAGAAAACGATTTTCACTTCGTCGGAACTGTTTCAACTTGGAACATGATCATCTCGATTTCATGTTCAGAATTTGTCAGATACTTATTGAGTTGTTTAGCGTTCGCCCTGAGTTGTTTCAAGATGGAGTCGATTTCTTGTACCCGGTTTTCACCATCCCGCTTTTTTCTTCTTGGTTCAATCAACTGCACATAGTCCACAATTACCAAACTGACTGACCCGCAGCTTGTATGGGTGTGCTTCTAGCACTACCTAAATCTTTCTTTCCTCTAATTAAGGAAGAGGTTTTAATGGATTAGGAAACCAGTCTTCATACCCGTAAGAGTTTGATATATTTTATACAGTATTATCGCAATTTATTTTACTGCTGCTTGTAACCGTTATTTTTCTTTGAAGGTCATGCCTATGATTTGAGTAATTATTGTGTTCTTTGCATCTACACTCATGAATCAGTCTTTCTGCAAAAAGGGGATGCTCCCTATAAGCAATAAACTCGGTTATAAGCTAAAGCAATTTTGACTTACACCAAAATTTCTACACATCCAACGGCTAGATACTGTAAACATAAAAAATTGACAAGTTTATCAAAAGATTTTTCATTGCAATCATACCTAATATACTATAAATTATCAGCAGTTAAATTATGCTTGGCTTAGTTTTTTAGACTTCAAATATTAAATTTGTTTTTTTTACAGGACAACTTGTATTCACTTGGCGAACTACTAGGGATAGTATGAGCAGAACAGAGAAATTGCAGTGAGATTCTTCTTTCCTCTACATCCGCCCCTGGTTGTCTCCATCCAGCAATACAGGGTTGGCAGACTACTAGGTTTAGCAATGATTAGTCAACATGAATACTAAATAAACGTCTACATATTTGGATTGCCCAATGTCTTTATCTTTACTTTCTAAATCTGCAATACGCTTTGTGTTCATCACTGTTGGTATTGCTGTTGTTTCTGGAATCAAACCAGTCCTAGCTGCGTCATTTACTGTCGTTGCTGATGGTCTTGATAATGTACGTGGTCTTAGCTTTAGTCCTGACGGCAGTCTCTATGTTACAGAAGCAGGTGTAGGAGGCGATCAACTATGTAGTGCATCAATAACTATGCCAACTGAGCAAGCTTGTGTTGGTAAGAGTGGTGCTGTAACAAGAATTAAAGATGGTAAGCAAGAGCGGATTCTCACAAATTTACCATCTTACGCACTGTCATCCAATCAAGGTCAAGGAATTGGCACTAACGATATCCAATTTGATAACTTTGGAAATGCTTATATTCTGTTTGGTTCTGTTCCCAATGTTAATTATGATAATACCCTGTTAAATTCTCCAAAATGGGGAGCGTTATATAAAGTCGATTTTAACAGTGGTAGATTTACAAGTATTGCTGATATTTCTAGTTATGAATTTGCTAAAAATCCTAATGAAGCCTTACCTAATGGAAATGCACTTAGCAATCCTTACTCTTTTATTATTGAAGGCAATACTGCTTATATTGCCAATGCAGCTGCAAACGATGTGTTAAGTGTAAAACTTGATGGCAGCAATTTAAAGACACTTGTTACATTTCCAGAGCAAACTTTAACTACTCCTACGCAAGAGATTAAATATCAAGCAGTACCCACAGCTGTTGCCATTGGCCCTGACAAAGCTTTATATATTAGTCAATTGACAGGTATACCTATTCCTGAAGGTAAAGCTAGCATATTTCGTGTTGGAGCAGATGGTCAAACAACAGTTTATGCTGATGGTTTTACACAACTAACTGACTTAAGTTTCGATACGAATGGCAATTTGTATGCTTTACAATTTGCTAACCAACCATTTTATAGAAACAATCTAGATGCCTCGCTTATTCAAATAGCTCCTGATGGAACTCGGACAACGTTACTTAGCGGTAATGGGTTAGAGTCAGCTAGTGCTTTAACTATTGGGCCTGACGGTGCTATTTATGTCTCAAACAAAGGTGATCGTGCAAAACAAGGGCAAGTTTTAAGAATTGAAGTTGTGGCAAAGGTGAGCGAACCAAGTACGGTACTAGGTACTACGCTTATAGGGTTTGGCGCATTGGCTGCTCATTCACTCACTAAGCGTAAAAGAACTGCGACAAAACAAAGCTAAAGCAATTTTCTAACTTTTTATTCCATCCAGCACATCTAATCAGGAGCAAGTGCCAGCACTTGTGCAACAAATATCTGGGGTTCACTGGTAAACAGACTAGTACAGCACGGCGGAAATAAACCAAGCATTATTGTGAGAAACTAAGAAAGTAGAGTCAAAGCAGTTTAGGCTGAAAACAAAGGAACCTAGTGTGGCACGGTTAGCTCCA
>NZ_JACJSI010000558.1 GCF_014698065.1 Nostoc flagelliforme FACHB-838
ATTCACCAAAAAAGTACTGCTATCATTTGCTTAGGGCATGGCAAGGGCAGAATTCATGATTTTAAGCTATTTAAAAATAGTGGGATTAAATTTGGAGAATTGCTCAAGGTCATAGCAGATAAAGGCTATCAAGGGATTAATAAAATTCATCAGTTGAGTGAAACACCGATTAAAAAACCAAAAGGTGGAAGGTTGACGAAAGAACAAAAGAAATATAATCGAGAACTCAATCGATTAAGAATTGCTGTTGAACACGTAAATCGTCGTCTAAAAATCTTTAAAATTTTGTCTGATAGATATCGAAATCGTCACCGACGTTTTGGGTTAAGGTCAAATTTAATTGCGGGAATCTATAATCACGAATTAGCCCTATAAATCAGGTCAAAAAATTAAATTAATCAAATAATTTCGTTTTTTTTTAATAACCGAAACAAAGTTTGCTGTCTTTTTTTTAGCTAGTGATTGCCCTTATAATACTTGCTCGAAAAAAATGATAATCTCTTACTGTTTTAATGCCTAAAAATTTAAGCTGAAATAACCTTCTATCCTACCACAAAATATTTATGCAAGAGTTCTGAGATAACCATGAGTGAATATCAGAATTCAGAAGTAATCACGAAAGAGAAGATTGATAAGGCCATCAATTTGCTGAAAGAACAGAAGCCAATTCATAGCGAGAAGATGTATCGGACAGAGACGCAGTTCGGAAGATGAGGAGGTACATTGAGAAGCTGACATCTGAGAAGTACGGTTACACACGATGAAGCTTAAAAGGAAAAGCTAAACCTTTAATCTACAAAATTTGCTCGTGCCGTGCTTTCTCTAGAACCATCTGAATATAAATGCTTTTTCCATTCGTATATCCCTCACGGTCTTTTTGGAAACGCTCTGCTAAATTACGTTTTAACACCTCATACCGTTTTGCTTCTTCTGGATGTGTAAGCAGATAGTCACGAAACAACAAACGTTCCCAAAATTCACTATACGCCTCTACCACATGAACATGATGGGTTCTTCGCTTACCGTAAGGAGGCATTCCTTTAACGAAAAACATACGCCCAGGTCGTGGATCGTCTGGCCAGTAAATGTATTCTAGGGCTTCTAGTAACGGAATAATTGGTTTGGCAGCCTCAATGGAATGTACTCCAACCATCAAATCAATAACAGGCTTGGCAGCGAGACCTGGAATTGCAGTGCTACCGAAATGTTCTATTGCAATTACCTTATCATTTCCTAGTGCAGCAAAAATCCTTGCTGCTTCCTCTTCAAACAGAGTTGGCCAACATGGGTCATATTCAACAATTTCTATTTCATCCATAGTCAAACTTTACCCCAGAACAAGCTTTTATCAAGATATTTAGTCTGATAATGAACTTTTCATTTTGGCTAGAGTGAATGCACAAACAAAGAAGAAATTAGCCACGCTCGAACCAGCACTGCTTTTGAATATGGCAGTGCAAATATGAGAGCAACAAAAAATCAAGTCTATTTCAGTCCCTATCTACTGGTGTAATTTCAGTGAACGGCAATAAAACCACTGTATTGTTGGTTAAGTTCTGACATCTTAAGCTACTATTTAATGTTTTACTCTGTACCAAGAAATGGTCATCATCTCCTGTGACGGTACATACAAGTCCAATCAATGTTTCTATAAGGGATTTAGGGTGATGTTGATTTGGATCTCCTAGATTATTTTGAATATTAAAAGACATACCTGATCCATCAGACTCTCCAAGATTTTGAAGGCGTTCGCGTCGTGCAGCACGTTTAGCTAATATGGACATCAGGTTAGACCAAGTTTCTACATCCAGTCGGTAGACTTTAATTTTTTGCTTCTCAAACCCCGGCTCAAACCTCGACCAGCGAAATGCCGCTTTGATTCCCAACTGCGATAACATCTGATGCACAACCTGAACATCACTCATTTTGTCGCTGATGGTGCGGTTGAGATGGTGGAATATTTCTGGGGCATATTGGCGAATCTTGTCGGCGTAGGGTTTGAGGTCAGCTTTAGTCCATTCTTTAAAAGGATCTAAAAAGTCGTTTAATCCAAATGCTTCTCGCATAGAGCGCCGCAGCGCTGTACCAGAAATATCCCACGGGCAAACAGCTTGATTCCAATTAGCTTGTTTCTCTAATGATTTGGCTGTTCTGTCAACTCCTAATTCGGGATAAAGTTGCGCTTCTAAGTTGAGCAGTTCCCCGCGTCGTCGGCCTTCTTTGTCCCAAAGTACATGTTCTATAGTTAGCTCGTCTACGCAGTAGAAATCTTTCAGGTAATATTTTCTAATTGCTAGTGCGTCTTCTGGTGAGACAGATTCTTGGGATTCCAAGAGGGCAATTTCTGGATAAGTTAAATCTGCTGCGGCTACTATGTCTTTGGCTTCAATTTGTTTGATTTCGTCTTTGGCTGACTTTAATAACAGTTTGACAGCTTTATCCGATTCTCGATTATCAATTGTAATCTGATGCCCTTCATGTCTGAGTCGAATTAGCAGCGCATCAGAGAGATTCATCATCGAATAATTCTGCTCGGCACTAATTCGGGCATAGAGATTAACATGAGGATTTGATTGCCAATCGAAATTAGCAATACCTTCAACAATATCTGGTCTGAGGTTGGAGCGGACTAAACTAACAGTGGCATCTGTTCTCTGTTGTAATTGTGCTTTAATTTCTAGATAATTACTGGAGCGAGAAACTTTACAATAATTTGTCCCACGTTTGGCACACCAAACCACACGCTCTACGTTGTCTCGCACGCGAATTAAGGATTGGGACATATCAGCGTCGGTGGATGATGCGCCAGTGAAAATTCCATAGACTTTCTCGACTTTATCTGGAATTTCTATGCTGACTCCGGTGGCGACTGTGGGAGAACAAATAATTACGTCATATAACCCTGAAGCTAATACTGCATCGGGATTTTTCAAAAACCTTTTTTCGTCCTTGTTGCCACTGGTTTCTGAGTTAACCAGCAGGATTCTAATACCAGGAATTTCTTTTTGTAGGAGTCGGGCTGTTGTCTTGCTGGTGGCTTTGCTATCTGTGGTGACATATAGCGCCTTACCTGGCAAGATGTTTTGTGCATTTTGGATTAACTCGTTTATAACAGCTGATTTATC
>NZ_JACJSI010000559.1 GCF_014698065.1 Nostoc flagelliforme FACHB-838
TTCTCCTTCTCAATTTTTTCTTTCAAAAGCCTTTCCCGCTCTTGGGTTTCTTCTTCTACCCTCTCCCTCTCAAGTCTGATTAATCGCTGCTCAACTCGTCCACAGTAAAAATCTAATGCCTTACCCGTCGCCGCTCCGGTAACTGTACCACCGACTAAAAAGATGAGTCCGGTTTTCCAACCTTGAATCGGGCCTCCGCTCCACTGCAAACTTTTTTGATTAAACCATACCAGCACAGAGAAGACAAAAATTCCAACTACTGTATTGATGAGCGCAAAAATTCTCGGTGTCATCTCAGTCTGGCGCAGGATCAACCACTGCCCCAGCCAGAGTACTGCACCAAAAATCACCGCAGCGATCGCATTCATCAAAGCATTATCTGGATATTTGAACGGATTTAATATCATGTTAATAATCAATGGCACAAATATCAGCGCACAGAGCAAAGAGCCAATTAATGAGCCAACAACGCTTATCAAGCTCCAGTAGCGACCGAGATAACCGAGGCGAAACTCCAGTATCCACTCCTGTACCGGGAGCATTGTTATGTAAAACGCGATTCCTGCACTGACGTAATCGAGCATTGGCAGTTGTTTTACCTTTATTTTTAGCGTATTTGGCATAGCCGTGCCAAAACGTACAAGAAAGATACCAAGGAGTTACGCAAAAATCACTCTTTCATTTTGAATTGGAAAGTAAGGCTAACAGCTTATTCCAAATTAAATTTTTACAACTTATTTTTACATCATGCCTAACCTAAGACGAATCTTCGTGACATCTCCCCCAACAGGTGACAGCATCCACAACGCCGCCGCCGCTCCCAATATCTGAGGGCGATGACGTAACCGCTCGGCAGGCAATCACCAACAGTCAAAAAAGAGGTTTGGGAAAGTGCAGTTTCCATAACCTATCCCTGAACTATAACCCCACACTTCTTAGATATCCACCCGTAGTTGTATAACCCGTTCTAAATCCTTCCATACAATCTAAAAGGTTTTAGAATGCTACGATTCATTACATTACACTCCACCCCTACATCGTTTTCATACGCGGTTGTAGGTTTTTTTTAATCTCCCTAACATTCCCCAACCCTTTACACGCGCAAGCTCTGTTATTTTGCCCTTAGAAGCGATTAGCTTTTATCTCTTTAAGAATGTTTCCTAGGCTGTAGTAGTTCGCTTTCGTGACGAAAGCGGGGTAAAGGGTTTAAATCCCTTAACCTTTTCCCTTTCCCCTTTACCCAGTCCTCACAAGCACATTTTTGGGTTGGCAGACTAGTAGGGCATTTTGGCGGGGGTGGGAAGGTGCGATCATAGGGAGCTGCGGCAACCCGCCGCCAGGTAACGCAGTTGCTAGTCAAATATAGAAATATAAGGTGAGATTTAATCACTTAAGTCTTGAAATATGAAAAGATAGTCAGATAAGGAAAGCGCTGAATCAACAGCGCAGTTAGGAAATCGGTAGGTTTATACAATAATGCTAATATGCTGCTACTAACTGTATAGACTGATCAAAAAATAAGGTTAATAGCGATTTTTTTATCGCTATTAACTAAACTTTATGATCCTTGTATTTGCGTAGCTTGCCACCGTAGGCATCGCCTCTCCTCTCTCTTCATCCCCACCAATGCCTTACTTACAGCACAAGTGGGCCATTCACGGATTCTACAAGCAGTAAACAGGCAGACACCGAACAAGGTGCGATTCTTCGAGAACACCGCAGGCATCGTAGGAAGAAATGAAAAAAAAATTTAATTTGTAGCCACTCGACAAAGTAGCTACTTTTTCGATTTGACTATCCTACTTTCAACCCCAAACAAATCTTTGTAAACTTCATGATCTCGAAAAAGCTCCATAATCAAACTTCGAGTAAAAGCACAGTAAATCATATTGCCTCGCGCCTCGTACAAACCAAAAGCTTTAAATAAATCTTTTTTAGCGTCCTCAATATTGCCCAGATGGAATCTGACTGTCCCTCGTCCACAATATGCTTCTGCACAATCAGCATCTAGAGATAATGCTTTTTCTAAATCAAAGAGTGATTTTTCTAATTCACCAGATAAAAAATGAATATTCGCCCTATTTATATAAGCTGATAAACAGTTTGGAGCGAGTGAAATTATTTGATTGTAATTTAAGATAGCTGCTGGGTTGTCACCAGTTAAGTTTTTATACGTATCAGCCCGATTTAGATAAGCCTGGACTAATTTTGGATTCAGAGCGATGGCTTTAGTATAATCTTCAATCACCTTGGGAAATTCTGACTTATGACAGATTTTTGAGCGAGCTAATCCTCGATTATTATAAGCTTCAGCAAAATTCGGATTCATTGCTAATGCGTTATCAAAAAGCTGAATCGCATTTTCATATTTTTCGATTTGAAACTGAATTAGTCCTATAGTATTGTGAACTTCAGCAAAATTAGGATTAAGTAGTAATGCCTCTCTAAAGCACTCGATAACTGCATCTAAATTACCTGACTTTAAATGTGCCAAACCTTGATTATAAAAAACCTGTGCTTGCTCTAAATTCGCTGTCTCCATAGCGTTGTTCTCCTCTTTGATCGCCTTAAAAAGTCTATTTAGTATAAATCTATCTTTGTAAGTCTATTTGTTGTATTTGAGATTTAGCTAATATTTTATCAATTTGAGTATTAACATCCTCAAAAGTTTGCAATATCTGTGGAGTTACTTTATTAGTCTGTATTCTCCCAGATTGCAAGTTTAAAATTACCTCTCCATTTTTCTGCGAAATAATTAAATGCCTCTGCTGGGTATTGAAAGCCAAGTCATAAGTTTTACCTTGGACTTGAGTACCATTTTCATCAGACTTACCCCAAACCATGCCAATCCTTTGAGCAATTTGAGTCAACCGACTGATGGCTTCAAGTTCAAATGTATCTTTATTCATTACTGTCAACGCTTGGGCTGATAATTGCTCACCAGCTTTAAACCCATAAGCCACTTCTGCAATGCGTTTTTTGTAATTCTCCGACTTGCCTAACTTTTGGACTTTGGACAAAAAGAAGTAGTTCGCGGAAACAATACGAACAAGCGAATAATTAATCTTGTTTATAGTTACCAGAAGAAAAAAAGCATAGCCACCAGATCCCCAACG
>NZ_JACJSI010000056.1 GCF_014698065.1 Nostoc flagelliforme FACHB-838
TCTTTTAGACCTTCCTGTAGCTTACTGACTTGCTCCGACGTTAAAAAGTTTTTAGCTGCTGGTGGCATAGTTGCTTTTAAACGACTTCCTCTTCTTATTATGCAACTTAAGTGCCGATTAGCTTACTACAAACTGCTGCGATTACATTACCGCAGCAGGTTGCAAGTACATTCAGTGAATTTGTTACCAAAACAAATTTACTTAGACCAGAGCCTGTTTAATGTTGTTGGCTCCCCAACCTACGCAGGTTAAGGGTTTTTATAGCTAACCCAAGCGTACTGCTTTCTGCTAAATATCGACTCAATCCCTTCTACTCCGCGCAAGCGCAATCAGAGTAGTGTCAAAGTATTGTAGCCGAGTCATGTTTCCACTGTTTTTATCTACGCTATAGACAGCATAAGGTGTTTCATACCTCATAGCTCCAAAGGCGAGGAGTTGACCTGTTGTAGTACAAACTAAGCTTTGTAAGCCATTATTCCATTTTCTATCATTAAATTTTAATTGTCCCAGTCTAATTGGTTTTTTTTGATTTGAGTCTAGCTGTACCAGAGTTGTATCACCATCCAATCCAAGTAAAGTCGTATAAAGTTTTCCGTCTGGGCACTGTGCTAGATTACCGCTCCGCTCATCTTGTGGAAATTTAAACTTATCAATAGAAGTTATCTCTGCCGTTTCAAGGTTAATATCTACCAATGTGATAGGTGGTGTACCGTTCTTTTTACCTACTAAACCGATGAGCCGCCCATCATTAGTGCCTAGCAAGCTCCCAAGCTGTTGATTCGGTTTAAGTCCTGAGACTATCAAAGTTTTTGCAGGTGTACCCAAAAATGTAATGTGAGTAGCCGTTGCCTGTCTTCTACTAGTCGTAATAGGAGTAACGGCTAAAACAAGTGTGCCATTACTTAAAGAAGTGAAACCACTCAATATCTGATTAGGCCCTAATAAAGGTGTACTTTTATCCCCAAGTACCTGAGCGTTTCCTGTAATTAAGGATTGCAAAACAAGTTCTACATTCATATCTTTGGGTACACCAATATCTGTGGATACACTGTTTGAGGCAGTATTATCTAGTTCAGTGGTGTTTACCTCTGGGATAGCTGTTTGGGAAGCGTTTATGATTGGGCCAGAACCTATACCTACAATATCTAAACTTGGTGTTTCCGCCAAGGATTTGTTGGCTAGATAGCTAAGTCCAGATACTACAGTTCCAGCAAGTACCAACTGGCCAAACTGTCGACGTGATACCTTGTAATTCATATTTTCCCTCTTAGAATTGATGACTTTTATTAAATAGCAGTGTGAACATAACCAGAAAAAGCTAAGAGGATATTTGAAAAGTTTTTAGTGATGGATCAAATCCTTTTAGATCCCCCTAAATTCCCCAATAAATTGGGGGACTTTGATCCGGTTTCCTCTTTTTAAGGGGAGCCAGAGAGGTTTTAGGGTCTCCCCAAGTGGAGCGACTGGCGTGGGTTAGGGGGGATCAACAAGTGCCTAAAATTACAACTAACTACTTTTCAAACAACCTCTAAGATACACGCCTCCAGGTTGCTACTGAGGGTGTTCCATTGTTGTCAGTAATAAAAATCATGTACCAGCCTGGTGGTGCGATGTTTCGATTGTTTGTTATCGTGACATTCAGAGAAGTAGCGTCTCTAAAATTAATTGGTACATCCACTAACCTTTGTTCAGCATCGCAGGAATGGGTAGTTGCCATTGGTCTAATCAGACTAACCCATTTAATATTCGCAGCCTGGGGTGTCTGAATTGTAAATTGTAGCCCGTAACTCAATGTTATTTGAGGAACGCTCTGAATAATTGGTCGTGGCCGAGACATATACGCAGGACTGTAAATTTCTAATCGCAGTTCATCGACCCTTCGTCTAGGGTTGCCCCCAGCTGTGACTACCCTACCATCTGGTAAGAGCAAGGCCACCGAGTGATATACACGGGGGACATTTTGTTTAGCTACCACTGTCCAAGTATTTGTAGCTGGATTGTAGATTTCTGCTGGCAGCATTGATTGTGTTGTGTCCTCATTTATTTTGCTACCATTACAAACAAAGACTGTGCGATCGGGCAACAAAACTGCGCTGTGATGCTTCCGGGCATAGTTTAAAGGCTTTGCTGCTACGTAAGTTGGGTTACTAGCTTTTAAATCTACAATATTTACCCTGTTTATTGCAGTATCACCGCCCCCACCGATAATCATGACCTTTTGATCTTGTGCAGGTGGTAAAAGAACACTGGCAGCTTGATCGCCGCCGAAACCTGGGTTTTGCAGCCCTGGCACTACTTTCTCTGTAATGGATTGTGTAAATGTCCCTGGCAGGGTTAATATCCTTGGTGTCACTCCAGTGCCACCCATCTGAGCACCTGAATAAAAGATGTCTCCATTACTTAGTAGAAACAAATGCAGGTATGCCGGTAAGGCACTAGTTGTTGGAAAAGCATTCCAACCATTTGGAAAGTTAACAGAATAAATTTCTGGTTGTCTATTGAGCTTGCCATCTTTATCCGGCCCAGACACTGCTAAGATCCGACCGCTGCCTAGTGTTAACACAGTAGGATACCAGCGCCCATTATTCATTGATGGTATCTTGACCCATTTTTCAGCAATGGGATCAAACATCAGAGCAGAGGGTGAACCATAAAATGGGTCATAGCGCAAAGTTCCACCTGCAACCAGCAACATACCATCAGGGCGGAAGGAGTGACCAGCGCAAAAAATGTCAATCGGTTGATTATTACTGTCCAATGGGGGTGCTTGACGGGTAAAGGTTCCCTTGTTTACATCCCAGACCACACTGTCATAGGGAGTATTTAACCGATTGGGATCATTACCTGAGCCACAAAAAAAGAATACTTTACCAGTACGGAGTAAGGCAGCATGTATAGGTAGGATTGGGGCACTGTAGGATAATACTTGCCATTTGTCTGTAGTAGTAGCCTGAGCTACAACAGTTCCTAAGTCCGTTTCCTGGAGAAGATCAGTCTTGTTATTAGATTGAGTCATTTAATTAAAAAATATCCCTACGTAAATGTTTACTTTTTATTCTTGCTTTCAGCCATTTGTTCCTCAGATTTATATCTATACTTTTTTAGGTCTGCTTAGTGTTAAGATGCGATGTTGTTATATGACAAATAATGTAAATTCAATTTTTCAATAGTAATTGCACGGTTATTTTTTATGTACTTAAGTATCCACTTTAACCATGTATTTGGTTTTTGAGATAAGACTAATTGATGTTGGTGTATCTGAAAACAATCCCTGACTACAAAATCAATGTTTTAGTAAAGTTTCACAAAGTTTCACTAGCAATATTCAAACTTTGTAAATCTTTAAATATTTTCTAAATACTGAATCAGTATTCTAGTATAATCGGTACTTACCAAGACTACCAGTGCCTGAACCTAATTTTAGCCGAATGTCTTTGAGAGCGTAGTAACTACTGTTGTAGCGCTTACTACTAGGAATTGAGGCGACGTAGCTGCTCATAGCCCCAGCCAGGGCAAACGCATCTAAATTACTCTTGATCACAACGAAGGTTAAGAACCAACGAAAAAATCAGGATTTCGAGCTTGATTATTTTTTAAGCCCCAAAGCGATCGCCTAAAACTTTCGCAATAAGCAAAACTTAATGACATTGATTTTAAATCTATTCTCAATAAAGTATGCTTATTGACATGATGCGGCCGCCCTGTAGCCCCAGCAATGTCGGAATAGGTGCTGCTAGATACAGGCTGAAATTTTAAGGTCGTCTGGAATACTCGATTTTTACTGTTATTTAACTGCGTGTACTTGTTTAGCAATTTAGAACGGCTTTTATGTGAGGCTTTTTTAATCAAATCTTTGACTACACCGTTTGTATTGCTAGATTCCAAACGGTATGAAAGTTCGTCGTTGGTTCCTTTAAAGTCACTCATCTTGTTCAGATAAGCATCCAAAAAATTACGGACAATATCTTGAGCGTCACTTGAACTAAGACCATTCTCTTTAGCTGCCAACAAAATAGAGACTGCCATCCGTTGCAAGTCCCAAACGTAGGGGCCAAGATAGCCTTCATCACAATCGGTAATGTCAAAAACGTTGTTGTCGTTGCTATCTCTCATCCCTCCAAGATTTTGCAGATGCATATCTCCCTCTAACCAGATGGCTGAGGTTGAAGAATTCACAAATCCTGAACTTGGCAAGGTCTGCATATCACGATAAAAAATGTGAGATGTTCCCCGATAAAAGGCGAAAGGACTAGCTTTCATTTTTTGCATTTTCGTTGCCAGTTCTTGAGGCAATTGAGCAGCAAAAGGATGATTGTATTGGTAAATTTCATCCTCTACCCAAGTTGAACGGAGAGTTGCAGATTGAACTGGAGATATAAACCCCAAAATCAAAATTAAGACAAATATAATTGTAAATATAGATATAGATATGAATTTGAGCATAACAGTCTCTTAAGGATAAAAAAATTGACTTTTGTTAGGCTTTTTGATAAAGGCAATCATCCAACAACAACTCTTTTAGCATCTGGAGCCATACTTAAGAAAGTGATCTAAAGCACAATGCAACAAGTATTAATAGTGAAGAATTCAAAAAGGTAAAATTATAAAGAACCGTCAGAATGTAATCATGTTAGCTATCCAAACAACTGTGGTTCTTGCCATGACGGCAGATGGAAAGATTAGTGCCGTAGATCCTAAAGCACCCCGTGATGCCGATCCAGATGATCAAGCCCATGTGGAGTATCAAGTTTCCCTTGCTGATTTAGTTTTGGTAGGAGCAGGGACGATCCGGGCTGAGGGGGTGACTTTTACAATTCGCAATCCTGAATTGTTGGCAGCGCGTGAAGTTCGGGGTCAGTCTCCCCAACCCATTACCTGCGTTGTCTCAGGTTCTCTTAACCTATCGCTGGACTTGCCTTTTTTAAGCCAGGACATTGAGCGATGGATTTTTACAACACGGACTGGTTTAGAACGCAGTTTTGATACAAAAACTTTGCAAAAACTGGCTGAATTAATTGATTTGGGAGATACAGACCTGGACTGGGATCGGGCTTACAGTCTAATGGCAGATAGAGATATTCATAAAATTGTTGTTTTGGGAGGCGGCTCTTTAACAGCTGCTCTAGTAAAGGCTGGGCGAATTGACGATTGGTGGTTGACAATTTGGCCGGTTATTTTTGGAGGAAAGCACGCTCCTAGCCCGGTAGAAGGAGAGGGTTTTCTTCCTAGTGCTGCTCCTCATCTTCAACTGGTCGAAACTCGTCAGATTGGAAGTGAGTTGTTTTTACACTATCGGACACTCAAGTGAAAATGCGCTGATAGATTAGGGATTTCCAAAAAATAAATTATCCAAATTATTTGTAGATTTGTAGGGGCGTATGTCTGTGCATTGGTGTCAACTTAAGTTAAAACTACTTTAAAATCCAATACGGTTCAGTTAAGAATAATTGTACGTTGGGTTGAACTTTAGTGTTACCCAACAAAGGCTTGAAAACGTTGGTTGTAATGACGCTCTTTAGGAAACGCTTCGCGTAGTTTGCTTCCCCGCAAAGAGATGCAGACTCACTCTAAGCGAAGCTATGAAAAGTAATCAGACAAAAATATTTACAGTCATTGCGAGCGTTCGCGGAGCGTCTCGTAAGAGTTGGACGCAAAGGACGCAAAGAGAAGAAAGAAATACTTAACCCAAGCGTATTGGTCAATGCGTTACTTCTTTACTAAAAAATATGCAGTAGCATATTCCGGCAATTGGCTGATATTCTGCCTAAATTCTTTTTGATTCTTAAAAATACCTGCCAAAAAATCGAGTTGATAAAGATTGGGTAAAAATGCCCCGCCTGTATCAGCCATAACCCCCATTTGCAGATGTTTACGACCACCTTTGGTATGCTCAATTACAATTACTTTACCTAAACCGATATTCAAAACATCTCCTGCGAAAGTGACTCCGGGTTTAATGGAGATTTTTGCATCTATTTTGTATCCATAGCCTTTAATGGCATCAACCTCTCTAAAATACCAATAACGCTTTTGTGCTGTTGCCTTCAATCCCCGAATATAAGACATTCCATTATTTCTATCTACATTAAAAAATCCTCTATAACCATCTGTAAAGTTAATTAGTATTGTTCCTTGCATTAAGGCTTCTTCTAAGCCGATTCTAGTTAGATAAGCAAGGCTTTTAACTTTTCCAAATTCTCTACCGCCTGGTTCAAAAATACCGGATAAAACATCTTGTTTTGTGTATTTAGTGTAGAATTTATCGTTATTAGAGTTATCTTTTAGGCTATAAATTGGGGTATTAAAAGTAGTGGTTTTCTTACGAGAACCAGAGTGAGTAAATACAGCATATTTTGTAATTCGTAATTGTTTTTGTTTCTTATCTTTTGGATTATAGGCAGTCCATTTGATAACTCGAAAATTGGAATTTATAAACTTAGGGTCTTGTAAACGAGTAGCTCGTTTATTAGCAATATCTTCCTTTAAGACAACAATCATGAAATCCAAAGTTTTAAGAACATCTGGCACAGTAACCCCTTGAGTAGTAAGCATTCCTGTACGCAGAATATCTGGGTCTTCTGAGGCGTAGTCTTGAAAGTATTTTCTAGTATTAACAAGAACCGTTAATAAATCTCTTTGATTGAAATTAACCTTACTACTTGGGAGTTTAGCTGGAGTAACAACTTGGCTACCATTAATGGTAAAATTATATTTTTTAAACTCATCAATAACCGGATAGGATGGAGATGCTGCTAACAAATTCTGGCTAGATGAAAAGGGGTATTGCTTTAGAATCTCATCAGATGTTTCTTGCGTGACAAAAAAACTTTCAACCTTCGAGGTAAGTGGATCAGAAAGGTTATTTGAGACAAAGGAAATTTGTGATTGAAGTAGGGCTAAATTATCTTGCTGAGTAAAAGTAAAAGATTGATCTTGTTGGGTTTGCTGTTTAGTTTTTAACTGAGTATATAGATGGCTACTGCTTAAACTGACAAAAAATAAAGCAGCACAACCTAATGTTAAACGGATTTTCTGATTAAATAAGATATTCATAATCTAAAGAATAAATTTTTATTGTCTCTTAGTATCTTCACTCCGTAACGCTGCGCGGAGCTTGCTTCGCTGTAAGGGTAGAATTTGGAATTTTTTAAGTTTCTATCACCTCACGCACTAATTGCGCCAACTTATCCGCACTATCAGGAACAGCGATCGCTTTTGCTTTTTGCCCCATTTTTGCTAATTCTTGCGGTGATTGCAGCAAATTCAACACATTACTTTGCAATATTTCACTCGTCAATTCTGATTGCTTCAACGTTAATGCCGCACCCGCTTTTGTAAATACGTCTGCATTGTAAGATTGATGGTCTTCTGCGGCAAAGGGGTAAGGAATCAGAATCGCTGGTACTCCACACACTGCTAATTCTGTCAAGCTACCTGCGCCAGAACGACTAATCGCAAGAGTTGCTCGTTGCAACAAGGCCGCCATATTGTTGTAAAAAGGTAAAGCTATGTACTGTGGATGTTTGAGACTATCTGCTTCTGGATCGCGATCGCCAGTTAAATGTACTACATAAGCACCAGCATCAAACCAAGCTTTTGCCGATTCGCGTACCAATTTATTTACTGCAACCGCGCCCTGGCTACCACCAAAGACGATAATTAAAGGAACACCATCAGGAATAGCTAAATCCAGAGGTGCATCAATTGCCCCATCGAGAAATTGCGCTCTTACCGGGGTACCAACACAGACATTTTTGGCACGGGGCAAATACTTAGCAGATACTTCAAATCCTAAAGCAACCGCACTACACCAAGGGCCAAAAAAGCGAGTTACTTTACCTGGTATTGCGTTAGATTCGTGGAAAACCACAGGTAAACCGAGGGAACGTGCCGCAATCACGGCTGGCCCGGCAATGTAACCCCCTGTGGTAAACACCCCTTGAAAATTTCCCTGTTTGAGAATTCGTCTAACTTCCACAATCGAAAGGGCAAGCCTACCCAAGATACGAATTGAGGAAAGTCCAAACCCTTGCTGAAACCCTTCAACTGCAATAGTATTCAAGGGATACTGTTTAGGGACAAGTTGAGTTTCTAGGCGATTGGGTACTCCCAGCCATTCTATTTGATAATCTGGAAGTTTTTGTGCCAGTGCGATCGCTGGAAACAAGTGACCACCAGTCCCACTGGCAGCTATTAATAATCGTATCGGTGCGTTTGCCATCAAACCTCTACCGTTTAGCGTCTAGCTTAACTAAGATAAAACAATTTCCTTACTTTCTCTCATCAAATCAGTAAATTCTTGCCAATGACTAATATTATTACCGCCTTAGTGAGACGACAACTCAGATTTCCAGCACATATCTGGCTGGTTTCGTTCCTACTGACTATTGGTTTAACAAGTGGTTGGCAACGTACTTCGGCGACGACACCACAACAATTAGTTCAAGTTGGTACACCCCAAAACGCACTAGCCAATCTGAAAAATCTGTTGACACAAGTTGATGCCGCCGCCAGCCGGGGAGATGTCAAAGGAGTGTTGCAATTTTATAGCCCCAATTTCACTCATGGGGATGGATTAAACCTCCAAACTCTGGAAAAGTCTTTAATTTCACTTTGGCAACGATATCCCAAATTGCAATACACTACAAAACTGCTATCTTCAAAATCTGAAGGCAATGGGATTATTGCTGAAACAGAAACGAATATAACTGGTTTACCCTCCGGTAACGCTAATAAATTGGCTCTCAATGCCACAATTAAATCGCGTCAGCGCATTGAAAACGGCAAAATCGCCCGCCAAGACATATTGTCAGAACGCACCTTGCTTACCTCTGGCAGCAAGCCGCCCCAAATTGATTTTAAATTACCACAGCAGGTGCTGGTTGGTCAGAAGTATAATTTTGATGCGATCGTCCAAGAGCCACTTGGTGACGATTTTCTATTAGGGACAGCGCTAGAAGAACCCATAAAACCAGATAAATTTCTCAACCCCACATCTGTAGATTTGCAATTACTAACATCTGGTGGACTGTTTAAAACGGGACAAGCACCTTCCACACCTGGTAGCCAATGGGTTTCTGCCGTCATCCTACGGGGTAATGGGATGACGATGGTAACTCAGCGCCTGCAAGTGGTGAAGAAGTAGTACAAACGCGTAGAGACGCAATTAATCGCATCTCTACAGGAGTTAGGAGTAATAGACAGACTGATGATAAATTATGAACGATGAAACTTGTGCTAATTCATAATTCATTAACTGTTAACTCCTCACTCCTAACTATCCTAATGACTTCCCTACAAAATCAAATCATTTTGATTACTGGTGCAAGTAGTGGTATTGGTACTGCTTGTGCAAGAATCTTCGCTGGTGCGGGTGCAAAACTTATTTTGGCAGCACGGCGTTTAGAACGTTTACAACAGCTAGCAGATACTCTCAGTAAAGATTTTAGTACTGAAACTCATTTATTAGAGCTAGATGTGCGCGATCGCAGCGCTGTTGAATCTGCCATTGCGACTCTACCTCCCGCTTGGTCTGATATCGATATTCTCATTAATAACGCTGGCTTAAGTCGTGGTTTAGACAAGTTGCACGAAGCCAGCTTTCAAGACTGGGAAGACATGATTGATACTAACGTTAAGGGTTTACTTTACGTCTCCCGCTATGTCGTTCCGGGAATGGTAAGTCGCGATCGCGGTCATCTGGTAAATTTAGGTTCCATTGCCGGACATCAAACCTATCCCGGTGGTAATGTCTACTGTGCAACCAAAGCTGCTGTGAGGGCAATTTCTGAAGGTTTAAAACAAGACTTGTTGGGGACACGGGTACGTGTAACTTCCGTTGATCCTGGTATGGTAGAAACGGAATTTAGCGAGGTGCGCTTTCACGGAAATACTGAACGCGCCAACAAAGTCTATCAGGGAGTTACACCCCTAACAGCAGATGATGTGGCTGATGTGATATTTTTTTGCGTGACGCGATCGCCCCATGTCAATATTAATGAAGTTGTGCTAATGCCTGTTGACCAAGCTAGCGCTACCCTAGTTAACCGACGAACATAAAAGTAGTCCATCTCATACCATTCTAAAAAAGCTTACCCTTTTCACTTACTCTACTGAAGAGAGAAAGGAAGCGCTTGTCCAGTCTTGAGCATACCAACGCAACATATCTGTTGGGGCCTGCTTGGCAACCTGAACAGTGGTTTTATGCGGCTGTTTAACTGGGTATTCCAGTGCGACGGCACAGTTCGATGTTGGCTAATATCTGTCGCCAAGCTTTTGAAAAACCTTCGAGGAAGTTGACAGTGATAGGCGCGATCACTACTTAGGTAAACTTGAAAAACCGCTTGTGATAAATCTAGGTTTATATAACAATCCTGAATCATCCATGAAAAACAAGAACCCCGACTTATTAAAAAAGTCGGGGTTCTGAGGGTTGCAAAGGTAGAACTACGGAGGATATGAGACGCGATCGCAAAGAAGAATCACTCGTTACACTAAAGGAACGCCCTGGATGAGATGCCAAAATTCCCAACATCAATCGCAATGTTATTCCAGAGTGATTCGGTTTAACCTTGAGCTAAAGCGCCCAACATTAGAATACGGTGAGAGATAGATTTATCACCAGATACCCAAATGCAACCCCGTAAAGTAAAAACAGCGAAAAGGGGCCGCTGAAAATAATTAACTTGTGAGAAAGGTTTTCGTGAGTTTCTACGGTTATAACAGAAGCCGGCATTAGGATACACTGGCTTTTGAATACACCGGAAATTCATCAGCGACTTAGTTTCTCCCTTCTAGTAACTTCCTTTCCAGCATCCTATTGCTTTTGGCTGTATGAAACTTACTCCAATCTACGGGAAGTTTCCCTCCAAAAGGTTTCTTAGCATCTAAAAAGACCCCACTGTTTTAAGGCTATAGTCTTAGAATATTTACAAGCTTTACTTACGAATTAGCTCTCTCTAGAAAAATTACCCTTTTTGCTGGGAAAGCTGAGATTCTATCTGTTTTATCCGGCTTTGTGTAGCTTATTAACAAATCAGCGGATTCATTAATATTAAGCCTGCTTTACTATTTAGTTTCTTACCCTGACCTATTAGACTCCCTAGTGTTCATTTCATTTTGTTCAATAGCTTTTAGCCCTTATCGCTCCCATGCTGACCCATCACCGCAAGCCCGTGTGCTTATCACTTATTTCCACTGACCTACCAATCTGGTCTGTTGTTGAAACTGCCGGAACATTGTATCAAAAAGACCCTGACCGATTCCACTTACTGCTGACTGCACCACCTCTAATTAGTTGCGAAGTAGAGAGTGTCCTAAGCCCAGAGGAGACACTTTCCCAAAGTAAGAGCAAACCTTACGCTCCTAGCAGTCCCAGGGTTTTGTGGCTGGAGATTTCTCCTTACCGAGTCATCATGACTATGCAAGGTAATGCTCAAGTGAGTTACCGTCACTTCTGGGAACAGGGCGTTTATGGCATTAGTCGTTATTGGTTGCCAACTGAGTCATTGCAACCAAATGATCCGATTCGTTTACGAAATTTTACTACTAGCCTAACTCTCAACGGACATCCCTTACCAGAACATTTACGTCTCGAATATGAATTGTGGGCAGAAAAAGTCCAATTGGGATCTTACATTCTGAATTTGGAAATTAAACATTGATAGTTATGGGGAGTAGGGAATGGGAGAAAAGAATAACTAATGCCCAATGCCCAATTCCCCATTATCAATTCCTCTTAACCAAAATAACTAGGTTGGTTTCCAGGTTTCCATTTAATATTGCAACCAACACTCGGCTTTTGCTCGCCTGTAACAGGTTTACCCGCTAGCACTGCTTCAATAGCTGCGCGTAAATCTGCGCCTGTTACGGGTTTACCATTACTGGGGCGGCTATCATCCAATTGTCCCCGATAAACAAGTTGGCGTTGGTCATCAAATACAAAAAAATCTGGTGTGCAAGCTGCTGTGTAAGCCTTTGCAGTTTCCTGGCTCTCATCGTAGCATAAGGTAAAATTCAACCCTTGTTCTGTTGCAAATGCTTGTAACGACTCTGGCGCATCATCCGGATAGTTTTTTGCATCGTTAGCACTAATGGCAACGATCGCTAAATCACTTGTAAAATAATCTTTTCCTAACTGCACTAATTCTTTTTGGATGTGCTTTACAAATGGGCAATGCCGACAAATAAACATTACCAAGAGTGCTTTTTTATCTGCAAAGGTAGAAAGTGAAGTTCCCTTTCCAGATACTACTTCCGGTAGATTAAAATCTGGTGCTTTTGTGCCTAGCGGCAACATCGTTGAAGCAGTTAAAGCCATAATTTACCTAATAACTTTATGCTGATAACTAACAGCTTTTGCTATCAGTATATTTTTACTCTAGCACTAAGTTTTCCATAAATTAAGAGACGGTAAATTTACCGTCTCTTAATATTTGTTGAGAATTAAGTTATAGAAAATAGAAATCAGTTTTTACAGACTCGCCAAAACACCAATAATACCGTGTCCTGTGAATACTTCTAATGCTATTAGAGAGACAAAACCAATCATTGCTAAACGACCATTGAGCATTTCTGCATAGGGAGTGAAACCAGTGCGATCACCTTGCTCATCTATATAAACCTTTGGCTCGATCGCAAAGTTGTTCAATTTACCTTGGTCGTCAATTATAGCAGTGTTTGTACGCATGGATTTTTCCCTGTCTTCTCTTTATGTAAATAACTGTAACAAACTTATTAATTTTTGTAAAGCATTTTAATCTGATTCAAGTAGAAGTCCAAGCCAGAGAAGAGATATGATGATGAATCGAGTTCAAAGCCATGTCTAAGCAACAGGCTCCGCTTTTCGTGCGTAAGCACTTTCAATCACATATCCATTCCCCAACAGCTAATGCATCGATTTCGAGTAGAGGTTATTGCCAAAACACCAAACCCGCAGCAGGTGATTTATGCCGCAATGCACCAGGACTATACAGATGGGTTTGTGTTTGATGAGCGCGACTCCTGGCCTTCGGAGTCACAAAGCGGCGAAGTTATTGTTAAGCGACTTTTAGCAGGTGAAAGGGGACATTATGGGCCTCTAGAGCATCCCCAAATTGTTTTCAACTGTGGCTACTTTCCCCACAGTGTCATGCAGCAGGCTCGTACTCATCGTGTTTCTGTATCATTTGATGTACAATCTTTTAGATATACAGGCAACCAATTTATTGATGTAGTAGAAGGTAAGAAAGACATAGAAGATGTTTTTTACCTACGTCCCGTTGGTTATTACACTGATAGACAAGGCAAAAAGTACCATTATTCACCAGAACAACGAGCAGCAGATTTAGAGTGGTGTCTAGAAGCAGCTAAACGATATAAAGCTGATTTTGAGGGTGGAATGTCTGAAGAACACGCAAGAGGTAAAGTACCTTTTGATTATCGCCAGCATTTTGTAGTTAGTTTCAATTTAAGGTCTTTCTTGCATTTTTGTGACCTGAGAAATAAGAAAGATGCTCAACTTGAAATTCAAAAGTTGTGTGAAATGATGTGGCCTCATTTTGAAGATTGGGCACCAGCGATCGCACAATGGTATGAAAAGCAGCGTCTAGGTAAAGCCAGATTAGCACCATAATCACATTTTGGGACAATTCATACTGAATTCTGACACCTCGGTGGAACGTCTCCGACTCCACTCCTGAGTTCTGAATTCTTCTTATAAAAAATTTGTAAAATGCTTTCATGCGTCGAGATTCAATATTTTACAAACTGTTTCAACAATCTCCCACTTTGCTATTTGAACTAGTGGCAAATCCTCCAACTAATGCAGATAGTTATCGTTTTGATTCAGTCGCCGTCAAAGAACCAAAATTTGAAATTGACGGAGTATTTCTACCACCTGAAAGCGATGGTGCTGGAGTTGTATATTTTTGCGAGGTACAGTTCCAGAAAGATGAACAACTCTATGAGAGAGTATGGGCTGAATCTTCGTTATATTTCTACCGCAACCGTGCCAGATTTAGCGACTGGCAAGCAGTGATAATTTACCCGTCACGCAGTGTTGAACAAAGTGATATTCATCCTCATCGCTCATTCCTTAACGGCGGACAAGTACATCGAGTGTATTTAGATGAATTAGGGGATATTCGTCAATTACCTATATGGGTGGCGCTGATGGTATTAACTACAGCGGATGAAGAACAAGCACCAGAAGAAGCAAGGTATTTGTTAACAAGAACTGCTCAAGAAATGCTATCACCATCAAGTCGCGCCATAATTGAATTAATAACGACGATCATGGTGTACAGATTTGAACAATTAACTCAAGCGGAGGTAGAGTCTATGTTAGGAATCACGCTTAAGGAAACGCGAGTTTACCGAGAAATTAAGGAAGAAGGACGTGAAGAAGGACGTGAGGAAGCAACAGCTAATCTTATTCTCCGGCAATTGACTAAGCGATTTGGGGAACTTTCTGAAGAAATACGCTCCTCAATTTCTGGTTTACCTTTGCCTGTTCTGGAAGATTTGAGTGAAGCACTGTTAGATTTTACTAGTTTGGCTGATTTACAGGTTTGGCTACAAGCGCGATGAATCCTTATATGCGAAAGCTGACAGAACTTGCAGTGGGATAAAGCAAGCGATCGCACTCCGATTTTTGGGTATGATTTAGAGCGATCGCACAATGGTATAGAAAGAGTGTCTAGGTAAGGCAAGATTAGCACCTTAACTTTTTTGGAGTATTAAAAGTTTCCAGTAAAAAGCTTTTCATCGTTTAGAACCTTGTATTTTTATTTTGCAAAAAAGATATATTTCTGAGGTAATTACGGTGATGATAAAAATAAAATATGCTACGCTGCAATCAATAAAACCTAGTGAATTAGATAAAAATTAGCTCACACATGAGTACATTAAGTGACCAAGATATCAAGCGAGAGTTGGGCAGGGATATACTAATATATCCTTTTAATGAAAGCAACCTTAAAGGAGCAAGTTACAATTTGACAGCAAGTAAGCTTGCGTGGAAAATCCAGGATGGAGAAAGTGCTTATGATAGTTCTGTAGAGAGAATTATTATCCCTAAAAATTCTACGGTTTTAATTCAAACTAATGAAGCTATTTGGGTTTCAAAAAGAATCACTGGAACATATCATTCTAAAGTTGGTTGGGTTTCTCAGGGCATAGGACATATTGGTACAACTTTGGATCCTGATTATATCGGTAATTCTTTAATAGCAGTTCATAACCATAGTGACAAATCTGTACATCTGAAGCCAGAAACAGATACTTTTGTCTCTCTGATGTTTTATTATGTTAAAACCAAATGATCGATTCCACATACCAATGATCCTGGTAGACCAGATATACTAAATGGCGTTCAGCGTAGTGAAGAGGAAAGACGCTGGCTTGATGAGCCTTTTAGAAAAAATGAAACACTTTTAAGAAAACAACTAAAAGAATCTGAAGTTTTCAAAAAGTTTAAAAAAAATTGGTTAGACAATTTGCTTTATATGCTCCCATATATAATTTTAATATTACTTACAATTTTAAGTTTATGCTTTTATCTTTATCTAGATGCTAATAGCATAGTTCTCTCACAAAAACATTGGTATAATACAGTAAGGTCTATTGCTGATCGAACGACATATCTAGCATTTGGTGCATTAATTGTATTAATTACAAATGATTTGCGTAGAAGCTAGAATATGGAACAAATGATATTTTGATATCAAAAAAGATGAAGCTGAAGATACGAAAATTACACCAATTAGCTATAGTTCCTAAATACGAACATTCAAATGATTCTGGACTAGATTTATTTTCCATAGAACAAATAAAAATTCCTTCTGGAGAAAGCAGGTTAATACACACTGGTATTTCAATAGAATTACCTCAAGGAACTGAAGCTCAAGTTCGTCCAAGGAGCGGCCTAGCTCTTAAATATCAAATTACAGTTCTTAATACTCCCGGTACAGTAGATGAAGGTTATCGAGGAGAAATAGGTGTAATTTTAATAAATCATGGCAAAAGTCTTTTTAAAGTTACGGAAGGAATGAAAATTGCCCAAATGGTCATCACACCAGTAATTCATGTTGAAGTGGAAGAAGTGGATAACCTCAGTCATACATCTAGAGGAACTGGTGGTTTTGGTTCAACGGGAATGACTGCAAAAATGTAAAATTGCATGCTACTTAGATTATACGCGAGCCAAAGTCACAATTTCATGCTGATCCTGATATTTACCCTGTCTTGCTTCATAACTAATAGCGCAGGGTTCGCCTTCTAAAAATAGTAGTTGCACCACGCCTTCGTTAGCGTAGATGCGACAGTCAGCGCTAGAAGAATTGGAAAATTCCAAGGTAAGATGACCCCGCCATGCAGCCTCAGCGGGCGTTAAATTTGCTATTATTCCACAACGGGCATAAGTACTTTTACCTATACAAATCACAGTAATATTCTCAGGAACCTCCAGTTTTTCTAAAGCAACCCCAAGTCCATAAGAATGAGCAGGTAAAATAAAGTAACTGCCACTCGCATCTGTATGCAGTGCTGTTGGCTCCAGATTCTGGGGATTAAAGTTTTTAGGATCAACTACAGTTCCGGGAATGTGGCGAAAAATGCGGAACTCAGCCGAGGAAAGGCGTATATCGTAGCCATAAGAAGATAAACCGTAGCTAATTACAGGTTGAACCGCTACAGACTCATCTTTTTGCACTTTTCGGATTAAACTTGGCTCAAAGGGCGAAATTAGACCCTGTTGAGCCATTTCAGTAATCCAGATATCGTTTTTAATCACAACTTTACAGCTAATTCAAACCGAATTACTAGGATATCCTGAATTGAGTATTTTGTTTAAGGTCGATAACTCCGACGGATCTCTGTAATTTGATCTGCTACATCCAAGAGAGATTTGGGCATCTCTGGCCCTGTGAGAATGATATCAACGTGGGGAGGGCGTTTTGCCAGAAACGCTAAAACTTCCGCTTCCGGAATTAAACCAAAGTTAATCGCTAAACTTAACTCATCTAAGACAACGAGAGAATACTTACTCTCACACACTACTTGTTGTGTATATTGCCATAGCTTTTGTAAGGCTTGATTTTCCGTATCGTCTAAATGTGGTGTATCTATACAACGAGGCAAATCACAGCGAATCCAATCTAAATTTTGTCCTAATTGGATGGGTCTATCCTGTCCTTGGCGAATACCTCCTTTGAGGAACTGCACTATTAATACTGCCGTTCCTTGTCCAGCTATTCTCAGTGATTGAGCCATCACGCTCGTAAAAAAGTTACGATGAGAGCTAGTGAAAACCTGCACTAGTCCTTCAACTGGATATGGTAAGGGAACGGTTGAATTGATACTTTGAGTTTCTAACTGGGCAACCATAAAGTTAAGTTCAAAAAGATACAATAAGATACGAATTATTACGACGGCAAATCATTACAAGTCTACCTGTATAATCAATCTGTTTTTCACAGGTGTGGTGGATTTGGCAAATTGCATTCTTAGTCAAACACTAGGTTTGTACTGAAGTCAATAGTGATTTTGATTTAAATTTTCGTTTTTTCTCGGGAATGAGTTGTAAAAATAAAAACATAAGAGTTACAGTTCCAATTATTTAAAAAAGCTAGGCAGAACGTCTGAAAATCCTTAAATGTTAGATTTGTCGGTTGTTTGGGCAAAACAGACTTAGCAAGTAGTGAATTTGACAGGATGAGGAGTAAATTGTTGTGAGATTGGTGATTCTGGGAGGTTCAGGATCGGGGAAAAGCACTCAAGCACAAAAGCTTTGCAGATACTTTGATATTCCTCTGATTTCTACAGGTGAGGTTTTACGGTCAGCAATATCTGGCGATCAGCCCCTGCCAGAATTTCGCTCGTTAGAAAGCGATCCCCGGACTTCTCTTTCGGTTTACGCTAGCCTGAGTGAACTAGGCTACCACGCACAGCCCTATATGCAAAAAGGGGATTTAGTTCCAGACGAAATGATCATTGAATTGATCCGAATACGCCTTAGACAACCAGATATTAACTGCGATTGGGTGTTAGAAGGCTATCCCCGTACTGCTTTCCAAGCTGAAGAATTAGATTTTTTATTGGATGATTTAGGGCAAAAGCTAGATTGGGCAATTTATCTCCAAGTCCCAGAAGCAGTAATGGTTAGCCGATCCTTGGGGCGATCGCTACCAGATGACCAACCAGAAATTGTGCAACGCCGTGTAGAATTATTCTACGATCGCACTATTCCCATCCTAGAATATTACGACCGTCGTCGCTGCTTATTGACCATCAACGGCGACCAATCACCAGAGATGGTGCAGCAAAATATTTTGACTCTGCTTTCAGTTCCTTAGATAAAGAAGCAGGGGAGGCAAGGGGAGAAGAAGCAATGTCCAATGCCTAATAACACTAAGGTAATCTTAAGGCAGTATTGTAAAACTTGAGGCAACTCCAATGGCTTGGCAGCGTCCTGACGGTCGTCTTCCTTACGAACTACGTCCGATCAGCTTTTACCCCAATTTTACCCGCTTTGCCCCCGGCTCTGTTCTTGCAAGATGCGGTAATACTCAGGTACTTTGTACTGTTAGCGTTAATAAGGGAGTTCCAAAGTTTCTCGAAGGAACTGGTAAAGGCTGGTTAACTGCTGAGTACCGGATGCTACCATCTGCTACCCAAAAACGCCAAGAAAGGGAATTATTGAAATTATCTGGACGGACGCAAGAAATTCAACGTCTAATTGGACGTAGCTTACGCGCAGCAGTGGATTTTGAGGCGCTGGGAGAACGCACGCTGACTGTGGATGCCGATGTGTTACAAGCAGACGCTGGAACTCGGACAACAGCGATTACAGGCTCATTTGTGGCCTTGGCTCATGCAATTTCTAAATTGTTACAGGAGGGCGTGCTGGAGCGATCGCCTTTGTCTGGACAGGTAGCAGCAGTTTCCGTAGGATTGCTGGAGGAAGAGCCATTTTTGGATCTAGACTATATCGAAGATGTGGCTGCAACAGTAGATTTTAACGTGGTGATGAATCAACATTTGGGAATCATTGAAGTTCAGGGAACAGCCGAAGAAGGCAGCTTTAGCCGCACTCAGTTGGATCAACTACTAGATGTCGCCCAAAAAGGAATTCAGGAATTGTTAACTGCCCAACGCGAAGCGATCGCAGACTGGGAAGCGTTGTTTGCGATTAATTAGTTTTATTAATTTTTAATAAGAATTAATAAATGTATCCTTTGTGGCGTTAATCAACCAAGTATCAAGTAACTGTGTGTAAATAAAAATAATCATTCAGAGTGGCTAGTAGTTAGTACGACTGACTACTGACAACTTACCGTTGAAGGTGATAAGGAACGTATACATTTTTCCAGCCTACTTAATCCACGATGTTAAATGTTTCAAAAGTTAAAAAGGAGGATTGTAATAAGTTCGGTATTGTATTGCCAGAAGCCAGCAATATGATGATGAAGCCATGAACAAAACTGTTGAAGTTCTACCGGATCAGCCAGCGCTGGTTGCACGAGCGCTAGAATTAATTCTGTCTAAGTTAAACAGTGCTATTGAGCAGCAGGGGCGGTTTACCATCGCCTTATCTGGCGGCAGTACACCTAAACCGTTATACGAAGCGATCGCTACTCAAAAACTGCCTTGGGATAAAATTCATATATTCTGGGGGGATGAGCGTTATGTACCACCAGATCACCCCGATAGCAATGAACTGATGACGCGTCGTGCGTGGCTAGATCGCATTGACATCCCAGCAGCTAACATTCACCCCGTACCAACTTTAGAAGCCAATCCAGAACTAGCTGCTGCGAAGTATGAACAACATCTAAAAGAATTTTTCAATTCTTCTGGGGTCGAGTTCCCCGCCTTGGATGTAGTATTACTAGGAATGGGTGATGACGCACATACTGCATCTTTGTTTCCCCACACAGAGGCTCTCAAAGTACGCGATCGCTTAGTTACCGTGGGTAACAAAGACGGAAACCCCAGGATCAGTTTCACATACCCCTTCATCAACTCTGCTCGCAGTGTGATTTTTCTAGTTGCTGGCGCTAACAAACGACCAGCTTTAGCGCAAGTCTTTGCACCTGTAGCCGATGACTTCACTTACCCGTCCCGCTTAATTCAGCCCCAAGGTGAACTTTGGTGGCTACTGGATGCAGCAGCAGGTTTGGAACTACAACATTGAGCAATGGGGTATTGGGCATGGGAAAGAGGACTTGGGGACAAGGAGAATTAGAGACAAGGGGAAACACTTGTTGCAAGTTCTGACTTAAGTCCCCTTGTTTCCCCTGCTTCCCCCGTATCCCCGTGTCCAATTCATTGTTCCATCAGCAGTAATTGCTAGAATCTAAAGCTAGGGCCGCCCTCTGCTTGCCAGTCCTACTAATTTGTCAAGTTAGTTTTGAGGGTTTCTAGTAAGCACTTTAGTGCTTAGAAAATAAGAACTAAAGTGCTTACTACAAACTTGCTTACCCATCAATTTAAACTTGACAGACTACTACTTATATCTATGATGATCTTGAACAAAGGCTAAATATCGATGATCGTCTGCCCTAATTGCAATCATCCCAACCCTGATGGCGCTGTCCAATGTGAAGCTTGCTATACACCCTTACCCGCAACTACTAATTGTCCCAGTTGTGGGGCAACTGTGCAGGCAGATGCTGCATTTTGCGGTCAATGTGGCTATAACCTTCACTCCGCAGGAGTTCCACACGTTCATAGCGCAGTAGCTACAACAGTAACTCCCGATGTTCCTGTGGAAGTGCCAGCGTTAGTTCCACCCGATCCACTATTAGAACTTTTACAACCAGATGCTTTGGGAATGAGTGAATCTACTCCCAGTTCATCTTTACCACCAACAGAGGTGGCAGTTCCTCCAGAACCAGTGTCACAGATACCTCCTACACCAAGCAGCTCCCCAGAACCAGCGCCAACCGTTGCAGCTCAACCTGTAGTCTCTATACAAAGTATTCCTACTCCACCACCTTTGGAACCAGCGCCAGTCTCTGAAGCTGAAGTACCTCCGCCAGCAGCGCCAGCACCAACTGTAACTGCTGCCAGAACGCAATTGCAGCAGGTTATAGCGCGGTTAATCCACGTTCAAACCGATCGCCTAATTGAATTGCCGCAAAATCTCTCTGTGATTCATATCGGCAAGCCCAATGACCGGATTCCCCCAGATATAGACGTTTCAGGATTTCCCAATTCAGAAGTTGTCTCGCGGATTCATGCAGATATTCGCGTCGAGGGAGATGCTCATTATGTAGAGGATGTAGGAAGTTCTAATGGCACTTATATTAATAATTTGCCGCTTTTACCAGGGAACCGTCATCGTTTGCGACCAGGCGATCGCATCAGCTTGGGTAAAGGAGACTTAATGACATTCCTTTTTCAACTTGCTTAACTGATTATCGCTCAATTGTGACATCAGTCTAAGTATTTTCTGCCTATCCTCCGGCATCCATTTTGGAGGATAAACAATTGAACCGTATCAGACAAGCGACGGATGGCTATGTTGTTCTTGATAGCGCCATAGTTTACAGCCGTCGCTTCGATGTGCGAATTGTTGCATCGTCCAGCAACCCTAATACTTCAATAATTACATTAGGATAGATGAAAATACACTGTCAATTTTGGATTTTAGATTGAAGGAATAATCTAAAATCCAAAATTGAATGCCCCACCAATTAATTAATTGGGGGGATAATCTTAATTCCAAAATCTAAAATCTAAAATTGAGTGACCTATGAGGGAACCAAGCAAAAATTTTGAACCCTTACTTACCAAAGAAGCCCCACCAGTTGTTGAACGCATGGGGCTAACTTGGCTAGTTGCAGCAGCGATCGCAACTGCTTTACTGTGGCAAGTACCAGGAGGGGATTATATCTTATACCCATTTACAATCCTGGCAACTTGGTTTCATGAAATGGGTCACGGCTTAATGGCGCTCCTATTAGGTGGACAGTTTCAGAAATTGCAGATTTTTAGCAATGGTTCCGGTGTTGCAACTTATGGCATTCGGTCGTCATTAGGGCCAATTGGCTTGGGAATAATTGCCGCAGCAGGGCCAATGGGGCCGCCTCTTGCCGGTGCAGCTTTAATTCTGGCTTCCCGCAGTTTTACAGCAGCAACCCTCTGTTTAAAAATATTAGGGAGTTTTTTGCTATTTTCCGCATTAATTTGGGTACGTTCCTCGTTTGGATTGGTAGCAATTCCCTTGTTGGGTTTAGTAATCTTGGGTATCGCCCTGAAAGCACCTCGCTGGGTACAGGGGTTTGTCATTCAATTACTGGGTGTACAAGCTTGTGTGAGTACGTACCATCAACTTGATTATCTATTTAGTCAGTCTGCTGGCCCGCTTGGAATCTCTGATACAGCGCAAATGCAGCGATATTTGCTTTTACCTTACTGGTTTTGGGGCGGGTTAATGGCGATCGCATCTCTGGTGATTTTAATCCAAAGTCTCCGCGTTGCCTATCGTTCGGAATAATGAGTAAGAGACACCATCAAAAGTAGAAACCTTTAGCTTAGGCAAAGCATTGCTATTTGTGCAAGCAATTCTAGAACTAAAGGAAAAATTTATCAGTATAATAGCCTGGATATTCTTAAAAAAATTCGCTGCTAATAACTTTTTCCTTAGCGTCCTTCGCGGTTCGATACCCTAACCATGTCCACCCAACCCATAATTCAAAGCATATACACCGATGGTGCTTGCACTGGTAATCCTGGCCCTGGTGGTTGGGGTGTAGTCGTCTACTTCAGCGATGGCTCAATCCACGAAATGGGCGATGCATCCCCTCATACCACTAATAATAAAATGGAGATGCAAGCTGCGATCGCTGCCCTGAAATTTTTGGAAACATCTCAACAAGCCCAACCCATAACCCTTCATACCGATAGTGAATACCTGATTAATTGCGTTACCAAATGGGTGAAAGCCTGGAAAAAGAAAAGCTGGAAAAAGTCAGATGGTAAACCCGTTCAAAACCAAGACCTTTTAGAAATTTTAGATGAACTCAATACTCAACAGGTAAAATGGCAACACGTCCGGGGACATTCTGGTAACATAGGTAACGAACGTTGTGATGTGATCGCTCGCACTTATGCCAGTGGCAAAACCCCTTCTTTACAACAATTATCTCTCACAAATTTTTACAAATCTTTACCTACTACAAATGAACTAAATGTAGCAAAAGTAGCTGATTATGAGAAAAACTTTAGAATAACTAACCAAAGTCCGCAAGAAATCAGTACTTCTGCACCAGAAATAACCGTTATGGAACCATCAACTGGGCCAACTGCGGCCGTAACCGATGAAAAACCGCCAGAAATGAGGGTTTCGCAACTCCGCAGCTTGGTCGAAACTCTGCGTATAGCTGACGAAATTTCTGAAAAAGGCTACTTAATCACCAGTTCTGAGTTAGCAGACTTGATGGATGTCCATGCTAGCGCTGTTACCAGTCGTGGAGATCAATGGCGCTGGCGAAACTGGATAGTGTCACGGGTACGCCGTGAAGGAAATCAAATTCTTTGGGAATTGGAACGCGGGGATCAAGTAGGGGGGGAAGAGGAGTAGAAAGTGAACAGGGGGAGCATGGGCAGAATCACTATTGGTTATTGACCAATGCCCCCTATGTATACTTGCGTCCTCGCCACTCGCGCGGGGTGCGGAACGCAGATAAGAAGATTCGCAGCACAGCTAAGGGATCAGCCAAAGGGGAAAGCCAGAACAACCAGCCGCCTTTAGCGTTTGTGCGATCATAAGAGGGTGCGATCGCTATCAGCATAGCAAAGCGAATTATCACCAGGAATAAATTCAGTCCCAGCAGCAGGAGTGAGGGAGTGGGCAAGTGCGAGAGTGGAGGAGAAATCAGCAAAAAAGTAAGGACAATTAAAAAGGGTAGACCTTGAACAGATGTGAGTAGCCATAAATCTCCCCACAACTGAGAACGAGAAGTTGCATCTTTGAGGTCAAGACTCCGCCCCCATTCCTTCCACGTATCCATCGCGCCTTCATACATCCGAACCTTCAGCACCTTTGCACCGTCTAAAAAGCCCACCTTATACCCTTGGATAGCAATATTCCGTGCCAAGGTGACATCATCACAAAAAGAACTCCTCGCACTGCTGTAACCACCCACGGCAGCTAAAACAGAGCGACGACACAAAAAACACTGCCCATTTGCCATCACCCGTTCTGGCTGCTCTGTATTGATCCCTGCTGGGTCAAATCGGTAAAGCAGAGTCATTAACAAAGCAGGTTGTAGCCAGCACTCTCCTGGATATTTGAGGATAAACTGGGGTGAAAGAGAAACGAGGTCATAGCCTTGTGCTTCGGCCGTCTTCACCAAACCAGCAACTAAACCAGGATGTGGTTGGATATCAGCATCCAGCCCCAGAAACCACTGACTAGCCTCTGAGCTATATAAAAAACCATTATGCAACGCCCAAGGACGACCCACCCAACCAGAGGGCAACGGATCATCTGTCATCAAGCGAAAGCGCGGATCTTTCTGCTGTGAGGCTTTTACCAAGTCGGGGGTACCATCACTAGACTTACTGTCTACAACCATAATTTCCCGAACTTCATAGCTTTGCTGACTTAAACCAGCCAACAAAGGGCTAATGCGAAGCGCCTCATTCAGTGTGGGAACTACGACACTCACCCTACCTAAAAGCTCTAGTGTAGGCTGTTGGGGTTCTATTGGAGGATGGCGTCTTGGCCCCTTTAACAAACGCGAAAACAGAATCGCCGTTGCTGGTACTTGTATAAGTAGCAATAAAAGGGAGATAGCGCTTTCTAGTATCAAAGCGTTGTCATTTGTCATTAGTCATTGGGCATTGGGAATTAATCGGGCATGGGGCACTGGGCATTGGGAATGAATTGGGCATGGGTTATTCTCCTTGTCTCCCAGTTCCCAGTCCCTAACTTATCAGCTTATTTCAAGGCAACTTCAACCTTTGCTACTGACACTTTTTTGCTTACTGGTTCAACAGCAACTTCAGCGGGTGTGGTTGAACTCTTTAACCACAGCACCACGGCAGGAGTCACACCTAGCAATAAGCCGAGTAACACAGGAATGGAAAACCCAGCGGCCAAGCTGAGTCCGGCGGCGAAGGCAAAGTTAGTTAAATAAACTACTAAGGGTAGATTGAGTTGCGATCGCTCTAATTTAATTGAGGTATTTCTCCACAATAATCCTGCCACACTCATAAACAGTGCGCTAGTACCAAACCAACCTGCATAGTTCTGGTAAGGTGTTCCAAAGAAAGCTCCTGGTTGTTCCCAATACCAAAAAGGCAGAGAAGTTTGGCTCATAGCCGGTTCAAGGGCAAAGTCCCAGCAAGTGAAGAGTAAAGCACCAATGGCTATAGCAGCAATATGGCGTCCCCAACTGGGTTTTTGAGCCACTTTCAAACCAGTTCTCGCAATTAAGTAAGACGACAGCCCAACATAAAACCACGATAAAGGAATTGTGAAAGGAACTAGCCCCGCAATCTTATACCCCAAGCCACTCAAGTAACTATAATCACCAAATGGAAAACCTGTACTAGTTCCCAGTAGTTCACTTCCCAAAGAGATAAACATAGCTGGCAACATAAATGCTAGCCAAGTTCCTAATCCTAACGTCCGGTAAGCATAAATAGAGACAGCTACTGTCCCCAAGATAATATCAACTACACCGCCACCAGCCATACTCAACTGTATGGCAGTTTCTCCAACCTGCGATAAGTTTAAAATTATTTGCGAATTAGGTACGACCAGTAGCATCCCTACCAGTCCAAAGGCTTTTGACACGATATGACCAATGAGGCATACGCGTTCAGCAATAACAAGTTGTCTCATGATAATTCCTTAACAATATGTGACACGCGGCTACTCGGCTGCTAATAGTTTACAAATGTTTAACAATATTATTAACTACTTTCTACCGCAATTCTTGACAAACTTGTTTGGCTTTCTTTGGAGGAGCATAATAGCCTATTGATTGAACCTATAAGAAATATGATGATAGACTTACCAGTCTAAGCCATATAGTCAAAATCTACATAATTTTATCGGCAAGAACTTTTAGTTTCTTGTTTCACTGATACCCACATGGTCAAAAGCCCCTTTTATCGCAATACTCATTCGAATGAGTATTGGTTATAGTAGCACATCTGTGCTAGCATATCCCGCCTTATGAGAATCTATGTTTATCTATGGTTAATTTTTTTAAGTATCTTACTTGTGCAATCAGACCTTGACCCTGTAATAAAAATATCAACCCATGTCAATTTTTAAAAGAGTTCCTTGGGTGTCTCTGGCACTAGTACTGCTTAGTTACAGTACTTTAGGCTGGGTAATATCTGAAACACGCGCTCCTCTATTTGTATGGGTGGCAACTGTAATTGCTATCTTGATTTTAATGGTAACGTTAACTGCTCCTTGGCCGAAAATGACATATTACTATAGTGTTTTGCTTCAATCAAATACGAGGTCTTTCGGTGTTGCCGTCTTAGCAGCTTTCTTGTTCTTTATTATGATTGCCTGGTTTCGGGTATTTCTTGATACCTTACTTATAGTTTGCGCGACTATATTAGTCAGGATAGATTTTCAAAGAGCTGGTCTTAGGGAAGGGTTAGCCTTTTATAGTACGTCTATATTTTCATTGGGAGGTTTAGCTTTGGGTGCGCTAATGTACAAGTTAATATATTCCCAAATTCCGATAACGTGATGAAGTAAGTATACGTGAAAAAGCTAGCGGTTCGCAGACTCGCTAATTTATGAACAGGATTAAATGCATAATATTTTTGGCGTTGCTATTAATACTGTCTTTCTCCGTGGTAAATCCGGCATTTGCATCTGTATGCCGCAATAACGATTACCACCAGATTTGCATTCTCAGCATCAACCGAAGTGCCAAAAATTATTGGGAATACAGGGCTGCCGTTAGTGTAGATGGAGTAAAAAGACCTACCGAGGTTTATAATTGTCGTGAACGAGTCAAGGTTCAAGAAGGTGGGACTATTTTGCCCTTTGAGCAAAAAGGCCCTGGTGAGATGATATGCAGCTTTTTTAATTCTTCTCGGCGGTAAACACGCGCCAGATAATGAAGGCAGTGAAACCTAGATAGGCAAAAACTGTTAGCCATTCTTGCCAGCTACCAAATGGATTGTTCATCAGCAAAAGCCGGAAAATTGATATTTTTCAATCCTACACGCTGACGCTACCAGTCGGTTGTTGTATTTTGAGAGACAAAGAAGGGCTACTCAAAAATTTTTAGCTAATTTTCCGGAATCGGTAACAACAGAGTCGTAGTAAATATCAGAGCATCGATATTATACTGAACTTCTATAACAAACCTTCGGGGAATATACCCCATTGTTTCCACTCAAAAACCCGGTCTTCATGACTGGGTTTTTGATTTTACTTCTATTTTTCGTTTCTTCAACTAGTTCAGTTCTTCATTTAGCCTTGTCATGGTTATGATTACAAAAAATTACAGGGAATTCTGAACACACAAAGTTAAATTGGGGATTGGAGAATAATTTATACCTCTTTCCAGAAACTTTTAAAAGATTTTATCGGTCTGGTTCTCCAAATTCTGCAAAAATTAAGCCGATGTCATCTTCTGCTCAAGGTATTCCCGGATTACCTGATTTAACGCATCCGATTGAGCTTGTTCAATTTGGAACCCAGGCGCTCAAAGCTTCACTCTTATTAGTATTTTTAATTGTAGCTTTAGGAGTTGCGATCGCACTAATCAGTTTTTCTCTCCGTCGCAGCCAGCCGGAACAAGTAATATTTATCGGCGAATGGGCTGTGCGTTATTCCCAACTATTGCGGGGATTACAGCATTTAACTTTAGTATTAATTTTGTTAGTACCAGGATTTTTTCTCTGTTCGACTTTAAGCAATCGCTACCACCACTGGGAACAAGCAAGGGTGGCTCAAGTGGCTGAAAGTGTTGCAGGTGAAAAACTTGAACAATTTGCGCCTCAAGTCCGCTACTCGATTCAAGAGCCATACTCTTATAACACCCAAGTTAATGGCAAAATTGTCAAAGTAAACGAGACACGACAAATCAACCGCTTCTTAACGTTGGCTGGTTCGCAAATTCAAGTCAAGCTTGACCAAAGCGTAGATGTTCCCGGCCGCAGTTCAATTTATCAGGTAAATTACAGTGCTGATTATAAAGTAGTTAACCAACTCAAAGATATTAATAATTTTTTCTTTGAAGCACCGTCACCTAACGGCTACACACTGCTTGCTAGCTATAAAGTTGAGCGTGACGGTACTAGGTTACAACAAACTAATCCGGGAGACTATAGCTTTCCCTTTCGGCTACAACCGGGTGAAGAAAATACCTTTCGAGTTACCTATCAGGCTCAAGGCGGGCCTCGCTGGGTTTATAGTGCAACGGGACAGTTGCTTTCTAATTTTCGCCTCACAGCAATTGCTAACTTTGCCCCGGCTGATTTTGCTAGTGGTGTTGTACCGAATGAGATTAAAGTTAACGGACGCAGTACTCAGTTTACTTGGATATTTGACGATAATGTTTCGGTCAAAAATCCCTTTGGAGTCTTTACCAACACCGAACCCATTCGTCACACGGGGATTATTCCGCGGCTTTTATTGCTAGCACCAGCAATATTTGTGTGGTGGATATTATTGTTATATTTGTCAGTGCCAATAAGTTTCAAAAATATTGCGATCGCTGCTAGTATTTTCTTTGCTTGTCTATTGAGTTTGACCTATCTAGCTCGCCTTATCGATGCTCAGTTGGCTTGGACTTTAATTTCCATCATTTTACTAATATTAACATGGGGATTGGGAGCCAGTCGCAGGGCTTCTCTGGCTGCGATCGTTGCTACGATTGCTGGAGCAGTGCTACCTATCTTCGGATTATTAGTACCGTTCACGGGATTAACCCTTAGTTTAGCGGGTTTGCTTTCAGCCGTTTGGCTAGCAGTTCGTCACTGGCATGGTTGGTACAGTTTGCACCCAGAAGACCAAAGATTGTAGAACTGTAGAAAAATGCCTGTAATAAGAAAATATCACCTTTTACCTTTGACTTTTTTCAGTGCCGCAAGTCGTACTTCTGTATTGAGCAAAAAGTCTAAAATTAAATTTACTTATCTGCTAAACCTACTTGTCCACCAATTAGCCCCAGAAATCCTGTTCCAGAATGCTGAATCTCCAAAAAACTTGCTTGCTCCGGTGAGGTTTTGTAAACTCGGAATGTTTTCATGATTCCCAAAGTAGCAGCACTTTCTAGAGGCCCAACAAAGCTGATATCCCGGTCAAGAAAATAACTTTGATTAGCCCAATGAGCCATCTGATTTGCATTCAAAAAATAGCAGCCTGCGTGAGGGTTCAAGGCACGACAAAAGGTAATTGGTGTATTCAGAATTGTACCCTTGAGTTCTTGTTGCTCCTGCACATTTTGAAAGGAAGCAGTTACTCGCAAAGCTAAATCCCCATCAATGTAAGCTTTATGAACCAAACCGTAAGGGGAAACTTCATAACGATTTGGCTGGAGCAAATTTAAATCACCAGCTTGTTGGGTAAACCAATTTAATTTTATAAAAAACCAAGGATCATGGATAATTAGGTCATCTTCGAGAAAGCAGTAGTAATCATACTGACCGAGACAACTTTGTAAAACAGCTTGACACTCAAACCCTAGAAGTAGAGGTTCTACATTAGTAGAGTAATGCTTATATAAATGAGATGGTAACGAAAGCTGATTCAGGAGATGATTATCTTGGGTTGTACAAATAACAATATCTATTTCGTGACACTGTGGCTGATTAACAGGGAAAGCTAGTCGTTGAGCAATGTTAATGATACTTTGAGATTTACCAAATAACTGGTGTAAGGCGGTAAGGCTTTTAATTAACGCTTGCAGCCGGGGTTGTGGGTCTTTGCGCTGAGAAGCATGGCGACCTTCATTGGTAGGTTTGAAAAAATGGGCAATGGTAAAAATAATTCGCATTTTAAATATTGCTCTTTTATTTCTTTGTCATTAGTCATTAGTCATCTGTCCTTTGTTGGTTGTAACTAATGACCAACTACTAATAACTAATGTCATCTAACTTCTAGCAAATCCTTTAGAATTTGGGCGCTTTTTCAAACTATCAGAAATTTTACCAGCGAACATCCATTGCAAATGCTGTGGTAAAAGTTTCGCTAAATCATAACGCTTCAAAATTGTCTCTCGCGCATTCGCACGAATTGCTTGCATTTCTTGAGGATGATTCAGCGCATCTTCAACCCTATCAGCAATATTCTGGGGAGAAAAGAAATCTACCAAAAGTCCATTTACTCCATCCTTTATGACCTCCAATACTGGCAAAGTGTTAGAAGCTACTAGCAAACATCCTGCTGACATTACTTCTAACATTGACCAGGATAAAACAAAAGGACGGGTTAAATAAATATGAGCAGACGAAGCTTGCAAAACTTGAAGATACTCATTGTAAGGAAGCCTATCTGTAAAATGCAGCCTTGATAAATCCAAAGATAATTTTTCCAACATTAATTGTTTATAAGTCTGACCATTAGGGAGATTCTTTCCATAAGCAACCCGATCTTCTCCTACAACTACCACATGACACTTAGGTCGTCGCTGCTGAAGTAGCGCCACTGTTTCCATAAACTGCGGAAAACCTCTGTAAGGTTCCATCCCGCGCCCCACATAAGTAACCAACTCTTCCACATGGGAAAGATCGAGATTTATTCTTGGTAAAACTAACTTTGCGCCTAGTTTGGGAACAAAATATTTGGTATCAACACCATCATGAATTACAGTGAGTTTGCTATGATATTCTTTGGGAAACTGGTGACGCTGCCAATTCGTCGGAGAAAGACCGCGATCGCAGCTATATAAATCAGTCAAAATCGGCGCATTTTTGACGCGGATACGGCATTCATCATCAGCATTCAATGGTTCATTAGGATCAAAATCTGCATCCGAACCGTGAGCATGATAAAACCACTCGAAATAACATAATAATTCTGCTTTGGGGAAAATATCTTTCATAAATAAAGTCGGCCCCCAACCAGAATGCCCATAAACTATATCGGGAACGAAACCTTCAGCTTTTAATTTTTCTGACACGCGATAGACAGCCTGTGCAGTGAGAACAGCATTTTCCAGGTTGCGAACGTAATGGTGGGTTTGGGGAGCAGCTTCACGAGAAGGAGTATAAATAGCTTTAAAAACGCCAGGGATTTCGCCTTCACGACGATTTGTCCCAAAGACGACTTGGTGATTAGGATCTTTACCTAAAACTATCGCTAAGTTGCGAAATTGTGAGGGAAAATTGGGATGTAAAAATAAAATTTTCATAGGAATAATCTTGATTAACTTATTGTCAGATAAAATAAATTAAGGCAAGCTGCTTAAGATTATAAGATTATTTCCCACGATTTTTAGCAAGTAAATTTAGGTAAATGGTTGCCCGAAAGTGCGAAAATAATCGCAAATTCGTGTTATGACCATGAAATTTATTGGCATTGATTTAGGCTGGAAATCACAACCAAGTGGACTATGCTCTTTAGAATGGATAGATGGCCAACTGCAACTACTTGATTTAGACCGCAAAGAAGCCATTGCAGACATACTAACCTGGATTGATCAAAGCGTACAACCAGATGAACCAGCCATCATCGCCGTAGATGCACCTACCCTCATACCCAACGCTACTGGCAGCCGTCTTCCCGACAAACTCAGCCACAAGTACTTTGGTAAATATCATGCAGGATGCTACCCAGCGAATCAAAATCTACCCTTTGCAGAACGCACCATCAACTTTGGTTTAGAGTTAGAATCACGCGGTTTTGCACATGCACCCACCATAGAACCGCAAAAACTCAGCAGATATCAAATAGAAGTCTTCCCACACCCAGCAATCGTTAACCTATTCAACTTAGAACGCATCCTCAAATACAAAAAAGGACGCCTCAGCGATCGCCGCCTAGAACTAATCAAACTCCAAAATTATCTTTTCAATATCCTCCCCTCTCTTTCTCCTCCTCTGCGCCCTCTGCGCCTCTGCGGTAGCCTACGGCAAGCCGCTGGTGCGTCTACGTTTCTTCTTGAAATCCCCACCACAGGCGCAGCCCTCAAAGCAACCGAAGATAAACTAGATAGCTTAATTTGCGCCTATGTTGCCGCTTATTGGTGGTATTGGGGAGAACAACGTAATTTAGTATTAGGCGATCGCACCACTGGCTACATTGTCATCCCTCAAAGAATGTTAGCCTAAAATTGTAATATGGTCAGATTTAGCTCAAGGAGGTTTTATGCAAGGAGTTAATTCTAACTTGAGTTTAAAACAGCTTTATGAAATTGATGATTATCTCTGGTTAGAGGAAACAATCAAACTATTGAAAGCTAACCATTTAGAAGAATTAGATTTTAAATCAGCATTATATCACCAGGTGTAGGGGCACGGCAATGCCGTGCCCCTACGAGTGTACTCTTCATGAGGCATTTGACGAGGCGTTCCGACTTTCTCTCCTGCATCAATTTTCTTCTCAAGCTCTTTAATAGAAATATTGTTCATAGATTTTTCTCTCCCGTCTCGTACTTTTCCAATAAGTAAATAAAAAGCGTTGCTGATTTTTTAGCAACGCCTAATCTTGAGTATTCAATAATTACTCACTACTCTTATTGTGCCCAAGCAATCAACCTTGGTTCATAAGGATTAGCTAAGTATTGATTTTTCGGCAATACACGCAAAGACAAGCCTTGCAAACCAGAAGCGGTATAAGTGATATTACCCGTGTAAATACTCAATTGCTGTCCATCCTCGCCTTGGTAATCCATCACCACTGGCACAGCATTGACAATATCACCATTGGCATCGATTGCACCTTGATATAACTCCACCTGCACATCATCATTCGTCAAAGTTGCTAAGTCAACCTTGGCTTTAACAGCAACGGTTTGGTTAACCTCAATGTCTGAAGCTGCCGATACGTCAATATCTTTGATTTTGATGTTGAACCAGTGTTTGCCCAGTTTTTCTTTCCAAGCAGCTAGTTCTTTGGCTGGGGCATAGTTATCAACAGTCAGGGTATGATAGCGATCGCTAGCCGGGAAATAAGCTCTTTGTGCATATTCTCCTACCATCCGCGCTGTATTAAAGAATGGACAATTCAATCGAATTGCATCCTTCATTTTGGCAACCCACGGACGAGGCAAGCCATCACTATCACGGTGTTCATAAAATAGCGGTACAACTTCCTTCTCTAACAATTCGTAGAGAGCATTTGCTTCTACTTCATCTTGATAGTTGGGATCGTCGTAATTCTCTCCATGTCCAATCGCCCAACCTGTGCGGACGTAATCAGCTTCATCCCACCAGCCATCTAGTACACTTAAATTTGGCAAGCCATTCATTGCGGCTTTCATGCCACTGGTACCAGAGGCTTCCCGTGGACGACGCGGTGTATTTAACCAAATATCGCAACCCGCAACCATCAACCGGGAGATGTGAATGTCGTAGTTGGGGACAAAAACGACCTGCTTTTCTAAGTTTTGTTCGCGGATAAAGTGATTAATCTCGCGGATCAGTTCTTTACCGGGAATATCCTTAGGATGTGCCTTACCAGCAATCACAAATTGCACTTTCCGGTGTTTATTAGCAAGCAAAAGCCGCTTAATGCGATCCAAATCACGCATCCAGAGGGTGGCGCGTTTGTAGGTGGCAAACCGACGGGCAAAGCCAATGGTGAAAGCGTAAGGATCTAAAACTTCTTGTGCCTGGATAATTTCGGAGGCGGAAGCGCCGCGATCGGTCAAATGCTTGACCAAATGCTCTCGCACATACAAAATCATATCTAAGCGGCAGCGTTCGTGATTGCGCCACAATTCTTCATCGGGTATGGCGTCCATCCGATCCCACAATGGGCTATCTGGTGGTGCTGATGACCAGTTGGGCCCGAGGTAGCGATCGTATAACTCTTGAGTAGATTTCGCAACACAACTCCGAGCGTGAACACCATTAGTAATTGCTGCGATCGGGACTTCCTCTACTGGCACATTTTGCCACAAGCCCTGGAACATTTGCCGCGACACCACACCATGCAGTTGGGCGACACCATTAGAAAATGTTGCCATCTTCAGCGCCAGCACCGCCATACTGAAAGGCCCAGATAAATCGCCTGTATTCTCGCGCCCCAGCCCTAAAAATTGCTCTTTCGGCAACCCAAATATCTCTGCATAGTACCCCAAGTAGTGCAGCATTTTGTCAGGAGCGAACAAGTCAATCCCTGCTGGTACTGGCGTGTGGGTAGTAAAGATATTACTAGAAGCCACCACCTGTTTAGCTTGGGGATAATTCAGTCCCTCTTCCTGAATCAGCAAGCGGATGCGTTCTAGGGCAGAGAAGGCGGCGTGGCCTTCATTCATGTGGTAAGCGGTGACTTTCAGCCCCAAAGCTTTAAGCATTTGCACACCACCGATCCCCAGCATAATTTCCTGGTGGATACGCATATCGATGTCGCCACCATACAACTGGTCTGTGATGTCGTGGTCGTAAGTATTGTTTGGTTCAATGTTGGTGTCCATCAAATACAGGGGAACCGTTCCTACCTGTACGCGCCAAACTCTGGCATACACCTTGCGCCCTGGATAATCCACCGCAATCCGCAGTTCTGAACCGTCGGCATTGCGCTCTAGATGCAAGGGCATATTGTAAAAATCGTTGAGCAGGTAGCGTTCTTGCTGCCAGCCATCGGCATTGAGATACTGGGCAAAGTAGCCTTGCTGATACAGTAAACCTACGCCCACAAGGGGTAGCCCCAAGTCACTGGCAGATTTGAGGTGATCCCCCGCCAGAACACCCAAGCCCCCAGAATAGACGGGCAAACAATCTACAAGTCCAAATTCCGCCGAAAAATAAGCGTAGCATTCCTTTGGTTTCTGCTCCCGCTGTTTCTGATACCAGGTGCGCTCTTGCAAATAATCGTCTAACTGTCGGTCAGCTCGATCCATTTGCGCTAGAAAGCCTTCATCCTCGACAACTTCCAGAAGCCGCGATTGAGAAATAGTACCCAACATTAACACTGGGTTATGATGGCTAGACTCCCACAGGTCAGAATCTAAGCGACGAAATAAATCTTTAGTGTCAACGTTCCAATCCCAGTGCAAGTTATATGCTAGCCGCCGTAGTGGTTCGAGCCGCGGCGGTAATGAAGGTGATACGTTAAACGTGCGAATTGGCTGCATAGGTTGGCAAAACTCCAAGTTTAGCTATGGTTATTGTTTACTCTCTTTACCAATGTTGCCAATTCTTTATACTGTATTTTGTGAAAAAGCGATGACTTTGTTAAGCATTGAGAATTTTTTTAACCTAGTTGCTAAAGTTTACACCAAGGCGTTTCTAATTCTATGCGTTACTCTCAGCCATGTACTTGGTATATTAAGATTTAATCATTTACTGGTATCTATCACTTAAAAAAATCTAGTTTTAAATAAATAATTTATATTTATTTTACTATTGCTTCCGGGGATCAATTCTAGAGTGTTGGCTGAGAGTGAAAATTCCTTATAGCTGCTTCTAGGAAAGTAAAATATTTAATTATTTTTTAAAAAAATTTCTCTATCAAAAAAGTAGGGTAGCACAGCTGTGTTACCCTACTCTGTGGTTAATTATTTTTTCTTTACCTTACCTGTACGTAAACCGCTATATGTAATTCTTCGGTTAAGACTGGTTTAAGGTTAGGCAGAGGCGTAGCCTCTCATAGACATTGCCTAAAATTGGATCGTCTAAAAACTGTACCAAGCAGTTAACCAGGAAAAGCAATGCCTGCGGCGGGCTACACCTACGCTAACTGCTTGGTATTAAATATTAGCGCTAAACCAGGAAAATAACTGAGCAACGTATTATTTTATGCACCTAGTGAAGGCTGATCTTTAGTATTTTTGGTCATCGACAGAGCTACAGCTGCTGCATACGCAATCTCCGCTGCCATTTGATAAGCAAGTTTGATACTTGATGAAGTGTCCTTGGCTTTAGGAGATAGAGAAGCTTTTTTTCGGCGCGACTCTTGTTTGACATCACCAGCTGCAATAGCTCGCTGTAAAATGATCCAGGCATCTAGGTCTTCTGAGTCATAATTACTTTGAAGCTGCGATCGCACTTTATCTTCTGCTACAACACTTAGATAGCCGCTAGTTAGAGCTTCTTGCACAATATCTTTAATTAAAGCCATAATTTGAACCAAGTGTGTGAGTTAAAACCGATACCTCAATTTGGGGAATTTAATGCTGTTTTGTGGACTTCTCCTAGAAACTAAGCTAAGTTTTAGCTTTCTCTACAATAAAATTTATAACGAGTAGTACCAAGCACGCATCACCCGCTTGGCTCACCCGAATGGGTGATATACAAATTTTCAGTAATACGGAAGAGGAAAATTTTTAGATTTTTCAAGAATAGGGTGTCATCAGTATAGTAGATATCATTCTGAATTTCACACAAGATCATAAAATTACTTGGGCAAGCAACGCTAGAAATATAAACAAAAATGCCAATGCCAAGTAACTGACGACAGCATTTTTTTCTCCTCGCCCTTAAAGGATTTTGTCTAAGTGTATAAACTTATTATAAAGTAGCGATTGCTCTAGGAAAAAAACTAACTTATTTCCATCATTCTCATCAACAAGCGACCTGACGATCTACTTATTTCATGAGAATGTTCCACTAAAAATAAAATGTGTTATCGTTGAAAACAATTGTTATTAAAAGTTATTCATGTAATTAAAAACGTGAATTGGTTAGTTTGTAAATCATCCGTGTGCAACATGATTGGAGCAGCATACTCTAGAAATTCGTTGCAAGAAAGCCGTCATAGCAGTCGGGGAAGCGCTTACTTATTTGCACCGATGGTTAACTTCAATGTGATGGCTGATGTGGGAGATAATCCACCCTAATTGGATTTGTTAGGCACAAATACCCAGAAAAATCTAACAATAATTACATTGTCATACTAGGCATAAATTTTATCTAAATTTTGAATATAGTCTAGTTAAATGTATTTTTTGTTGCAAAATAGTTTGTGAAACTGAGTTGTTTCAAGAGAATAAAGCTGCTTGTAAATAAGTGGCTTTAAGGTAAACAAGTCTATTCCTAGTTGAATAACAAGCTTTTCAAATTTGCCAGATAACCAAAACAGTAGCCAATCTAAATCAGCAAATTTCCCCATTAGACAATTTAATAGTCTGAGATTTGACCCTCTAATGCACTGAAATTGTTCCGTTAATTGCTTGCTTTGGTGAAAAATAAGCCAAACTTTTATGAATATATAGTACAAAAGTTCTAGTACAATGTAGTGGAAGTTTGCCAACCTTTAAGCAGTTGAACAACTTGTTATTAAAATGGTAGTTGGATTTACGACGTACTGTACTAGCCACTTCAAGCAATTAATTGTGCATATCAATTGAGCGATTCTACACATCTCAGTTCCAGATCGTTCACATAATCAAACTCTGGTTTTTCAAATATTGGAAAACATCTCAGAAATATGGGGAAGTTTCAGTGACACAGTTAATTTTACTTCTGTGTCAGCGGATACTGATTGATACTTTTGGTATTGCTCAGAAGATTAGGATACAGCCAAAACAACTGCCAACAATAATTGATTGAAGAGATATATAGCCATGCATAACAAGCAATACCTTTCAAAATTGCAGCGCATGCAAGAACTTTTAGTAACAACAGTGTTAGGAGATATCCCGACACTTATGCTAGGGTCAAAGTTGCGTAATTTGGGATATCGTAGTATTTTCGCCCACATAGGCAGCCAAGTATATATTCAAAATGGTGTTGAATTTAACGGTAGTTCTTGTATTGAGATAGGCAGTGGAGTCTATATTTTCAAGGGTGTGCGGATGGATGCTAGAGGACATAAAAATAATAAAATTCATCTAGGAAATAAAGTTGCTATTGAGCGTAACGTTGATATAGGGTGTTTGGAAAATACATCAATATCTATTGATGAACACACCTTTATTGCTCCCAATGTGTGTATTGAGGGACCAGGAGACATTAAAATTGGTAAATACTGCTTGATTGCTGCAAACTCAGGGATATATGCCAATAATCATAATTTTGCCGATCCGATAGAGCCGATTAAATATCAAGGTGTTACTCGCAAGGGAATTGTAATTGAAGATGATTGTTGGCTAGGGCATGGAGTAACAGTATTAGATGGCGTTACTATTGGCAAAGGCAGTGTTATTGGTGCGGGAGCAGTTGTCAATAAAGATATTCCTCCTTTCTCCGTTGCTGTAGGCATACCTGCACGAGTAATTAAAAACCGAATTAGCAAAGACTTAAGCATTACTTCAAGCTGAAAAATAAGAGATTGGCGACACTTCTCTTTGAGAGGCTGCACGTAGCTTGCTTCCACGTTCGCGTAGCGTCCCGTAGGGAAGTGGTACGACATGGTTCGACTACGCTCACCAGCCGCGGTAGTTGAGCGCAGTCGAAACTTAGTGCAGACGCTCGTGCCTCGCTAACGCTGCGCTATCGCTGGGGATTGGGGACAAGGAGAATTATTTCCTGTAACCGATACCCTCTAACCTCTACCCTTTTTTTAAGAAACTTTTGCCGTTAGTGAACGTCACAAGAGTAAACAATCTCTGAGTTATTTCTTGGGGTCATCTGAAAGTCAGACAGCTGACATCTTGCACCATTTTCAATAACCGTAAGGTAGACACTGCTAGTACCTAATCCTAAGTCCCCACTCCCAAATCCCCAGAGTCCTCTAAAAAGGGACGAGATTTGGGTAATATAAAGTAGCTATCTTTTCTGCATAGCAGATCCTGAAAGAAAAGCTCTCTTTGTTTTACCCAGTTGGAGATATTTCTATGCTGACTTTAAAAATCGCTGTTTATATTGTTGTTGCCTTCTTTGTAGCTATCTTCATCTTCGGATTTTTGTCGAACGATCCCGCTCGTAACCCCGGTCGCCGGGACTTAGAGTAAAAGGCCGATAAATCATCCGCGACTTTGGAAGACGGAAAATACTAAACGCCATAGAAACTTACTAACTTTCGCTTAGTAAGTTTCTTCCTCCAGGTAGCTTGCTCTAGGTAGCAGAAGGCAACAGTCGGAAGGCAGAATGTATGTTTTATCCTTCCCTTCGTTATTTGGCTGTTTGTTAGCCCGATTTTGCTCAAATATGCTTCATCCAGTTCTGCCACCCGATCCGCCTCCTATCGTCGAATCTTTACAAACTGTAAATCCCGCCTCATCTGCTAGTCATACTAATTTTCTTTCAGGTGTAGATACTGGAATACATGAAAAGACAGACAAATCCAAGCAGCCCAAGGTTTTGGCTCAGTTGCCAATTGCAGGTAACATCAAGAGTGATCCGCAATTGTCAACTCCCCTCAACTCAACTCAGGATGACTTGGTAGTAGCCGAAACTTCCTCTGTACCTCATTCCCCAGAAACCTTTCCACCAGAAACTTCCCCACTCGCCAATTCTGGAAGTGCTGCGCTTTTGGGGCAGTCGCTAGTCGTTGGTTATCCTACGCAGGAGGCTACAACCTCTAATCGCCAAGATAAAGAAGACACAAAGACAAGTTCGAGCGTCGGTGTACAGCGCTCGGAAATTCTCTTAATGTCGGCGTTGCGTAAACAAAAGGCTCAAAGGGAAGCTACTGCGTTGCCAATAAAAGTTGCAGCGGAGGTTTCCGACCTAGACGCAAAAAGTGAACCTGCTCAAAAACTCGCTCAGCGAGGTCTAACGACAAGCCGCTTTGCGTCTACGCTAGATCCAAACTCTAGTAATGCAGAAAAACAAACCTTTTTGGATAGTAACTTTAGCTATAGAGTTTCCCCAAATCCCCTTGTCACCAAATCTCCGCTTCCTCTTCAAATTGCCCCAAGTGTCACAAACCAGGACAAGTTAGTCGAGTCCAAGGGGGAAATTTTAGCTGAGAAGTTAATCCAACAAAAACAGCAGCCTGATATTCCTGCACAACAGTCTCCACAAGAAAAAAATATCTCTGTATCTGCTGCTGATCTAACACCTAATTCTCAATCAGTACAAAATTTTATAAAATTCAAGTCTCGTAACCCCGCAAACCAACTCTCAACGCCCATCACTGTAGAATTTAAGTCCCAAGTCCAACAACAAAGCCAAGTACCAACGCCTACACCAGAGGCTAACACCACTAATCAGCCACAAAGTCAACCTGGTACAACTGCGCCCGCTAGACCAAGAATTGTAGAAGTAACTTCCGATCGGCAAGAGTATGACGAGAAACAGCGAATTATTACAGCTGTAGGTAATGTAATTGTGCGATTTGATGGGGCGGTGGTGGATGCCGATCGCCTGCAAGTCAATTTGGACAACTTGATTGCTGCCGGGGAAGGCAACGTAACTTTAACACGGGGCGATCAGATACTGCGTGGACAACGCTTTACCTATAACTTTGTTCAAGATAGTGGGGAACTGGAAAATGGTAGAGGAGAAATTTACGTCCCTTCAACACAAACAGATTTTGCTTTCTCACAGACTGATGTAACTGCTGGTGGAGTTCCAAGACGGCCGCCAAGCGATCGCATTAGAGCCAATCAGCCCCTTTCCGGTGTCAGCAGTCCTGGAGGAATTGATTTTGCATTTGGTGGTCAGTCAGATGCGAGCAACATCGCGCCACCGAAAACAGGGGGTGTAGTCAATCGGCTCAGGTTTGAAGCTGAAAACATTGACTTCTATCCGCAAGGCTGGCAAGCAAGAGATGTCCGCATCACCAATGATCCTTTTTCGCCCCCAGAACTAGAGTTGCGTGCAGATACAGTAACTCTGACGCGAGAATCACCCTTGGTAGACCGCATCAGGACACAGAACCAGCGTTTGGTATTGGATCAAAGAATCTCCTTACCAATTCCGGTGAATGAGCGGACTATTGACCGTCGGGAGCGGGATGTTACACCTGCAATTGTCTCCCCTGGCTATGATGGAGAAGATCGGGGTGGTTTGTATATTGAGCGTGGCTTTCCAGTGATCGATACAGAGCAGACACGCTGGACGATTACGCCCCAGTTGCTAGTACAGAGAGCTGTGCAAGAAGGCACGAGTGACTTAGGCGCACTGTTTGCTGCCAAGACAAAGATAAATTCTGTTTTGAGTCCACGAGCAGTAGTTGAGGGGAGTGGGGAGTTAACTAGTTTTAACTTGGACAAGGTGGAAGATAATTTGCGGGCGAGGTTAGGATTGCGCCAGATATTAGGCGATTCCCTTCCCCACATATTAAATCTGGAGTATGGCTACCGCGATCGTTTTTATAACGGTACTCTCGGCTTTCAAACTGTCCAAAGCAGTCTTGGCGGCATTGTTACCTCTCCTGTAATTCCTTTAGGCAGGAGTGGCATCAATCTCACTTATCAGGCAAGCGCTCGATATATCAATGCCAACACCGACCGCCAAGACTTATTAGAACCATTGCGGGAAAACGATCGCATCTCACTAGGGCGTTTACAAAGCAGCGCTATCCTCAGTACTGGGGTGTTCCTATGGCAGGGAAAACCATTACCAGCCACTGCCACAGAGGGATTACGATACACGGCTAACCCTGTAGTTCCTTACTTGCAAGCAGTCGCTAGCCTCACAGGTACTAGCAGTTATTACACCAATGGTGATAACCAAAGTACTATAACTGGTACAATTGGCTTACTAGGGCAAATTGGTCATTTTTCTCGACCTTTTTTCGACTATACCGCCTTTAATATTAGTTTCTCTCAAGGCTTAAATAGCGGGTTATCACCTTTTTTGTTTGACCGCTCCGTTGATAACAAAGTGTTGACTGCGGGAATATCACAGCAAATCTATGGCCCTTTTCGCTTAGGCTTTCAGACGTCTATTAACTTGGATACTGGTATAGAAACTAGCACAGATTACATTTTGGAATATAGCCGTCGCACCTATGGCATCACCTTGCGTTACAATCCAGTGTTGGAGTTAGGCGGCATCAGCTTCCGAATTAGTGATTTTAACTGGGGTGGTGGCACTGATCCATTTTCGGAAGTTAAGCCAGTAGTAGGAGGCGTGCAACAGGATTATTAATTAGTTAATGGAATCACTCTCGCGCCGGGGAAACTTTATCGCCCTAACTTCCGAATAAGTTGATGCATTACTAGGTATTCTCAGCTTGGCATAGTCGCCGCTGAGTTGAACACATGAGGGTGGTTGGTGTAGGGTTGTACAGCACCTTTGAACTGCGGCTTGGTACTCTCGCCATTGCTTGCGGATTGAAATACTTGTTGCATTATCACCTAAATCAGAAAATTTTAGTCCCGCTCGAATCAGCCAAGATTCTACATCAGTTGTTTCACCAAGTATTTGTGAAATCTGATTAATCTTTTCCATAAGTAATCTCTTAATACGTGTATTCACAATTGCTCATTTCACTCTAAGAGAAACTTTGAATACTAACCAATATAATTTTTTCTCAAAATCATAAACAAAAATGATTAAAAAAAAGAGTTCATCTCTGAGCATGAATACTCAGAGATGACGAATGAATTAGATTACAGCTGGCAAACATCATTGCTTTAGCTTCCGATTAAGCCGTTTTCTAGCTTGTAATCACTAGAAGCGATAGCCTAATCCTGCTTGGAAGCTTACAGCGTCAGCATCACTATTTCTGTAAGCATCAATGCCCCATTTGGTATCGCCGTAGGCAATGATATTGTTGCTAACTTCTGATTCAATGCCAAGGGTGACTACAGGTGCATTCTGATTGCCTAATGGAGTTTTTTGACCTTCGTCAGTTACAAAGGAATAACCACCACCGAAGTAAACATTAGTATTTCTGGCGATGGGTGCATCGTAAGTAACTATAGGCATAATTGCAGCAGCATCACCACCATACAGCACAGAACCCCGCACTGAAAGAGGTGTTGTCGGAACGGCGTAACGTCCTTGGATATTGCCACCAAGTTGTGCTTCATCGTTTCCTTGTCCGCCACTGGTTGCACCAACCGCAATACCAGCACCGATGTAGTTACCGTTAGTACCTGCTGTTTGAGCAGATGCAATGCTGGCTGAGAGGACAATGGAAGCAACAGCAAGTGCAGAGGCAGCTAATTTTGTAAGTTTCATAGGATTCGTTCTCACTAGAATTAGGTAAAATCAATGTTCTCTAGTACTAGAATCTCTTTTTTTACAAAATGTAACCTCGCACACTTGGCTCACCCAAATGGCTGAATTATTTCTCACCCACTTGGATGTACGATATTGCTGAATCGAGCAAGAGAAAAAAAGCAAATGAATCAACGTCTAAATATTCAATAAATTGCCATTGCGATCGCAGCAAAACAACACAATCCGACAATATTAACTCCAGATTTTCTATTATTAGTCAGCAACTTCGGTGTATTCAAAAATTAAAATACTAGTTATTTCTTCAAAAAGCGTTGACGTAAACGAGATACAAAAATATTCACCTCTGGTATTTTCAGCCACGAAGCGATCGCAGCAAACACCGCAATCCCCACGAAGCCAGATACACACAACTGCAACACCAGAATCAGTAAACCCGTTTTACCTAGCAACTGCTGACAACCAACCAGTGTGCCATAGCTTGCTACCCCTGCGACTACGCTACCAGCAGTCAAACCCAAAATCGGCAAACCCCACTCACGCCAAGGTAAACCATTGAGTTTGCGATCGAGCAACCATAACAGCATCAACATTGAGCTACAATTTACACCCACTGTTGCCAACACCAAACCGGGAGCGCCAAAAGGTTTCACGAAAAACCAATCTAATACGATGTTGAGCAAGATGTTAAAAATACTGATGCGAAAAGGTGTCTGTCCATCGCCTAAAGCATAGAAAACCCGCACCAAAACATCACGCCCTAAATAGACAAACATCCCAATTCCATAAGCTACTAACAATGATGAAACTAGCTGTGTGGCTTCTGGTTTGAAAGCACCGCGCTCATATACCACCTGCACAATTGGTACAGATAGCGCTACCATCAGCGCCCCTAACGGTAGCATGGTGGAGGCAGTGAGTAAAAGCCCTTGGCGAATGCGTAATTTTAAATCTGGCCAATTTTCGGGGCCAGCAAGTTTGGCAAATATCGGTAATAGAGGCAGCAAAATGATATTAGAAATAATCCCCAAGGGAGTTTGGACTAATAAATTGGCATAGTTAAATCCTGCCGCTGCACCAGCGATTGGACTAGCAAAATAAAGGTCAGTGGCAACATTAATTGGCATCATTCCAGAGGAAATCGTTGCCGGAGTCATGATTTTGATGACTTCTTGAACGCCTGGGGATTTAAAATCAAACCGCAGACGTAATGTGCCCAATCCTAACCGCCACTGGACAATTAGTTGCACTAACCACTGGAGAATTGCTCCTGCCAAAGTTCCCCAAGCTAGCACCATTCCACCGATTAAAGCGTACTCTGGTTTAATAATGTCCTTGCCCAGTTGCATAGCCAAGATCCCAAGACCGGCGACAACGGTAATGCTGGATAATAAAGGACTAATGGAAAGTAACCAATATTGATTGGCTGCATTAAGAGTACCAAAGCCAATGCCAATTAAACCGGCAAATAAAGCCATCGGTGCCATAATGCGGAGTTGCTGAATAGCGATCGCTCTGGTTGTCGCTTCCAAACCATGACCGACTAAATCAACGATCGCATCCGCAAATAAAACTTGAGCAACTGTCACCAGTAACAGCAATCCAGCCACCAGCGTTGTCACGCTTTCCACTAAGGGAGCCGCTTCTTCTCGCCGCCGTTTGGCTAAAACGCTGATGATCGCACTGTGTAATGGCCCGTTTACACCACCGAGTAAGATCAATAGAAAGCCAGGGATAATATAGGCATAACTATAGGCAGTGGCAGCAGCACCAACACCAAATGCGGCAGCGATCGCTTGCTGCCGCACTAAACCGAAGACTTTACTAATTAATGTGGCTGCGGCAACAATGCCAGCAATTCCAGCGAAAGAACGAGAAGGTTTTTGGTCTTGTTGTGTCACGAATAATATCCAACAACTCTTGCAGAGTGCATACTTTAAAACATTTAACCCGAAATTCCGCAGTCTGTCAGGTAAATTTTGGCAAGTTATTTATTTTAAATGATTTCGTCCTACAGCCCTTTGGGCATCCAACGGCGGGCATTGGTAAAGCGATGCCTAGGTTGGGCTACACTTATGCTCAAAATTAAATTCCTGAGATTGCTATGATACAGCGAATTGCAAGTTAGTTAAATAACAATTCAAAAGGGCAGGACTTACGCAACTGGCACAATGCGAGCGCCAATTACTAGTACATAAGTATTATTTGAATCTGATTCCGAATGCCTTGTATTTGTAATAAAAGCTGGTGTATTGGAAGCAA